>NZ_JBHJUV010000003.1:0-130701 GCF_042268025.1 Streptomyces sp. NPDC056161
GTTGATAGGCCGGATATGGAAGCTCGGTGACGGGTGGAGTTGACCGGTACTAATAGGCCGAGGGCTTGTCCTCAGTTGCTCGCGTCCACTGTGTTGGTTCTGAAACCACGAACAGCCCCGCCTACTTGTGTGGGTGGTGTGGCGGTTTGAGTTTCGTAGTGTTTCGGTGGTTATAGCGTGAGGGAAACGCCCGGTTACATTCCGAACCCGGAAGCTAAGCCTTACAGCGCCGATGGTACTGCAGGGGGGACCCTGTGGGAGAGTAGGACGCCGCCGAACTAATTGTGGGGAATCCCCCGTGCTCTTGGGCACGGGGGATTTCTGCGTTTAGGGGTCGGAGCTGACCGTGCCCGTTCTCTGGGTGGATTTCTGGCACGGTACTTGGTCAGAGTCGGCCAGCCGCCTTCAAAGCGAGGTATGCATCCGCCAGTGCCGGGGCCAAGTCGTCCGGTGTGGCGTCGACGATCGTCACGCCGTGACGACGCAGTTGTTCCGCTGTGCGGTGCCGTTCGGCCTGTTCCTGAGCCGCCGCAGCGGCCTCGTAGACCGCGTCGGTGTCTCCCCGGGCGGTCGCCATCTCGGCGATACGGGGATCGGCGACCGAGGCCACCACGACCGTGTGCCGTTGGGTGAGCTGCGCGAGCACGGGAAGCAGGCCCTCCTCGACCGGCGCCGCGTCCAGGGACGTGAGCAGGACGAGCAAGGAACGGCGAGGCGCCGTACGGAGCGCCGTGGCGGCCAGCCCTCGGGCATCCGTTTCGACGAGTTCGGGTTCGAGCGTGGCCAACGCGGCCACCAGGGACGGGAGGGCATCGCTTGCCTTACGTCCCTGGACCAGAGCCCGTACCCGGCGGTCGTAGGCGAGGAGGTCCACACGGTCGCCGGCGCGGGACGCGAGCGCCGCGAGGAGCAGGGCGGCGTCCATGGAGGCGTCCAGGCGCGGGGCGTCGCCGACCCGGCCGGCCGAGGTACGGCCGGTGTCCAGCACCAGCAGGATGTGGCGGTCCCGTTCCGGGCGCCAGGTGCGGACGGCCACGGCTGTGTGGCGTGCCGTCGCCCGCCAGTCGATGGAGCGGGTGTCATCGCCGGGGACGTATTCGCGCAGGCTGTCGAACTCGGTGCCCTCACCGCGGGTCAGGACGCTGGTGCGGCCGTCGAGTTCGCGTAGTCGCGCGAGCTTCGACGGGAGGTGCTTGCGGCTGGTGAAGGGCGGCAGGACCCGCACCGTCCACGGCACACTGTGGGTTCCCTGGCGGGAGAACAGGCCGAGGGGGCCGTAGGAGCGGATCGTGACGCGGTCGGCCTGGCGGTCGCCGCGGCGGGTGGGGCGCAGCCGGGTCGTGATGCGCCGGCGTTCACCCGGGGGCACGGTGAGGCGGTGGCGGGAGGCCGTGATCTCCGTGCCCGGCTGCCAGCTGCTGGGTGGCCAGGCGTCCCTCAGCCGGGCCCGGAGCGGACGGCGCGAGGGGTTGGTGACGGTCAGCGTCACATCAGCGGTCTCGCCCAGACGCGCGGACGTGTCTCCGGAGCGGCTCAGGATCAGGCGTCGTACGGGTGCTGCAAGGGCGAAGTCGCAGGCGCAGGCCACGGCGAGCGGGCCGTTGACCGCGAGGATGCCCGTCCAGCCGGGATCCCAGATACCGACGGGGACGGAGCCGAGGGCCGCCAGCAGGGCGGCGCGTCCGGTGAGCGGCATCAGCGGGGAACCGGGACGTGGGCGAGGATGGCGTTGATGACGGAGTCGGCCGTCACTCCCTCCATCTCGGCCTCCGGGCGTAGCTGCACACGGTGCCTGAGGGTCGGCAGGGCGAGGGCCTTCACGTCGTCGGGGATGACGTAGTCGCGGCCCGTCAGCCACGCCCACGCGCGTGCGGTGGCGAGCAGGGCGGTGGCGCCGCGCGGGGACACGCCCAGGGTGAGGGAGGGCGATTCACGGGTGGCACGGCAGACATCCACCACGTAGGCGATGATCTCGGGGGAGACGGTCGTCTTGGCGACCGCCGCGCGGGCGGCTTCGAGGGCTGCGGGGCCCGCCACGGGGCGCAGGCCGGCGGCGCGCAGGTCGCGCGGGTTGAAGCCGGCCGCGTGGCGGGTGAGGACGTCGATCTCGTCCTGCCGGGCGGGCAGCGGGATCGTCAGCTTCAGCAGGAAGCGGTCGAGCTGGGCTTCGGGGAGGGGGTAGGTGCCCTCGTACTCGACGGGGTTCTGGGTGGCCGCGACCAGGAACGGCTCCGGGAGTGGCCGGGGGGTGCCGTCGACGGTCACCTGGCGTTCCTCCATCGCCTCCAGCAGGGAGGACTGGGTCTTCGGAGGCGTGCGGTTGATCTCGTCGGCGAGCAGGAGGTTGGTGAAGACCGGGCCGGGCTGGAAGGAGAACTCGGCAGTGCGGGTGTCGTAGACGAGGGAGCCGGTGACATCGCTCGGCATGAGGTCGGGGGTGAACTGGACGCGCTTGGTCTCCAGTTCGAGCACGGAGGCGAGGGCGCGGACCAGGAGTGTCTTGGCGACTCCGGGGACGCCTTCCAGCAGGACGTGTCCACGGCACAGCAGGGCGACGACGAGACCGGTCACGGCGGGATCCTGGCCGACCACGGCTTTGGCGATCTCGGCGCGCAGGGTTTCCAGGGTGGCGCGGGCGTCGCCCGGATCCCCGGTGCTCCCGGCGTTGTCAGTGGTCGGGTCCATCATGGACGGCGTACCTCTCTTTCGAGGGCGTCGAGTCGGTCGGTGAGGGCGATGAGGGCTGCGTCGTCGCCGGGCGGGGGCCCGAAGAGGAGGGGGTGCAGGTCCTGTGCGTCGCCGTGGAGGTGGGCGGACAGGGCGGGCAGCAGAGCTTCGGGCGCGTGCGCCTGGGCGACGGGGACGCCGACGAGGGGGGCGAGGCGGGTGCGGGTGGTGAAGCGGAGAGCTGCGGCGGCGCGGTCACGGGCGTCGGCCTTGCGGTAGAGGCGGGCGCGGCCTTCGACGGTCTCGGAGGCACGGATCGCGACCGGAAGTCTTTCGGGTACGAGGGGGCCGAGCCGGCGTGCCCGCCAGAAGGCGGCGAGGACCGCCGCGATGAACAGTTGCAGCGTGCCCCAGAGCCAGCCGGAGGGAAGCAGGTCCAGGAAGTCCTTCTGGTCGCCCGTGCCGGTGGCCGAGGCGTCGGAGAGCGAGGGGAGGTACCAGACCAGATGGGGGCGGGAGCCGAGGAGTTGAAGGGCGAGCGAGGCGTTGCCCTGCTCGTCGAGGCGGTCGTTGTAGAGGATGTCGGGCGCGCCGAGAACGACGGTGTCGCCGCTCCCGGAAGCGGCGGGGACACGTACCAAGGTGGCCAGGCGCCGGCTGGGGTAGCACGTGTCGGCGTCGAGGTGCGTGGTGGTGTAGCGGACGCCGCCCGTGTCGGCCGCGCCGGCGCGGGCGGCGGCGGGCAGGGCGCACTCGGGGGTGAGGGTCGAGCCGAAGCTGGTGGCGGGGTCCGCGGTCACGCCGGGCGCGAGGCGTTCCACGGACGGACTGCCGGCGGCGACGAGGAGGGTGCGCCCGCCGGACCCCGCGGTGGCGGAGTACAGCGCGGTCTGCTGGCCGGGCGTGAGCAGGTCGGGCACGGCGACCAGGAGGGTGGTGTCCGGGCCGGCCGCGGTGCGGGCCTCGTCCAGTGTGGTCACCACCCGCGTGGACACGCCGTGGTCGGCGAGCAGCTCGGCGATCGCGCGGCTGCCGTAGGGGTCGGCGGAGCGGGGGTCGAGGGCGCCGTGCCGGGCATCGGAGCGGACGACGGCGATCACGACGGCGCCCGCGAGCAGCAGGACGAGCGCGAGGACGATGCCCCGCGTGCGGGTCCACACCTGGCGGGTGGTGAGCGAGGCCGAGGTGGACGGGAAGGTGGCCCCGGTGGTCATCCGGCGGCCCCCTGGCGGCTGCTGTGGGCCGTGTTGTGGCTGCTGGTGGCGAGGGCGGGCTTGGTGCGCTCCAGGTCACGGTCGAGTTCGACGAGGCGGTCGTACGTCTGCCGGTGTGCCCGGCGGCCGCCGTACGTGACGTCGTCGAACTCCCGCGCGGCGGCGTGCAGTCGGTCCGTGTGCGCGGGCAGGGCACGACCGGCCTCCGCGGCCGCCTCGTCGGCGGTGCGGCCGGGCCGGGCGTCGAGCAGGGCGCGTTCTTCGAGGGCGCGGACGACGGCCCGCATGCGTTCCTGGACGGCCTGGTTCCAGTGGCCCTGGGCGGCTTGCGCCTCGGCGGCGGCGCGGTGTTCGGCGGCGCTGCGGGGACGGTCGTCGAAGAGGGCGGGGACGGAGACCGGGCGGCGGCGCGGGGTGCCCAGGCGCCACCACAGGGCGGCCAGTACGGCGACGACGGCCAGTACGACCACGACCAGGCCGATCGTCCCTCCCGGTGTCGCCGAGGCGGCGGCGTCGAGCACCCTGCCGAGCCAGTCCCAGAAGGCGTTCAGGGCCCGTTGGAGCAGACTGGGATCGTTCTCGTGGTACATCCCCTTGGACAGTTCGCGCCGGGCGGCCTCCCGCGCCGGATCGCGCGGGGTGGTCACCGGCGGCCCGTCGCCCGAGCCCGCCAGTGACAGCAGGGCCGGGTCGCCCGCTCGCAGCAGGCTGCGGACGGCGGGCCCGGCGGCGTGCGGCACGACCGGCACGGTGCTCGGTACTCCCCCCGGCAGGCTCACCGCGTCAGCTCCCCGGAATGGGGCCCGGCGCGGGCGCGCCGTAGTCCTGGACCCCGGCGGCGCGGGCCAGTTCGAGGTCGAGGGCCTCCCGGCGGATGCGCTGGTCGATGTAGAGGAGGACGCTGACGCCGCCGCTGATCGGGAACGTGACCATGGAGCCGATCACCGAGCCGATGCCGCTGATGATGAGGAACGTCCAGCCGACGCCGCCGGTCCCGCCGAGGAAACCGGAGAGGCCGTCGTCGCTCAGCGCGGAGCCGATCAGGGCGAAGGGGATGATGACGATCGACGCGATGATGTTCGCGATGATCCCGCCGAGCAGTTGGATGCCGAGGACCCGCCACCAGGAGCCGCGGACCAGCTTTGTGGAGCGGCTCATCGACTTCAGGACGCCTTGCCGCTCCAGCATCAGCGCGGGCGAGGCCAGCGAGAAGCGGACCATGAGCCAGATCACGACGACGAGCGCCGCGAGCAGGCCGAGGACGAGGAGCGGGAAGACGGCGGTGTCCCCCGCGCCGGCGATGCCCACGAGTATGCCCGGCAGCGCCCCGCAGAGCATGATGCCGAGGGAGATGAGCGGCAGCAGGAAGATCAGGCCGATCAGCCTGCCGATCCGCGGGCGGGCCTCCCGCCAGGCTTCGCCGGTGGTCACGGGCCTGCCCAGGACGGCCCGGCTGGTCACGGTCGTCAGCAGAGCGGTGGCGACGACGGTGCCGATGGAGGAGATCAGCAGGACGGCGGTGGAGCTGAGCATGGTCTCGCCCATGGCGCGGGAGAGTTCGTCGAAGCTGGCGCTCGGGTCGTTGAGAGTGTCGGTGGTCGCGGTGTCGTTGAGGACGAAGCCCTGGAGGAGGATGACGACGATCTCCGTGACGACCGCGACGGTCAGCGAGATCCCCAGGACGGTGCGCCAGTAGGTGCGCATGGTGGAGACGGCGCCGTCGAGGATCTCGCCCACACCGAGTGGGCGCAGCGGGATGACGCCGGGCTTGGCCGCGGGCGGGGGGCCGCCCCAGCCCACGCCCCAGCCTCCGTAGCCGCCGGCTCCTCCGTACCCTCCGTAGCCCCCCGGGCCTCCGTAGCCGCCGTGACCTCCCTGGCCGCCCGGGTGCGGGGCGCCCCAGCCCGGGCCGGCCGGTGGGGGCGGCGGTGCCTGGCCCGGGGCCGGGGCGCCGGCGGGCGCGGACCACTGGCCGGGTGGCGGCTGCTCCTCGGACCACTTCGAGCCGGGGGCCTGTGGGTCCGCGCCCGGCTGGTCGGCGGGCGGTGCGGGCACCGGCCGGCCGGCGGGGTCGACAGGACCGGACGCGCCCGGTTCCTGCCCGTTGGACGGGGTGGATCCGGGCGAGGCCCAGCCCGGAGTGTCGTTCATCGGTGCTCCTTCTCGGTGCCCGTCCGCGGTCGCGGCGGCAGGTTGGCAGCCATCGTGCCATGGGGCGGAGGCCAGGGGACCGGCTGCGGTACGGGCTGCACACCTTCAATTGTCCGTGGGATACGGGGCAGACTGACCGCATGGCTGATCAGGACGCGCACACCGGCGAGGGCAGGCACGCGACCGAGATACCGGTGATCCGCTGGGAGGAGCCGCCTGAAGGGCCCGTACTGGTCCTTCTCGACCAGACCAGACTGCCGACCGAGGAGGTCGAGCTGGTGTGCACCGACGCGCCGGCTCTGGTCGAGGCGATCCGTACGCTCGCCGTGCGCGGGGCGCCGCTGCTCGGCATCGCGGGGGCGTACGGCGTCGCGCTCGCCGCCGTACGGGGTTTCGACGTGGACGAGGCCGCGGGCGCGCTCCAGGCCGCCCGGCCCACCGCGGTGAACCTGTCCGTCGGGGTGCGCAGGGCACAGGCCGCCCACCGGGCTGCGCTCGCCGAGGGCGGGGACCCGCAGCGGGCGGCGGCGGCCGCGCTGGCCGCCGCGCGGGCGATGCACCGGGAGGACGCCGAGGCATCCGCCCGGATGGCCGGGTACGGGCTGGCCTTGCTCGACGAGCTGCTGCCCGGCGGGGGACACCGGATCCTCACGCACTGCAACACCGGGTCACTGGTGTCGGGCGGGGAGGGGACCGCGTTCGCCGTGGCGCTCGCCGCGCACCGGGAAGGGCGGCTGCGCCGGCTGTGGGTGGACGAGACGCGTCCGCTGTTGCAGGGCGCGCGGCTGACGGCGTACGAGGCGGCCCGCACCGGCATGGCGTACTCCTTGCTCACCGACAGCGCGGCCGGATCGCTGTTCGCGGCGGGAGAGGTGGACGCGGTGCTGGTCGGTGCCGATCGCATCGCGGCCGACGGGTCGGTGGCGAACAAGGTGGGCAGCTATCCGCTCGCGGTGCTGGCGCGGTACCACCACGTGCCGTTCATCGTGGTGGCGCCGGTGACGACGGTGGATCCGGACACGCCGGACGGGGCGTCCATCGAGGTCGAGCAGCGGCCCGGATACGAGGTGACAGAGCTCACTGCGCCGCGGGCACCGGTCGGCGGAGCGGGCGGCGGGGTTGTGGTGGCGCCGTTGGGAACGCAGGCGTACAACCCGGCGTTCGATGTGACGCCGCCCGAACTGGTGACGGCGATCGTCACCGACGCGGGCGTCGTCTCGCCCGTGACGGGCGCCGTGCTCGCGGAGCTGATCTCCGGCTCGGTCGGTCAGCGGACCGGGGCGTGAGAAAGGAGGGGGAGCCGTAGGCGGCGGGGACGGTGGTGACGGTGGTGACTGAGGGGACTGAGGGGATGACGGGGGCGGAACAGGCGGGGTGTCGTGCGGTCGTGCGGTCGTGCGCTGGGTTCGCCGAAGTGGTCCTGCTCGGTCGGCCGAAGTGGGCTGCCGTCTTTCAGCGAAGCGGGGCTGCTCCGGCCGCCGGTACGAGTGGGGCCGTAGCCGTATGACGTCCGTGGCGCGCCGTCGTGGGGGGAGGGCCGCCACCGCCTGTGACCACCGCGCCGCGGCGGCCGGCCGGAGCGGCACGCGCTCCGCCGCTGCCGCGGCGACATCCGCCGTTGCCAGGGGCGGTGTCCGTCGCTGACACCGGTGTCGAAGGACAGGGGCAGACAGTGACGGTCCCGTACGACTATCGTCACTGGCCGGTGAGCCTGCTCACCTGCGCCACCTTCGCCGTTATGAGAATGGGATGATGTCGTTTATGAAGGGACGAGTCCTCGTCGTCGATGACGACACCGCGCTGGCCGAGATGCTCGGCATCGTGCTGCGAGGTGAAGGTTTCGAGCCGTCTTTCGTGGCCGACGGCGACAAGGCGCTCGCCGCTTTCCGCGAGACCAAGCCCGATCTGGTGCTGCTCGACCTCATGCTGCCCGGCCGGGACGGCATCGAGGTGTGCCGGCTGATCCGCGCGGAGTCCGGTGTGCCGATCGTGATGCTCACCGCCAAGAGCGACACCGTGGATGTGGTCGTGGGCCTGGAGTCGGGCGCCGACGACTACATCGTCAAGCCGTTCAAGCCGAAGGAGCTGGTGGCCCGGATCCGCGCGCGGCTGCGCAGGTCGGAGGAGCCGGCTCCGGAGCAGCTCACCATAGGTGACCTGGTCATCGACGTGGCCGGGCACTCCGTGAAGCGGGACGGGCAGTCGATCGCGCTGACGCCGCTGGAGTTCGATCTGCTGGTGGCGCTGGCCCGCAAGCCGTGGCAGGTGTTCACCCGCGAGGTGCTGCTGGAACAGGTGTGGGGCTACCGGCACGCGGCGGACACGCGGCTGGTGAACGTGCACGTGCAGCGGCTGCGGTCCAAGGTCGAGAAGGATCCGGAGCGGCCGGAGATCGTGGTGACCGTCCGTGGCGTCGGTTACAAGGCCGGACCGAGCTGACGTGTCGGGAGACAGTGCCGCTTCGGCTCCCGGCCGTCCCGGGGAGAGCCCGGGGCGGCCTGTCGGCCGGAAGACGGCCGGGTCGGGCTGGGGACGCCTCCTCGAAGGCGGGCTGTTGCAGGGCGGAGTGCGGGGCAGCCCGGTGCTGCGCCTGTTCGTGCGCTGGGTGCGTCGGCCGCTGCTGCCGGTCATGCGGCTGTGGCGGCGCAACATCCAGCTCAAGGTCGTCGTCACGACGCTGCTGATGTCGCTGGGCGTCGTCCTGCTGCTCGGTTTCGTCGTCATCGGGCAGGTGCGCAACGGCCTGCTGGACGCCAAGGTGAAGGCGTCGCAGAGCCAGGCCACCGGCGGGTTCGCGGTGGCCAAGCAGCAGGCCGACGAGGCATCGAGCAGCACCGGGGACGACACCTCGGCGGTCGACGGCCGGCAGTCGCAGAACGTCATCCAGTGGATGAGCGACCTCGTGGAGTCGCTGTCCAGCGGTGGCCAGGGCGCCTTCGACGTGGTGACGCTCCCCGCGGGCGACGACAGCGGCGGCGGGCGCAGCCCGCGCGGCTCCGGATACGTCGACCCGTCCGCCAGCGTGCCCGTGGACCTGCGCGCGCGGGTCCACACCAGTACGACGGCGGCCCAGAGCTACACCCGTGTCGTCTACAGCAACGGCAAGGCGTCCCAGCCCGCGCTGGTCATCGGCAAGCAGGTGAACGACCCGAACGGGGACCCGTACGAGCTGTACTACCTCTTCCCGCTGACGCAGGAGGAGAAGTCGCTGAGCCTGGTCAAGGGCACGCTCGCGACCGCCGGGCTGTTCGTCGTCGTACTCCTCGGGGCCATCGCGTGGCTGGTGGTGCGGCAGGTCGTGACGCCCGTGCGGATGGCGGCCGGGATCGCGGAGCGACTGTCGGCGGGCCGTCTGCAGGAACGGATGAAGGTCACCGGCGAGGACGACATCGCGCGTCTCGGCGAGGCGTTCAACAAGATGGCGCAGAACCTGCAGCTGAAGATCCAGCAGTTGGAGGACCTGTCGCGGATGCAGCGGAGGTTCGTCTCCGACGTGTCGCACGAACTGCGCACCCCGCTGACGACGGTGCGTATGGCCGCCGACGTGATCCATGAGGCACGCGAGGACTTCGATCCGGTGACCGCCCGTTCGGCGGAGCTGCTCGCCGACCAGCTGGACCGCTTCGAGTCGCTCCTCGCCGACCTGCTGGAGATCAGCCGGTTCGACGCGGGCGCGGCGGCGCTGGAGGCCGAGGCGATAGACCTGCGGGAGGTCGTACGGCGGGTGGTCAGCGGGGCCGAGCCGCTGGCCGAGCGGAAGGGCAGCCGGATACGTGTCGTCGGCGACCAGCAGCCCGTGGTCGCGGAGGCGGACGCCCGGCGTGTGGAGCGGGTGCTGCGCAACCTCGTCGTCAACGCGGTGGAGCACGGCGAGGGCAGGGACGTCGTGGTCAGGATGGCCGCGGCCGGCGGCGCCGTCGCGGTCGCGGTGCGCGACTACGGCGTCGGGCTCAAGCCCGGCGAGGCGACCCGGGTCTTCAGCCGTTTCTGGCGGGCCGATCCGGCACGCGCGCGTACCACGGGCGGTACGGGTCTGGGGCTGTCCATCGCCCTGGAGGACGCGCGGCTGCACGGCGGCTGGCTCCAGGCGTGGGGCGAGCCGGGCGGCGGATCGCAGTTCCGGCTGACGCTGCCGCGGACCGCGGACGAGCCGCTTCGGGGCTCGCCGATACCGCTGGAGCCGAAGGACTCGCGGCGCAACGCGGAACAGGGCGGGGCCGGTGTGCCGCACGGTGGCGCGGACAAGCGGGCCATGGTGCCGGCGCAGCCCTCGGGCGGGCAGGCGCCGTCGCTGTCGTCGCGCGCCCCGATCGCGCAGCGGCCGGCCACCGTGGTTCCGGCCGCCGATCCGACGGCGCTGCCCGGCAACGGGGCGCGCGTCGTGCCCCGGCAGTCCGGAACCGTCCGGCGCATGGACGACGCGCCCGCACCCGCGGAGGCCGCGTCGGACGCGAGCCGGGACACGGCGACGGCAGCGGGGGATTCGCACACCTCAGGGGAGGCATTTCGTGGGCGCTGACCGCGAGGGGGGCGTCCGGCGTCGGCCGGTGCGCGCGGTGGCGTACGCCGCCTGTGGTGCCGTACTGCTGGCCGGGTGCGCCTCGATGCCGGACAGCGGTGACCTGCGGGACGTCGAGTCGACGCCCCGGCAGGACACACAGGTGCGCGTGTTCGCCATGCCGCCCCAGGAGAACGCCGCGCCCGGCGAGATCGTGCAGGGCTTCCTGGAGGCGCTGACCAGTGACGACCCGAGCTATGACACGGCCCGCAAGTATCTGACCCCGGCCGCGGCGGGGAAGTGGCGGCCGGAGCAGGGGACCACGGTGCTCGCCGACGGGCCGAGCACCGAGTCCGACCAGGGGGCCGCCGCGCGGGAGGATCCCGGCAGCCTCACCTACGTACTGGCCGGGACCAGGGTCGCCACCGTCGACGCGCAGCAGGCGTACGCGCCCGCCAAGGGGGCGTACGCCAAGCGGCTGCACCTGAGCCGGGACACCAAGACCGGGCAGTGGCGCATCGACACGTTGCCGCAGGGCGTCGTGATGGGCAAGTCCGACTTCCAGCGGAACTACACCCCGGTCAACAAGTACTACTTCGCGTCGCACAGCTCGGTCGGGCCCGGCGGGGAGCCGGTGGCCGTCGCCGATCCGGTCTTCCTGCGCACCCGGGTGGATCCGATGACCCAGGTGGTGCGCTCGCTGCTGAACGGGCCCACGAACTGGCTCGGACCTGTGGTGCGGTCGAGTTTCCCGACGGGGACGGCGTTGCAGAAGGGCGCGAGCGCGCTGACGCCCGACGACCAGAACAGGCTCACGGTCCCGTTGAACGGGCAGGCGGCCCGGGCCGGCGAGCCGCAGTGCGCCGAGATGGCGACGCAACTGCTGTTCACACTGCGGAACCTGACGCCCACCGTGGACTCGGTCGAGTTGCAGGGGCCGGACGACAGGACGCTGTGCGAGCTGAGCGCCGACCGGGCCGAGACCGTCGCCTGGCACGGCGCCGCGAAGGGCCCCGGCTACCTGTACTTCTTCGACAGCAAGCACCGGCTGGTGCGGATCGCGGGCGGCAGCACGAGTACCACCGCCGTGCCGGTGCCGGGCGCCTTCGGCCAGGGCGACAAGGAATTCGGGTCCGTGGCGGTCTCGCGCGACGAGCACACCGCCGCCGGGGTCAGCAGCGACGGGACATCGCTGTACGTCACGGCGCTGACGCCCGGGGGTTCGCTCGGTTCCGCCGTCGTGACCAGTAACGGCACCACCAAGGACGACCGGCTCGCCACGCCGACCTGGGACGCACAGGGTGATCTGTGGGTGGCCGACCGGAACCACCGGGATCCACGGCTGCTCCTGCTGAAGCAGGGCTCCGGGAAACCGGAGTCGGTGCGGGTCCCGGGGCTGTCCGGTCGGATCAAGGACATCCGGGTGGCCGCCGACGGGGCGCGGATGGCGCTGGTCGTGGAGAAGGACGGCCGGCAGTCGCTGCTCATCGGGCGGATCGAGCGCGACGACACCTCGGGCGAGGGACCGGCGGTCGTCGAACTGCGGTCCGCGGCGCCGGGGTTGGAGGAGGTCACCACCATGTCGTGGGCCGGTGACAGCCGCCTGGTGGTGGTCGGGCGCGAGCAGGGGGGTGTGCAGCAGATGTCCTACGTCCAGGTCGACGGCTCCGTGCCGGAGGGCCAGGCGCCCGCGGCGCTGACCGGGGTGAGGGCGATCACCGCGTCCGAGGACGAGCGGGTGCCGCTGGTGGCGTACTCGGAGGACGGGATCGTGCGGCTGCCGTCAGGGGCGCAGTGGCAGAAGGTCGTCAAGGACGGGACGGCGCCGATCTATCCGGGGTGAGGGGGCGGCGCTGTAACTCGTGTGGGTGACCGCCGTTACGGCCTGCGCAGAGTTGTCCACAGGGAGTTTTCCACAGGGGTGGCCGGGTGGCTCCCGCGTTGGCACAGTGGTGCGCATGCCGGGATGGTTGCAGGACCTCACCGACCTGGTGCTGCCGGCCGAGTGCGCGGGCTGCGGCAGGTCTCGCACGGTGCTCTGCCCGGAGTGCCGTGCCGCCCTCACCGGGGCCGCGCCGAGCCGGGTGCGGCCGGTACCGGAACCGCCCGGCCTGCCGGTCGTGCACGCGGCGGCTCCCTACGCGGACGAGGTACGGGCGACCCTCCTCGCGCACAAGGAACGCGGCGCGCTGGCACTGGCACGGCCCCTCGGTGCCGCCCTCGCTCGGGCGGTGCGCGCGGGGTGCGGGCGGCAGGACGCGCCCGTGCTGCTCGTCCCGGTGCCGTCCGCGCGGCGGGCCGTGCGGGCGCGTGGTCACGATCCGGTGCGCCGGATCGCCCTCGCCGCCGCCGGTGAGCTGCGGCGGAGCGGACGGCGGGCGCGGGTGGCCGGCGTACTGCGGCAGCGGCGGGCCGTGGCCGACCAGTCGGGGCTCAACTCCCGGCAGCGTCAGCGCAATCTCGCGGGCGCGCTGGAGGTCATGGCGGGCGGTGCCCGGCTGCTCGCCGGCGGTCACCCGGTGCTGGTCGACGATCTGCTGACGACCGGCGCGTCGCTGACGGAGGCGGCGCGGGCCGTGCGGGACGCGCCGGCTGAGGAGATAGGGAGAAGGATTGTGTACGAGCGCGCAACTCGGGAAGGAAGGGAGGAACGGATCGGCGGATCGCAGGAAGAGAGACGTAACGCGACCTACGAAGGAGCGGGAATGGCGGACACGAACGGCGCCGGACGGTTGATCCGCGCGGCAGTGATCGCAGCCCCGCCGGATTCCTTCGAAATAATCCGGTACTGACTCCAAACTTACGTTGTTGCAGGTAGTAAGAGGGTCTATTCACTTGATCGGAGGTACGCCGCAGTAGAGGGTGACGACATCCGTACGGGCGAGATATGTTCGGTTGTGAGGGAAAGCCGCAGGCTATGCCTCCGATATCCGATTGCCGTGGCTGCGGTTATCCGTAATGAGCCGCGCCGGCCAGGCGGAGATCTTGCCCATGGGGGAGGAGGTGGACGTCACCGAGTCCGAAGTTCCGGGGTTCCGGGTCGACCGGAGCCTGGTGCAAAAGGGAGAAGCTCCGCCCTCGCAGCGGAGCGATCCGGGAACGGAGTTCTGCGTGGACATCGTCGTCAAGGGCCGCAAGACCGAGGTGCCCGAGCGGTTCCGCAAGCACGTGGCCGAGAAGCTGAAGCTGGAGAAGATCCAGAAGCTCGACGGCAAGGTGATCAGCCTCGACGTCGAGGTGTCCAAGGAGCCCAACCCCCGACAGGCCGACCGCTGTGACCGAGTGGAGATCACGCTCCGCTCCCGCGGTCCGGTGATCCGGGCGGAGGCAGCGGCCAGCGACCCGTACGCGGCACTCGACCTGGCGGCGGAGAAGCTGGGCGCCCGGCTGCGAAAGCAGCACGACAAGCGGTTCTCGCGTCGCGGCGCCCGCCGGGTCCCGGCCGCCGAGGTCCCCGACCACGTCCCGGGAGCGGCGACGCTCAACGGGAACGGCCACCCCGTCCACGAGGAAGAGACGGACGGAGTGCTCACGAAGAAGATCGGCCCGCTGGAAGTGAAGGGTGAAGGCCCCCTCGTCGTCCGCGAGAAGACCCACGTCGCCTCCCCGATGAGCCTCGACCAGGCCCTCTACGAGATGGAGCTGGTCGGCCACGACTTCTATCTGTTCATCGACTCCGAGACCAAGGAACCGAGCGTCGTCTACCGGCGGCACGCCTACGACTACGGAGTCATCCACCTCAGCACGGACCCGATGATCGCGCGGGCGGAATTCCCCGCGGCTGGTGGCACGCTGGGCGGCTGACGACCCGGCCGATGGTTGAGCGGGTGCCCCTGGAGCGCGTGTGCGCCCCCAGGGGCACCGGTGTGCGACCACTTCGCGCCCCGCTCGTCACCGCGGCGTCGTCCAGGCATGAAATCATGACCGGACCGGCCCAACCGGTGGGCCGTTGCCTTGGGTTGGCGATGGCACAGGACCACAGGCCACAGCCTCAGGGGGAGGAACGATGGCGGACAGCTTCGGACCGATGCGGGACGCGGACGCCGACGGCGTCGTCGGTACGGGCCCGGAGGCGGGCTCCTTGCGCAAGGAGCCGATCAGAGTCCTGGTCGTGGACGACCACGCCCTCTTCCGCCGTGGTCTGGAGATCGTGCTCGCCGCCGAGGAGGACATCCAGGTCGTGGGAGAGGCGGGCGACGGCGCCGAGGCCGTCGACAAGGCCGCCGACCTGCTGCCCGACATCGTGCTCATGGACGTGCGGATGCCCAAGCGCGGCGGGATCGAGGCGTGCACCTCCATCAAGGAGGTGGCACCCAGCGCCAAGATCATCATGCTGACGATCAGCGACGAGGAGGCCGACCTCTACGACGCGATCAAGGCGGGCGCGACCGGATACCTGCTCAAGGAGATCTCCACGGACGAGGTGGCCACGGCCATCCGTGCCGTGGCGGACGGGCAGTCGCAGATCAGCCCGTCCATGGCGTCGAAACTGCTCACCGAGTTCAAGTCGATGATCCAGCGCACCGACGAGCGCCGGCTGGTGCCGGCACCGCGGCTGACCGACCGCGAACTCGAAGTGCTCAAGCTCGTGGCCACGGGGATGAACAACCGCGACATCGCCAAGGAGTTGTACATCTCCGAGAACACCGTGAAGAACCACGTGCGCAACATCCTGGAGAAGCTGCAACTGCACTCCAGGATGGAGGCCGTGGTCTACGCGATGCGGGAGAAGATCCTGGAGATCCGCTGACGCTCAGCCGAGCAGGCGGGCGAGTTCGCCGACGAGCGGTTCGCGCAGCTCGGCCGCGTCCACCCGTTCCACCCGGACGTCCGTGCAGTCCACCCAGCTCGCCGCCTCCACCAGGGCCTGGGCCACGCCCGGGACCGCCTTGGCGCCGTCCAGGGTGACCTGCTTGGCGACCAGGGTGCGGCCCTCGCGGGCCGGGTCGACGCGGCCGACGAGCCGGCCGCCGGCCAGCACCGGCATGGCGAAGTAGCCGTACACACG
The DNA here is from genome assembly GCF_042268025.1 of Streptomyces sp. NPDC056161. NCBI lineage: Bacteria > Bacillati > Actinomycetota > Actinomycetes > Kitasatosporales > Streptomycetaceae > Streptomyces > Streptomyces sp. NPDC056161. The sequence continues at coordinate 15,539 of NZ_JBHJUV010000003.1, forward strand.
CTTGGGCTTGGGGACGTACGCCTCCAGGCGGTGGGTGAAGCCGAAGATCCTTTCCGTCCGGGCGCGCTCCCAGACCAGAGAGTCGAACGGCGACAGCAGTGTGGTGCGGTGACGGCCGCGCGGCGGTGTCGCCAGCGCCGCCGGGTCGGCCCAGGCCGGCTTGGACCAGCCCTCCACCGCGACCGGGACCAGGCCGGAGTCGGCGATCACCGCGTCCACCTGTTCGCCCTTGAGGCGGTGGTAGTCGGCGATGTCGGCGCGGGTGCCGACGCCCAGGGACTCGCCGGCCAGGCGGACCAGGCGGCGCACGCACTCCGTGTCGTCCAGTTCGTCGTGCAGGAGGGGGCCCGGGATCGCGCGCTCGGCCAGGTCGTACACCCGCTTCCAGCCGCGGCGCTCCACGCACACCACCTCCCCGTACATCAGCGCGCGCTCGACGGCGACCTTCGAGCCGGACCAGTCCCACCACTCGCTGGTGCGTTTCGCGCCGCCCAGTTCCGTGGCCGTCAGCGGACCCTCGGCACGCAACTGCTTGATGACCTGTTCGTAGGTGCCGTCGGGGAGTTCGTGGTTCCAGTGCGGGCGGCCGCGGTAGGCGCGGCGGCGGAAGGCGAAGTGCGGCCACTCCTCGACGGGGAGGACACAGGCCGCGTGGGACCAGTACTCGAAGGCGTGCGTGTCGCTCCAGTAGGCCCGCTCCACGGTCTTGCGGCCGACCGCGCCGAGGCGGGCGTACGGAACGAGCTCATGGGAGCGGGCGAGGACGGAGATCGTGTCGAGCTGGACCGCACCCAGATGACGGAGGACACCACGGACGCCTGCTCTGCGGTCGGGGGAGCCGAGGAAGCCCTGTGCGCGCAGGGCGATGCGGCGGGCGTCGTCCGCGGAGAGCTCAGCGGTGGGGGGCGGGAGGGTCGTCATGCTTCCGCACCCTAGACGGCGGCACTGACAACGCGGGCTGACCTGCGCTTTCGCGGCTCTGAGGGCCAACGCCACACTGAGGACCGTCGCCACGCCTGCGCATCGTCGCCACGCCTGCGCATCGTCGCCCCGGCTGCGTTGCTGTGCTGCGCGTCATCGCCGTGCCTGCGCCACGGGTCATCGCCACGGCTGTGGGCCGCCCGCCGCGGTCGCGTCGGCGGATCAGTCCCGCGTCGGCAGGTACGGCGCCGTCGACGGCAGGCCCAGGTCCGAGGGCAGCAGCGAGCCCACCCAGCAGTCGCGGCGTACGCCCTTGTTGTTGATCGCGGAGCGCAGGGTGCCCTCGACGGTGAAGCCGGTGCGTTCGGCCACCGCGCGGGAGGCGTGGTTGCCGACCTCGGCGCGCCATTCGACACGGTCGACGTGGAGGTCGGTGAAGGCCCAGCGGGCGACGGCGGCGGTGGCCTCGGTGATGTAGCCGCGGCCCCGGTGTTCCCTGCTCGCCCAGAAGCCGATCTCGGTCGTGCCCAGGGACCGCATGGTCAGACCGAGCATCCCCACCAGGTCACCGGCGGGGAGGAAGACACCGAAGGTGTACATGGAACCGGTCGCCCAGCCCTCGGGGACCTGCTGCTCCGTGAAGCCGCGGGCGTGCTCGGGGAGGTACGGCGAGGGGATCGTGGTCCAGCGCTGGATGTCGGGGTCCTGCGCGGCGGCGTGGACGGCGTCGTTGTCCCGCGGTCCGACGGTGCGCAGCAGCAGGCGGGCGGTGGTGAGGGTGACGGGGTCCATCGGGTGATTCTGGTCGCGGGGCCCGCCGAAAGCCATCGGTTTGCGGTGCGTGAGCGCGTGATCACAATTCGCGCAATTCACTGACCGGGTACGGCACCATCCACGACCTCCGACCGTTGTTCCTAATTGAAGGCGTTGCCCCACGACAGGGCTCCCGGCTCGACGGGGTCCTCGCATACGATGGCCGTTGCTCAGTTCAAATGGAAACCGACCGTCCCAGGCCCGACCGGCAAGGAGACCAACCCAGTGTCCGTCCTCACGAAGATCATGCGTGCAGGCGAAGGCAAGATCCTGCGCAAGCTGCACCGCATCGCGGACCAGGTCAACTCCATCGAAGAGGACTTCGTCGACCTCTCCGACGCCGAGCTGCGGGCCCTCACCGATGAGTACAAGCAGCGGTATGCCGACGGGGAGAGCCTGGACGACCTGCTTCCCGAGGCGTTCGCCACCGTGCGTGAGGCCGCCAAGCGCGTCCTCGGCCAGCGGCACTACGACGTGCAGATCATGGGTGGCGCCGCCCTCCACCTCGGCTACGTGGCCGAGATGAAGACCGGTGAGGGCAAGACGCTCGTCGGCACCCTGCCCGCGTACCTCAACGCCCTCTCCGCGGACGGCGTCCACATCGTCACGGTCAACGACTACCTGGCCGAGCGCGACTCCGAGATGATGGGCCGCGTCCACAAGTTCCTGGGCCTGTCCGTCGGCTGCATCCTGGCGAGCATGACGCCGGCCGAGCGCCGCGAGCAGTACCTCTCCGACATCACGTACGGCACGAACAACGAGTTCGGCTTCGACTACCTGCGCGACAACATGGCGTGGTCCAAGGACGAGCTGGTCCAGCGCGGCCACAACTACGCCATCGTCGACGAGGTCGACTCCATCCTCGTGGACGAGGCCCGTACGCCGCTGATCATCTCCGGCCCCGCCGACCAGGCCACCAAGTGGTACAGCGACTTCGCCAAGCTGGTCACGCGCCTCAAGCGCGGCGAGGCGGGCAACCCCCTCAAGGGCGTCGAGGAGACCGGCGACTACGACGTCGACGAGAAGAAGCGCACGGTCGCCATCCACGAGTCCGGGGTCACCAAGGTCGAGGACTGGCTGGGCATCGACAACCTCTACGAGTCGGTGAACACCCCGCTGGTGGGCTACCTGAACAACGCCATCAAGGCCAAGGAACTGTTCAAGAACGACAAGGACTACGTCGTCATCGACGGCGAGGTCATGATCGTCGACGAGCACACCGGCCGTATCCTCGCCGGCCGCCGCTACAACGAGGGCATGCACCAGGCGATCGAGGCGAAGGAAGGGGTGGACATCAAGGACGAGAACCAGACGCTCGCCACGATCACCCTGCAGAACTTCTTCCGCCTCTACGAGAAGCTGTCCGGCATGACCGGTACGGCGATGACCGAGGCCGCCGAGTTCCACCAGATCTACAAGCTCGGCGTGGTGCCGATCCCGACCAACAAGCCGATGATCCGCAAGGACCAGTCGGACCTGATCTACCGCACCGAGGTCGCCAAGTTCGAGGCGGTCGTCGACGACATCGCCGAGAAGCACGAGAAGGGCCAGCCGATCCTGGTCGGCACCACCTCGGTCGAGAAGTCCGAGTACCTCTCGCAGCAGCTCAGCAAGCGCGGCATCCAGCACGAGGTGCTGAACGCGAAGCAGCACGACCGCGAGGCCATCATCGTCGCCCAGGCCGGCCGCAAGGGCGCCGTCACCGTGGCCACCAACATGGCCGGCCGTGGCACGGACATCAAGCTCGGCGGCAACCCCGCGGACCTGGCCGAGGCGGAGCTGCGGCAGCGCGGCCTCGACCCCGAGGAGCACATCGAGGAGTGGGCCGCGGCGCTGCCCACCGCCCTGGCCAAGGCCGAGGAGGCCGTCAAGGCGGAGAAGGACGAGGTCGAGGAGACCGGCGGCCTCTATGTGCTGGGCACCGAGCGGCACGAGTCGCGCCGCATCGACAACCAGCTGCGCGGACGCAGCGGCCGACAGGGCGACCCGGGCGAGTCCCGCTTCTACCTGTCGCTCGGTGACGACCTGATGCGCCTGTTCAAGGCCCAGATGGTCGAGCGCGTGATGTCGATGGCGAACGTGCCCGACGACGTGCCGATCGAGAACAAGATGGTCACGCGCGCGATCGCGTCCGCCCAGTCGCAGGTCGAGACGCAGAACTTCGAGACCCGTAAGAACGTCCTGAAGTACGACGAGGTCCTCAACCGCCAGCGCGAGGTCATCTACGGCGAGCGGCGCCGCGTCCTGGAGGGCGAGGACCTGCGCGAGCAGGTGCAGCACTTCATGGACGACACGATCGCGGCCTACGTCGGCGCGGAGACCGCCGAGGGCTTCCCCGAGGACTGGGACCTGGACCGGCTGTGGGGCGCCTTCAAGCAGCTCTACCCGGTGAAGGTCACCGTCGACGAGCTGGAGGAGGCGGCCGGCGACCGGGCCGGGCTGACCGCCGAGTTCATCATCGAGTCCATCAAGGACGACATCAACGAGCAGTACGAGTCGCGTGAGGAGCAGCTCGGCTCCGAGATCATGCGCGAGCTGGAGCGCCGGGTCGTGCTGTCGGTCCTCGACCGCAAGTGGCGCGAGCACCTCTACGAGATGGACTACCTCCAGGAGGGCATCGGCCTGCGCGCGATGGCGCAGAAGGACCCGCTGGTCGAGTACCAGCGCGAGGGCTTCGACATGTTCACCGCGATGATGGACGGCATCAAGGAGGAGTCCGTCGGCTATCTGTTCAACCTGGAGGTCCAGGTCGAGCAGCAGGTCGAGGAGGTCCCGGTCGAGGACGCCCAGCCGGAGGAAGAGGGCGGCGGCGTCCAGGACGCGGTGCCGGCGCAGGCGGGCTCCCGTCCCGAGATCCGCGCCAAGGGCCTCGACGCGCCGCAGCGACGGGACCTGCACTTCTCCGCGGCGACGGTGGACGGCGAGGGCGGCATCGTCGAGGGCGACTTCACCTATGACGACGACGAGCGGGTGCGCTCCGAGTCCGACGGTCTGACCCGTGCGGAGCGCCGCCGCCAGGCTAAGGGCGGCCGACGCCGCAAGAAGTGACGGCGCCCGGAACGCCGTAGCGTCCGGTCCGGAGGGCCGGTCCACCCAGCTTGGGCGGACCGGCCCTCCGGCGTTTGCGGAGGCGGAGTGCTCAGCCGTCGGTGTGCGGGGCGCGGGGGCCGCCCAGTTCCACCGCCGTGCAGCGCCAGCGCAGGTCGGGGCCCCGCTCCAGACGGAAGGCCATGGCGCGCAGCTGGTCGCCGGCGCCGATGCGCGCGAACGCCTCGATGGCGCCCCGGCGAGGGACGTAATAGCCGATGTCCCGGACGACCGGGCGGGTGCCGCGGGTGCGCAGCTGACCGCGCTCCGCGAGCCGGGCCAGCTCGTCGTAGGCGCGGCCCGCGGTGTGCCGGAGCATCCAGTGGACGGGGCGCTGGCCGCTCAGCACGGCCAGGAGCCGGTCTGCGAAGAGATCGGTGGGGCGCGGGGGAGTGGCCGGGACGGGCGTCGTACGGCTCGTGGGCGGGCCGGGAACGGCTGGGGCGGGGGCGACAGGGACGGAGGCGACAGGGGCGGGGGCGGGGGCGGCAGGGACCGCGGGAGTCGGGGCGTGCGGCGTCGCGGCGCGGCCGGCCGGGGTGCGGGTGGCCGCGGTGCCGGCGGTCGCTGCGCGGGGCGAGGGGGTGCGGGGCGGGGCGGTGCCGGGGCGGCGGGAGTCGTGGCGGCCTGGCGGGCGGGTGCCGGGGCGGCGCTGGGCGGTCCTGGTCATGACCTTGTTCATGGGGCTCCCCGTTCGGCGGGCCCGGTGGATACCGGGCGGTAACTTGCTGCTGGGGATCTTGTACGGGGCCCCGGCCGGTACGGGCAAGGCGCCGCGGGCCCGCGGCGAGGGCCCGCGGAATTCACCTATCCGGGTGATCGAGGGGGTGGAGACCCAGCAGTGACGGGGTGGCGCCGGGTGATCCGACGGGCACCGGGTGGACGCGTTCGCGGGCCCCGACGGGGACCCGAAAGGGGACCCGGACGGTGACCCCCACGTATCCTGAAGGCGCTCCGGGAGGCGCGGGACCGCCCTCCTCGGTGCCCCAGCGGAGCGTCCACCACGAAAAGAGCGGCCGGCCATGCGCGTCTACGTCCCCCTGACCCTCCCCGGTCTCGCCGAGGCGCACAGGACGGGTGAACTGGGCAGCGGACCGTTCGTCGCGTACGCCGTGACGCCCGCGCTGCGCGAGTGGTACCTCTCCGACGACATCGAGGAACTGGAGTACGCGGCGCTCAGCCGCGCCGCGCTGGCCTCGCTGCGACAACTGGCGGCGGGGGAGCCGGGGGCCGGGCGGCGCCGGGTCGTGGTCGCCGTGGACGTGCCCGACGGCACCGCCATGCCCGACCCGGACCGCGGGCTCGATCCGGCGGCCCTGGGCGAGGTGCGGGTGACCGGGCCGGTGCCGCTGGCCAAGGCGGCGGCGGTGCACGTCGACGCGGCCGACGCGGAGGCGGACGTGGCCGCGGCGGTCACGGCGCTCCCGGCGGCGGACGACGGGGACGACGACGCGCAGTTCGTCGTGGACGGGGCCGAGGACCACGAGCTGCTCTGGTACGCGACCCAGGAGATTCCCGCTCTGGTGGGGCTCTCCTGACCACGGTGACCGGGGGTGACCTGGCGTTCAGCTGATTGTCAGTGGCGCGCGGTACGTTTTTCGGCATGGGGACGCACGGGAGCACACACATCGTCTGGGACTGGAACGGCACGCTGTTCCACGACAACGAGGCGATCATCGGGGCGACGAACGCCGCCTCCGCCGAGCTGGGCCTTGAGCCGATCACACTGGAGCAGTACCGGGCGATGTACTGCGTGCCGGTGCCGAAGTTCTACGAGCGGCTGATGGGACGGCTGCCCACCGAGGCGGAGTGGCAGGTCATGGATGTGGTCTTCCACCAGTACTACAGCGAGCACCGGACGCGGTGCTCGCTCACCGAGGGGGCGGCGGACCTGCTGGCGGGCTGGCGGTCGGCGGGCCGCAGCCAGTCGCTGTTGAGCATGTACGGCCATGAGGAACTGGTACCGCTGGTCCGCGGGTTCGGCATCGAGACGCACTTCATACGCGTCGAGGGCCGCACCGGCCCGTCCGGGGGCAGCAAGGCCGAGCACATGGTCCGGCACCTGGAGGCGCTCACCGGTGTGGAGCCCGCGTGCACGGTGGTGATCGGGGACGCCGCCGACGACGCGGTGGCGGCACGGCACGTGGGGGCGCGGGCCGTGCTCTACACCGGGGGTTCGCACAGCCGGGCCAGCCTGGAGGAGGTGGGCGTGCCCGTGGTGGACACGCTGGCCGAGGCCGTGGCGGAAGCGGAACGGCCGGCGGCCTGACCGGGCCGGTCCCGAAGCCCGAGCCGAGCCGGGGAACCGGGCGCCGGGGACCGGCGTCCGCGGATCCGGGGGCGGGACGCGCTTCCCGGGCCCCGGGACCGGCAGTCCGTGGGCCCGTGGGTCCGGGGTCGCCGTCCCGTGGACCGCGGGCGGGGCTCAGGTCACCGGGGCCTTCGAGCGCAGCACGGTCAGGAACTCCCGCATCCAGCGGGAGTGGTCCGGCCAGGCGCGGGCGGAGACCAGTGTGCCGTCCACGACGGTCTCGGCGTCCTGGAAGACGGCCCCGGCGGACTGCATGTCGAGTTCCAGGGCGGGGTAGGCCGTGACGCGCCGGCCGCGGAGGCTGTCGATCGCGGCCGTCAGCAGGGGACCGTGGCAGATCTGGGCGACCGGCTTGTCCGCGTCGAAGAACGATTTGAGGATCTTGCGGAGTTCGGGATCGTTGCGGAGGTATTCGGGCGCCCGGCCGCCGGGGATCACCAGGGCCGCGTACTGGCCGGGGTCGACCTCGGCGAAGGCCAGGTCGGCGGGCCAGGTGTAGCCGGGCTTCTCGGTGTAGGTGTCGAAGCCGGGTTCGAAGTCGTGGACGACGAACTGGAGCTTCTTGCGGGTGGGGGCGGCGATGTCGACGTCGTAGCCCTCCTCGCGGAGGCGCTGGTAGGGGTACATGACCTCCAGTGACTCCGCTGCGTCGCCGGTCACGATGAGGATCTTCGGGGGCATGGCGGGCGGCTCCTCTCGGGTGTGCACCGGTCCCGTGGGCGGTGCGCTCTCCGTGGTCGCTGGCGCGCTGTTCCTGGTCAACGTGGATCCAGCCTGCCGCGCGGGCAAGGGGTTGCGCCACTTTCACCCGCCGCGGGTTTCTGTTCCGGCCGTGGGCGGGCGTTTCGTCCGCGGGCCTGCGTGCGGTCGGCTCCCGCCTCGGCTCCCGCACCACGCCGCGGACCGCGTCCGCCTCCGCATCCATCCTGCCCCCGGACTCCACCGCGGGCTCGGGCCGCCGCCCCGTGTCGTCGTGCCGGGTCGTAGCGGCGTCGGCCCGCGGCCGTGCCGGACCACGGTCATGTCGGCCCGCGGCGGTGTCGCCGTGTCGCCGTGTCGCCGTGCCGGGGCATGGCGGTGTCGCCGTGTCCTGTCGTGGTCATGGCTGGTGTGGCCGGTTCGGGGCTGTGCAGAACGTCAAAGTTCGCCCCCCGGATTTGTACACATACGGCTCATGACGGGCCCTGGGTGAGGAGCGATAGCCTTGGGTCGTGATCAGCGCGATAGTTCGCGGGGGCGCAGTCGCTGCCCCTGCCCTGCGCCCGGTGAGCACGGAGGACATCCGTGTCCGGGTGGCGGTCGCTGGTCCTTGTGGGCGGAGCCGGGGCGCAAGGAGCCCCGAAGCGCCACGCGCATCCCGGGTCAGGTCGCCGCGGAGAGCAGCGTCACACCCGTCGAGCGCGTGGACATTGGCGAAAATCACCCCGCTCATCTCACCTCGCGGCATAGCGTCGAAGCGAACCGGACACCCCGGGCCGTGGCGTTACGCCGGAGGGGAGGAGACCGTACTTCCTTCTACGTCACGCAACGGCGCGCGACAGGAGCCAGAGGACAATGCAGACCAAGCTGGACGAAGCCAAGGCCGAGCTGCTCGAACGGGCCGCCCGGGTAGCTGAGAACAGCCCGGTCGGGGGGTACCTACCGACCGGGACGACGGACGAGGGCACGACGGACCACGAGTCCGTGCTCGCGTTCCTCCAGCGCTACTACCTGCACACCGCACCGGAGGACCTCGGCGACCGTGACCCGGTCGACGTCTTCGGAGCCGCGTTCTCCCACTACCGACTCGCCGAGACCCGTCCCCAGGGCACGGCCAACGTCCGGGTGCACACCCCGACCGTGGAGGAGAACGGGTGGACCTGCAGCCACACCGTCGTGGAAGTCGTCACCGACGACATGCCCTTCCTCGTCGACTCCGTCACCAATGAGCTGAGCCGTCAGGGGCGCGGCATCCACGTCGTCATCCACCCGCAGTTCGTCGTCCGGCGGGACCTCACCGGGAAGCTCATCGAGGTGCTGCCCGGCCCGTACACCGGCGGCGACCTCCCGCACGACGCGCACATCGAGTCCTTCATCCACGTGGAGATCGACCGCGAGACCGACCGCGCCGATCTGAAGCAGATCACCGCCGATCTGCTGCGCGTCCTGTCCGACGTCCGCGAGGCCGTCGAGGACTGGGAGAAGATGCGGGACGCGGCGCTGCGCATCGCCGAGGGGCTGGCCGACGAGCCGCTCCCGGCCGATCTGCCCCGGCCGGACGTGGAGGAGGCCCGCGAGCTGCTGCGCTGGCTGTCCGCCGATCACTTCACCTTCCTCGGCTTCCGCGAGTACCAGCTGTACGGGGACGACTCGTTGGCCGCCGTGCCCGGCACCGGCCTCGGCATCCTGCGTTCCGACCCGCAGCACTCCGGTGAGGACAGCCACCCCGTCAGCCCCTCGTTCGAGCGGCTTCCGACCGACGCGCGGGCCAAGGCCCGTGAGCACAAGCTGCTGGTGCTGACCAAGGCCAACAGCCGGGCCACCGTGCACCGGCCGTCGTACCTCGACTACGTCGGCGTCAAGAAGTTCGACAAGGACGGAAACGTCGTCGGCGAGCGCCGCTTCCTCGGGCTGTTCTCCTCGGCCGCGTACACCGAGTCCGTGCGCCGCGTGCCCGTGATCCGGCGCAAGGTGGCCCAGGTGCTCAAGGGCGCCGGGTTCTCACCCGACAGCCACGACGGCCGTGACCTGCTCCAGATCCTGGAGACCTACCCGCGCGACGAGCTGTTCCAGACGCGCGTGGACGAACTGCGCTCCATCGCCACCTCCGTGCTGTACCTCCAGGAGCGCCGGCGGCTGCGGCTGTACCTGCGGCAGGACGAGTACGGACGCTATTACTCCGCCCTCGTCTACCTCCCCCGGGACCGCTACACCACCGGCGTCCGGCTGCGGATCATCGACATCCTCAAGGAGGAACTGGGCGGCACCAGCGTCGACTTCACCGCCTGGAACACCGAATCCGTCCTCTCCCGGCTGCACTTCGTCGTCCGGGTCGCACCCGGCACCGAGCTGCCCGAGCTGTCCGACACGGACCGGGAGCGCATCGAGGCCCGGCTGGTCGAGGCCGCCCGCTCCTGGGCCGACGGATTCGCCGAGGCACTGACCGCGGAGTGCGGCGAGGAACGCGCCGCCGGACTGCTGCGCCGCTACACCAACGCCTTCCCCGAGGGCTACAAGGCCGACCACACCCCGCGCGCGGCCGTCGCCGACCTGGTCCACCTGGAGCGGCTCGACGAGGAGGCGGGCAAGGACTTCGCGCTCAGCCTGTACGAGCCGGTGGGCGCCGCCCCCGACGAACGCCGCTTCAAGATCTACCGCCATGGCGCCGCGATCTCGCTGTCCGCGGTGCTGCCGGTCCTCAACCGGCTCGGCGTGGAGGTGATCGACGAGCGGCCGTACGAGCTGCGCTGCGCGGACCGGACGACCTCCTGGATCTACGACTTCGGCCTGCGCATCCCCAAGTCGCTGGGCGGCGGCAACGGCGACTACCTGGGCGACGACGGCCGTGAGCGCTTCCAGGAGGCGTTCGCCGCGACCTGGACCGGCAAGGCGGAGAACGACGGCTTCAACGCCCTCGTGCTCGGCGCCGGACTGACCTGGCGGCAGGCGATGGTGCTGCGCGCGTACGCCAAGTACCTGCGGCAGGCCGGGTCCACCTTCAGCCAGGACTACATGGAGGACACCCTCCGGACGAACGTCCACACCACCCGGCTGCTCGTCTCCCTCTTCGAGGCCCGGATGGCGCCCGAGCGCCAGCGGGCCGGGCACGAACTCGTCGACGCCCTGCTCGAAGAGGTCGAGGCCGCCCTCGACCAGGTCGCCAGCCTCGACGAGGACCGCATCCTGCGCTCCTTCCTCACCGTCATCAAGGCGACACTGCGGACGAACTTCTTCCAGGACGCCTCCCGGGGCCGGCCGCACGACTACGTGTCCATGAAGTTCGACCCGCAGGCCATCCCGGACCTGCCGGCGCCGCGCCCGGCGTACGAGATCTGGGTGTACTCGCCGCGGGTGGAGGGCGTCCACCTGCGCTTCGGCAAGGTCGCGCGCGGCGGTCTGCGCTGGTCCGACCGGCGTGAGGACTTCCGCACGGAGATCCTCGGCCTGGTCAAGGCGCAGATGGTGAAGAACACCGTGATCGTGCCGGTGGGCGCCAAGGGCGGCTTCGTCGCCAAGCAGCTGCCCGATCCGAGCGCGGACCGGGACGCGTGGCTGGCCGAGGGCGTCGCCAGCTACCAGACGTTCATCTCGGCGCTGCTCGACATCACCGACAACATGGTCGCGGGCGCGGTCGTGCCCCCGCCGGACGTGGTGCGCCACGACGAGGACGACACCTATCTGGTGGTGGCGGCCGACAAGGGCACCGCGACGTTCTCCGACATCGCCAACGAGGTCGCCCAGTCGTACAACTTCTGGCTCGGCGACGCCTTCGCCTCCGGCGGCAGCGCGGGCTACGACCACAAGGGCATGGGCATCACCGCGCGCGGCGCCTGGGAGTCGGTGAAACGACACTTCCGCGAGCTGGACGTGGACACGCAGGCCGAGGACTTCACGGTCGTCGGCATCGGCGACATGTCCGGTGACGTGTTCGGCAACGGCATGCTGCTGAGCGAACACATCCGCCTGGTCGCCGCCTTCGACCATCGGCACATCTTCATCGACCCGGAACCGGACGCCGCCGCCTCCTACGCCGAGCGCCGCCGGCTGTTCGAGCTGCCCCGCTCCAGCTGGGCCGACTACGACACCGGGCTGCTGTCGGCGGGCGGCGGGGTCTTCCCGCGCACCGCCAAGTCGATCCCGGTGGGCGCGCACATCCGCGAGGCCCTCGGCATCGAGCCCGGCGTGGTCAAGCTGACCCCGGCCGACCTGATGAAGGCGGTCCTGAAGGCGCCGGTCGACCTGTTGTGGAACGGCGGCATCGGGACGTACGTCAAGGCGAGCAGCGAGACCGACGCGAACGTCGGCGACAAGGCCAACGACGCCATCCGGGTGGACGGCAGGGACCTGCGGGTCAAGGTGGTCGGCGAGGGCGGCAACCTGGGCCTGACCCAGCTGGGCCGGATCGAGTTCGCCACCCAGGGCGGCAAGATCAACAACGACGCGATCGACAACAGCGCGGGCGTGGACACCTCGGACCACGAGGTCAACATCAAGATCCTGCTCAACGGCTCGGTCACGGACGGCGACATGACCGTCAAGCAGCGCAACAAGCTGCTCGCCGAGATGACCGACGAGGTCGGCGCCCTGGTGCTGCGCAACAACTACGCGCAGAACACGGCGATCGGCAACGCGCTGGCCCAGTCCAAGGACATGCTCAACGCCCAGCAGCGGTTCATCCGCCACCTGGTGCGCGCGGGCCATCTCGACCGAGCGCTGGAGTTCCTGCCCACCGACCGTCAGATCCGTGAACGGCTGGCCCAGGGACAGGGGCTGACCGGCCCGGAGACCGCGGTCCTGCTGGCGTACACGAAGATCACGGTCGCCGAGGAGCTGCTGCGCACCTCGCTGCCGGACGACCCGTATCTGCGTGGCCTGCTGGACACCTACTTCCCGAAGGCGCTGCGCGAGCGGTTCCCCGAGCGGATCGACAGTCACCCGCTGCGCCGTGAGATCACCACGACCGTGCTGGTCAACGACACGGTCAACACGGGCGGTACGACCTATCTGCACCGGCTGCGGGAGGAGACCGGCGCCTCGCTGGAGGAGATCGTCCGGGCGCAGACCGCGGCCCGCACGATCTTCCGGTCGGCGCTTGTGTGGGACGCGGTGGAGGATCTGGACAACAAGGTCGAGGCGGCCGTGCAGACCCGGATCCGGCTGCACTCGCGCCGTCTGGTCGAGCGCGGCACGCGCTGGCTGCTGAACAACCGGCCGCAGCCGCTCCAGCTCGCCGAGACCGTCGAGTTCTTCGCCGAGCGGGCCGGGAAGGTCTGGCAGCAGCTGCCGAACCTGCTGCGCGGCGCGGACCTGGAGTGGTACCAGCACATCTACGACGAGCTGACCGGCGCGGGCGTCCCGGGCGAACTGGCCACGCCGGTGGCCGGGTTCTCCGCCGCGTTCCCGACGCTCGACATCGTCTCGGTCGCCGACCGCATGGGCCGGGATCCGCTGGAGGTCGCCGACGTGTACTACGACCTCGCCGACCGGCTCGCCATCACCGAGCTGATGGACCGGATCATCGAGCTGCCCCGCGCCGACCGCTGGCAGTCCATGGCCCGCGCCTCCATCCGCGAGGACCTGTACTCGACCCACGCCGAGCTGACCGCGGAGGTGCTGGCCGTCGGTGAGGCGGGCGCGACGCCCGAGGAGCGGTTCAAGGCGTGGGAGGAGAAGAACACGGCGATCCTGAGCCGGGCCCGCACCACCCTGGAGGAGATCCGCGGTTCGGACTCCTTCGACCTCGCCAACCTGTCGGTGGCGATGCGGACGATGCGGACGCTGCTGCGCTCGCATTCGTAGGACGCGGCGCGGCGGCCGGAAAGCCGCCGCCGTACGGCGCACCGGGCGTCCCGGGCCGGAAACGGCGCGGGGCGCCCGCTTTCTTTCCGTCGTCTGGTCAAAACCGTCCGGTGAATTTACCGTTTCCTGCTAATCGGGGCGTTTCGGATATGGTCTGCGGTGTGACAGCGAACCTCGCTCATCTCACCGGAACGCGTCCGGCGGAGGCCGCCCCCACCCGGTCCCGGCCGGTCGCACGCGTCGTCCTCGAAGTCGTGAAGTTCGGGATCGTCGGCGGCAGCGGTGTCCTGGTGAATCTGCTGGTCTTCAACCTGCTGCTGCATGGGCTCGGTTGGCCGGCGATGATCGCGACGGTGCTGGCCAGCTGTGTCGCCATGGCCACGAATTACGTCGGCTTCCGCTATTTCACCTATCGCGACCGGGAGCGGCGCACCCGTCGGCAAATCGTACTGTTCTTCGTCTTCAGCGGGCTCGGCGTGGTCATGGAAAGCGGCCTGTTCTGGCTCGGATATCACGGTCTCGGACTGCACAGCCCGCTGGAATCGAATGCCGTCAAAGCGCTGTCGATCGTCCTCGCCTCCGTCTTCCGTTTCCTCGTCTACCGCACCTGGGTGTTCCAGCAGGATGCGCGTCGCGCGGCCTAGCGGCGGCGCTGCGGCGGCAGTCGGCCGGGCCGTCGCGCCGGCCGCCGTCGCGCTCGTCCTGGCCCTCCTGCTCCTGGTGATCGTCCGCCTGCCCTGGGCGGGCGATCTCGGCATGCACGCGGCGACCTTGCAACGGCTGCGGCACAGCCTGCCGCACCCCGGCAGTCCGCTGGTCGACGCGGACACCCCGAGCCCCTACTACTCGCCGTGGATGCTGGTGCTGGGCATCGTCGCCAAGGTCACCGGTCCGTCGGTGTTCGTCGTGCTGCGCGTCGGCGCGCTCGCCGGGCTCGCGCTGCTGGTGACGGGCGTGTGGCGGTACGTCCGCACGCTGAGCGACCGGCCGGTGGCGCCCGCCGTGGCACTGCTGTGCCTGCTGTTCCTGTGGGGGCCGCTGCTGTTCGAGTGGAGTGGCTTCCTCGGGCTGAACTCGCTCGCGCTGACGGTGTCGTATCCGAGCGTGTTCGCGCTCGGGCTGGCCTTCCACTTCTGGGCGTTGCTGGGCCGGGCGCTGCGCCGGGGCGCCGGCTGGGGGGCGTGGCTGGGGCTCGGGGCGCTGTGGGCGGTGATCCTGCTGGTCCATCAGTTCTCGGGGGTGGTGGCCTCGCTCGGCGCGCTCGCCACCGTCGTCGCGGCGCGGCCCGCGCGGGAGGTGCTGCCGAGGCTCGGCGCGGCCGTGCTGCTGGGGCTCGTGGTGCTGTGGGCGTGGCCGTACTACGACTTCTACGCGCTGTTCTTCGCCGGGGCCGGTCTGGAGGCCGTGCACCGGCCGCTGTACCGGGATCTGCTCGGCCGGTTCGGGCTGGTGTTGCTCGGGGTGGTGGCGCTGGGGCTGCGCCTGCGGCGGGACCGGCGGGACCCGTTGGTGGTCTTCTTCGTGCTGGGGGCGGCGGTGTTCGCGGCGGGCGGGGTGAGCGGGCACTACTCGTGGGGCCGGGCGCTGCCCGCCGCGCTGATCCCGGCACAGCTCGCGGCGGCGCTCGAAGTCGTCTCGGCCGGACGGCGGTCCGTGCGGACGGCGTGGGCGTGCGTGCTCGGCGCCGCCCTGCTGGCGGGGGCCTGGACGCAGGCGGGGACCTTGGGCTACGTGGTCGGGCGGGCGGCGCTGCCCGGGGCGGTCGCCGCGAAGTACCGGGCGCCCTGGACGGGATACCGGTGGATCACCCCGTGGGTGAAGTACGGGGACGTGGTCATGGCGCGCACCTTCCCGGCCCGGCAGATCCCGGCGTACGGGCCGTACACGGTCGCGCCCGGCTACCCCGATGTGTTCCTGCCGGACGAGGGCCGGCGGGACGCGGCGGTGCGCCGGTACTTCGCCGCCGGGACCCCGGTCGGCGAGCGGCGCGGGATCGCCCGGGAGTACGGGGTGCGCTGGGTGGTGGACCGGGCGGGCGACGCACCGGACCCGGGCCTGCGGAAGGTGGCCGACGGGCCGGGCGGACAGGTGCTGTACGCGGTGCGCTGAGCTTGAGCGGCGGGGGTGTGACGGGAGCCCCGGACCAGCGGTGGGCGGGATGACAGGCGGTGGGCGGCGGTGGGCCGGGCCCGGGTGTCGGCGGGTGCCGGGGCCGGGCCCGAGTGCCGGTGGCGCGGCCCGGGTCGAGGCGCGGGCGGGTGCGTGGAGCCGGGCGGGTGCGTGGAGCCGGGCGGGTGTCAGCGCCGCGGGCTTGCCAGGAGCCGGGTCGCCCGGCGTACGGCCGGGCGGGCCAGCCCTCGTGCCAGCGGCCGGGTCAGCCGGGCCGTCACGCCCGCCGGCCGCCAGCGGATCTGCAACCGGCCCGGATTGCGGCCCTCCGGCTCGACCGTGAGGACGTGCGGGGCGGCGCCGGAGCGGTAGCCGACGCGCGTGGTCAGCGCGGGGAAGGACAGGGGGGCCAGGAGCACGGACGCGTTGGCCGTGCCCTGGTGTTCGATGCGCAGCACCGGGTGGCGGACGCCGGCGAAGCCGTGCAGCGGGACCGGGGCCGTCGCCAGGTCGAGCCGGACCCGGCCCTCGAAGACGCCCGGACGGACCGGGGTGAGCCGGAAGGGGACCGTGAGCCGGCGCCGGCCCGGAGTCAGCAGCAGCGCGGCCCGCTGCGGGCCGACCGGCAGCCGTAGCCCGGGGTCGTAGGTACGGATCCGCAGGTTCAGACAGGCGCCCGCTCCGGGCGTCAACTCGGTTATCTCGTGGCGGAGCCGGGCGCTCGGGAACGGGTGGGTGGCCAGCTCCAGGTCGGTCACCTCCAGTTCGCGCCGGGCCCAGCCGGTGGACGGGATCCGCTCGCCCCAGTAGGTGCCGCCGCCCGCCGCGTCCGTCGTCACGCGCCGCGGCGCCACCCCGTGCCCCAGACCGCGCGCGGCCAGTTGCGCCTCGGCCAGCCGCCCCTCGCGGACCAGTTGGAGCACCACCCGTTCCGGGCGGGGCAGCCGGGCGAACGCGCCGGGGGCGAGCGCCGAGACGTACGGGACGGTGAGCTGCGCGAAGGCCCGCAGCCATTCCTCGTCCCGGTAGGGCAGGTCACCGGCGTACAGCCGGAAGTCGTGCTTGAGGAACTTGTAGTCCTTGTCCTCCCGCAGCGCCGCGTGCCCGCTGTCGGTCAGGAAGGCGTCGATCAGCCGCTGCACGTGGATGCGGTCGCGGACGTTGTCCAGCCGGTCCCGCTGATTGGAGATGGACGCCGCGTCGGCTGTCGCGTACGGGGCTATGTACCAGTGGTACACCGGCTCCGGGATGATGGTGAACGCCTTCGCCAGGCAGTACGCCTGCGCGGTGAACAACTGGTCCTCGTAGTGGATGCCTTCGGGGAAGCGCAGGTCGTGGCGGTCCAGGAAGGTGCGGGCGTACATCTTGCTCGTGGACAGGTGCTCGAAGAAGAGGCGCGGGTCGTCCTCGATGCCGGCCAGCGTGCGGCGTTCGGCGACCAGGTGCGGCATCCAGGTCGAGCGGCGGCCGTCGTCCGCGCGTATCCGGCGCACCGCGCCCATCGTGAAGTCGACCTCGCGTTCGCGGTGCGCGGCGAGCAGCGACCCGACGGCGGTCGCCGGGAGTTCGTCGTCGCTGTCGAGGAACATCAGGTAGGGCGCTCGGGCGGTCTCCAGGGCCCGGTTGCGCGGGGCGCTGCAACCGCCGCTGTTGCGGGCCAGCCGCAGACAGCGGACGCGGTCGTCCTGCGCGGCCAGCGCACGGGCCACGAACGGGGTCTCGTCGGTGGAGTGGTCGTCGCTGATGATGATCTCGATGTTCCGGTGGGTCTGCCGGCGCAGGGACGCCACCGCTCTCGGGAGCCGTGCCGCGTCGTTGTGGACGATCACCGTCACCGTGACGTCGGGGGTCATGCCGTGGCCTCCTCGGGGCTCGGTGCCGGGGTGCGGTCGGCCGGCGGGACCACCGGGGGCAGCGCCTGGTCGTTCTCGCCGAGGAACACCCGGCGTACGACGCGTTCGGCGGCGTGCCCGTCGTCGAACTCGCAGAACCGGCGCCGGAAGACGGCGCGTGCCTTCGCCGCGGCCTCGTCCCGCCAGGCGCCCGAGGCGAACACCTCGGCCAGGTCCTCCTGGGTGCGGGCGACCTGGCCCGGCGCCTCGGCCGGCAGGTCGAAGTACACGCCCCGGGTTCTCGCGTACGTCTCCCAGTCGTCGGCGTAGATCACGATCGGGCGGTCGAGGTTGGCGTAGTCGAACATGATCGACGAGTAGTCCGTGACCAGGGCGTCGGCGGCGAGGCACAGGTCCTCGACGGGGGTGTACGACGAGACGTCGATGATCCGGCCGGTGCGGCGCAGGCCGGTCAGGGCGGTGGCGGCCGTGCCGTAGAAGTAGTGGGCGCGCACCAGCAGCACCGTGTTCTCGCCGAGCCGGTCGGCGAGGGCGGCGAGGTCGAGGCGGGGGGTCCAGCCGGCCTCGTAGTCGCGGTGGGTGGGGGCGTACAGGACGGCGGTGCGGCCCGGGGCGATGCCCAGGCGGTCGCGGACCGCGCGGACCTCGGCGGCGCCTGCGCGGTAGTAGACGTCGTTGCGCGGATAGCCGTAGTCGAGGGAGGTGTAGCGGGACGGGTAGGCGTGCTGCCACCTGCGGGTGGAGTGGCTGTTGGCGGAGACGCTGTAGTCCCACTTGTCGACGCGGGCCAGCAGCTTGGCGAAGTCCATGCCGCGGGCGGCGGTCGGATACCGCGTCTGGTCCAGGCCCATCCGCTTGAGCGGGGTGCCGTGGTGGGTCTGGAGATGGATCGCGTCCGGGCGTTTGACCACCGCGTCGGGGAAGTTGACGTTGCTGGTCAGGTACTTGGCGGTGGCCAGCACCTCCCAGTAGCGGCGGGTGCCGGGGAGCACGTGGTCGGTGCCGGGCGGCAGCAGCGGGGCGTTGTCCTTCGTCACCACCCACACCGGGTGGATCCAGGGGGCGCGGCGGGCCAGTTCGGCGGCGACGGCGGCCGGGTTGCAGGCGACCCCGCGGTTCCAGTAGGCGGAGAAGACGGCGAGGTCGGGGTCCACCCGGCGGCCGAGGGCCCGGCGGTACTGCTGGTCGCGGACCTTCGTACCCAGCCGGCGCTTGCCGGTGCGTGCCGCCGATCCGGCCGCCCGGCGGGTGCGGCCCGCGGCCTGCAAGGCGCGGTACCTGGTGTACGCGCCCTCTTCGAGCAGGCCGTGGCGGACGCCGTCGAGCCCGCCGGGACGGCGGTGTCCCGCGGGGCGGTGGCGGACCGCCGCGAGGGAGGCCCGGCGGAAGAACTCACGGGCCACCTGGTCGGGCATGTCCTCCCGGGCGAAGGTGCGCAGCAGGTCGCGGACCATGACGTCGTAGAGGACCGCGCGGACGGCGGGGCGGTCCTTCACGAGCGCGAGGAGGGTTTCGTAGCGGTCGACGAGGGCGTAGCGCCGCTCGGCGGTGACCGGCGGCAGGCTCTCGGGGCGCGGTGGGCGGCTGTCGTACCCGACCTGGTTCAGACAGGCGACGCGGTGGGCGTGCAGGAGGGCGGCGAGCGCGGTGAACGCCTCGTCGCCCGCGGCGAGCCGGTCCTGGTGGGCCCGCCAGAAGGCGGCGCGCAGGACGCGGTTGCCGAGCAGCGGGGCGAGCCGCAGCAGGTCCGGGGCGGTGTCGAGGGCCGGCTCGGCGCGGCCGGCGCGGGCCAGCAGCGGGCCGTCGGCGGAGCGGACGCCGCTGGTCCGCCAGGTGCTGGAGGTGTGGTCGAGGAGCAGCACGTCCACGGTGTCGGGCAGTTCCGCGGCGCGTTCGGCGACCAGACGCGGGGCGCCCGCGGGCAGGCCGTCCGCGGCCGGTACGAAGTGCAGCCAGCGGCCGGTCGCCCGCGCGGCCCCCGCCGACCGGGCCGCCGCGTCGCCCGTGCCGTCCGGCAGGGGCAGCACCACCGCGCGGGCGGCGTGCTCCTCGGCCGTCTCGCGGGCCCAGTCGCCGACCGCGGCCACGATCACCTCGGTGTCCGGCAGGGGGCGGGCGGCGAGGGAGTCGAGCAGTTCCGTCAGGTGCCCCTGGGTGTCGGGCCCGTGGACGATGATGCTCAGCTCGGGCATCGCGTGGACTCCTTCGCCTCGTCGTCTCCAGGCCGCACCTCTTCAGGTCATGGTGTCACCGACCGGAGGAATGGGGCGGCCCGGGTTGCGCCGGTCGTGGGTCAGGAGGGCTGGGCGACCTTCGTGTCCTTGGGCTTGTCCTGCGGCGGCACGGACGCCTTCGGCTGCGGCTTCGGCGCGGGCCTGGCCGGCTTCTTGTCGCCGGTGAACGCCTCGTATTCCTTCATGACGTCCTCCGTCGGCCCGTCCATGCGCAGCTCGCCGCGCTCCAGCCACAGGACCCGCTCGCAGGTGTCGCGGATCGACTTGTTGTTGTGGCTGACCAGGAACACCGTGCCCGCGCTCTTGCGCAGCTCGCGGATGCGGGCCTCGGAGCGCTTCTGGAAGGACCGGTCGCCGGTCGCCAGGGCCTCGTCGATCAGCAGGACGTCGTGGTCCTTGGCGGCGGCGATGGAGAAGCGCAGCCGGGCGCCCATGCCCGAGGAGTACGTCCGCATGGGCAGGGTGATGAAGTCGCCCTTCTCGTTGATGCCGGAGAAGTCGACGATGTCCTGGTAGCGCTCCTTGATCTGCTCGCGGGTCATGCCCATGGCGAGGCCGCCGAGGTAGACGTTGCGCTCGCCGGTCAGGTCGCCCATCAGGGCCGCGTTGACCCCGAGGAGGGAGGGCTGGCCGTCGGTGTAGATGTGGCCGTTCTCTACCGGGAGCAGGCCCGCGACGGCCTTCAGCAGCGTCGACTTGCCGGAGCCGTTGGTGCCGATGAGGCCGACGGCCTCGCCCTTGTACGCGACGAACGAGACGCTCTTGACCGCGTGCACCCTGCGCACGCCGGCCGCCTTCTCGGCGTTCTTGCGGCGCAGCATCCGGTTGAGGGCGGCGGTCGCGGTGCCGCGGCCGGCGCCGGTGCCGTTGACCCGGTAGACGATGTCGACGCGGTCGGCGACGACGGTGGGGATGTTCGTGTCGTTCAGGTTCTCAGCCACGGCCGTACGTCTCCTCAGCCTTCCAGAAGTAGATGAAGCCGCCGACGCCCGCGAGCAGGGCCCAGCCGATCGCCGCCGCCCACACGTGCGGGGGCAGCTGGCTCGCGTGGAAGCTGTCGATCAGCGCGAACCGCATGAGGTCGATGTAGACGGCGGCGGGGTTGGTCTCCAGCGCGACCGTCACCGCGTGCGGCAGGTCGTCCTTGCTGGTCAGCCGGTCGATGCTCCACATCACGCCGGACACGTACATCCAGGTGCGCAGGACGAACGGCATCAGCTGGGCGATGTCCGGGGTCTTCGCGCCCATCCGGGCCATGATCATCGAGACGCCGGCGTTGAACGTGAACTGGAGGACCAGGGCCGGGATCGCCAGCAGCCAGGAGACGGAGACCGGGACGCCGAAGCACAGCAGGATGACGACCAGCGCGGCCATCGAGAACAGCAGCTGCTGGAGCTGCTGGAGGCAGAAGGAGATCGGCAGCGCGGCCCGCGGGAAGTGCAGGGCGCGCACCAGGCCGAGGTTGCCGGAGATCGCCCGGGTGCCCGCCATGATCGAACTCTGTGTGAACGTCCACACGAACACGCCCGTGACCAGGAACGGGATGTAGTCGGGCACGCCGTGCTTGGTGCCGAGCAGCACACCGAAGATGAAGTAGTAGACCGCCGCGTTCAGCAGCGGGGTCATGACCTGCCAGACCTGGCCGAGCTTCGCCTGGCTGTACTGCGCGGTGAGCTTGGCGGTGGAGAAGGCGGTGATGAAGTGGCGCCGGTCCCACAGCTCGCGGACGTACTCGGGCAGGGTGGGTCGGGCACCGCTGACCGTGAGCCCGTGCCGGGCGGCGAGCGCCGCCAGGTCGTCGTCGGCCGGGGCGGTCGTCGGGGGCGGTGTGTGGAGGACCTGGCTCACATCCGCTGCTTTCGCTCGGGGGGAGGGGGGTGCGTGCGTCCGGCCGGTGGTCCGTCTCTCCGTGTTTCCCCGTACGTCTCTTCACGTTCTCTTACGTCGGGACGGGACCGTATCGTCGCAACGGGAGCGTAAGCCGAGTTGACGTCGGAACGCAACCGTTTCGTCGTAACGCCCTATGCTGGACGGCATGACGACGAATGCCGACGAGCCCGGCGCGCGGCCCCGCCGACGGCCCCCCGCCGGGGCGGCCGTCCTGAGGGAGGACGTGACCGAGGCCATCCGCGCCGCCGTCTTCGCGGAACTCGCGTCCGTCGGCTACGCCCGGATGTCCATCGAGGGCATCGCGCGCCGCGCCGGTGTCGGCAAGACCGCCGTCTACCGCCGCTGGCGGTCCAAGCTGCACCTGGTCCTCGACGTCGTCTCCGCGCTCGCGGTGATGGGCCTGCCCACGCCCGACACCGGCAGCCTGGAGGGCGACCTGCGGCTGCTGTACGAGGTGACCTCGCGCGCACTGCGCCATCCCGTCGCCTCCCAGGTCATCCCGGACCTCCAGGCCGAGGCCGCGCGCAACCCGGACATCGCCGAGGCCATGCAGAAGGCCCTGCGCGACGGGCAGGAGGGCGTCGCCAGCACGATCCTCGCGGCGGCCGAGAAGCGGGGCGAGATCCGGGCCGGAGCCGACCGCCAACTGGCCCTCGACCTGATCTCCGGCCCCCTGTACTGGCGCTCGGTGGTCATCCGCGGCCCGAAGCTCCCGAAGGGGTATCTGGCGTCCTTGACGCGGGCGACCACCGAGGCCCTGCGGGCGCTGTGAACCGGGCGCGGGCGCCGGGCCGGTCTACCTTTCCGGGACGCTGCGGACGCTGCGTTCGCTGACGTCGGGCAGGAAGCGCGCCATGGTCACGAAGTCGGCGTCGTCGTGCAGCACGATCAGTCCGTGGTGTGCGGCGGTCGCGCAGATCATGAGGTCCAACGGGCTCGCCGCGCTGACGGCCCCGTTCCCGGCAAGGGTGTACTGGGCGGCGTCGACCCAGTCCCAGAGCCTCTTGGGGAGCGGCACGTCCGGGTAGAGGTCCGTGAACATCTCACCCATGGATTCGTACTCGGCAGCGTTGCGGGCCGAGCGTCGGAACTCGGCCCGCTGGGGGGCGCACGAACCCATGGCCCGAAGGACGGTTGTCTCCAGCCAGGCGTCCCTCAGATGTTCCTCACGCTGGAGGCGCCACAGAGCCGAGGAGTCGAGCAGATAGTGGATCAACCCGCGTCCCGCTTGTCCTCGGCGCGCAGGCGCTGCCACCCCTCGTAGTCCCACTCCTGGGCGGCTCGGAAATGCTTGGCGACGAGAGCGGCCCGCTCGTGGCGTTCGGCGTACTCGCGAAGCGCGGCGTTGACCACGTCTTTCTTGGTGCCTCCGCCGGCCACGCGCATGGCCTTTTCCAGTGCGTCGTCGTCGAGGTCGATCGTCGTCACACTCATACTGGACCCCTTTATTCAAAGACAACAGCCAGTATAAACATTCGGGGCCGTGTGTGCCCCCGCGCACGGTCCCGCCGCGGTGCCCCTCCGGCCCCTCCGGCCCCTCCGGCCCCTCCGGCCCCTCCGGCCCGTCGGCCTCAGCGCCCGTCCGGATGGTGGTGCTGCCAACCTGCCCAGGCCGAGGTGAGCATGGACTCGACGTCGTGCCGGGCCTTCCAGCCGAGTTCCGCGGCGGCGCGGTCCGCGCAGGCCACGACCCGGGCCGGGTCGCCGGGGCGGCGCGGGGCGAGCACCGGCGGGCGGTCGTGACCGGTGACGGCGTTGATCCGGTCGATCATCTCGCGCACCGAGACGCCCTCCCCGCGGCCGATGTTGAGGGTCAGCGCACGGCCGGGCGCGGCCCGCAGGGCGTGGGCCGCGGCCACATGCGCCTCGGCCAGGTCCACCACGTGGATGTAGTCGCGCACACAGGTGCCGTCCGGCGTCGGGTAGTCGTCCCCGAAGACGCGCGGCGCCGCGCCCTCGGTGAGCTTCTCGAAGACCATCGGGACCAGGTTGAAGACACCGGTGTCCGCCAGTTCGGGGGCCGCCGCGCCCGCCACGTTGAAGTAGCGCAGCGACGCCGTCGACAGCCCCGTCGCCCGGCCCGTCGCGCGCACCAGCCACTCGCCGGCCAGCTTGGTCTCGCCGTACGGGGACATCGGCGCGCACGGCGTCTCCTCCGTCACCAGGGCGTCGTCCCCGGCCCCGGCGGGCATGCCGTACACGGCCGCGGAGGACGAGAACACGAACGACGGGACCCCGGCCGCCGTCACCGCCTCCAGCAGGACCCGCAGGCCCTCGACGTTCTCCCGGTAGTAGTGCAGCGGACGCGCCACCGACTCGCCCACCTGCTTCTTGGCCGCCAGATGGACGACACCGGTGACGGCGTGCTCGGACAGGGTGCGCGCCACCAGGTCGCCGTCCAGGACGGAGCCCACGACCAGCGGGACCCCCTCCGGCAGCCGCGCGGAACGGCCGGTGGACAGGTCGTCGTAGGCCACCGTCCGCTCTCCCGCCTCGGTCATCGCCCGTACGACGTGCGCCCCGATGTAGCCGGCGCCTCCGGTGATCAGCCAGGTCATCTGCGGTAGTCCCCTCCTCGGTCGGAACGCCTCCAGTGAAGCAGGCGGCGCAGCCGTGCGCCGATCACGGGCACGGCGCCGCGGACTCCGGGCGCCACCCGCAGCGCCAGCGCGCCGGAGTGGGTGGCGTACGGGTGGACGAGCAGCAGTCCGTGCCGGGCGCTCGGCAGGGCACGGCGGCGCAGCCGTCCGGCGCCCTTGACGGCGTGCGCGGTCAGGTCGCGGTGCGCGCCGTCGGCGAAGCGGACCCGCAGTCGCAGATCCCAGGTGCCCGCGCCCGGCCCGCCCAGCGCGTCCAGGTCGACGGAGACGGCGGCCGACCAGGTGCCGTCGGCGGCGGCCGTGAGGGCGGCGGTACGGCGCTGCACCGGGTGCCCGTCCGCCCGGGACCGCCACTCCGTCGCCACCTCCGTGGGGTCCGCCCGCGCCACCCGCCCGTACAGCTCGTGCAGGCGCAGCCGCAGCCGGGTGGCACGCGCGCGTGGGCGCAGTTCCGCGTCGACGGCGAGCGGCAGGAGCCGGACCGGGCGGGTCAGCAGCGGGGCGAGGGTGACCCGGGGCAGGTCCTCGGACCAGACGGGGGTGCCGTCCGGGGTGCGGGCGTAGGGCGGGCACAGCCGGGCCGGGCGGGCGGCGAGTTCCCCGAGGCGGCCCAGGTCGCGCGGCCCGGGGGAGGCCAGGACGACCCGCGCCAGCAGCGGGCCGGGCGCGGCCGGGTCGACCTCGAAGTCGGCCACGTCGTACTGCTCCAGGTACGCCCGGGTGTGCGCCCACCACGCGCGCCGGTACGACGCGTCGCGCAACGCCAGCTCGCGCGCGTACATCCGCAGGTCGTGGTCGAGGAACTTGGCCCGTGCCGCGCGCGCCAGCTCCTTGTGCCCGGCGCCCAGCAGGATGGCGTGGGCCAGCGCGCAGGCCCGGGTGCGGGCCCGCCAGTTGCCGATGTCCGCCCGGTCGAGGGAGAGCGAGAGCCGGTCGGCGGCGCGGCGCACCTGCCACACGTACACCGTCTCGGGCACCAGGGCGACGCGCGGCGCGGCGGCCAGCACGCGCGCGGTGAAGACGAAGTCCTCGTAGCGGAAGGGCCCTTCGGGGAAGCGGATGCCGTGCTCGTGCAGGAAACCGGTGCGGTAGAGCTTGTTGACGCAGAGCGTGTCGTGGACGAGACGCGGGCGCCGGGCGGGGTGCGCCACGACGGCGTGCGCCGCGTACAGGTCCGGCTGCCAGGGGTGTTCGCGGCCCGACGGCAGTTCGCGGCGCACGCACCGGCCGGCCGCCACCTCGGCGCCCGTCCGGGCCGCCGCGGCGAGCAGCGCGGCCACCGCGCCGGCGGGCAGTACGTCGTCGCTGTCCAGGAACATCACGTACGGGGACGTCACCGCGGCCAGGCCGTCGTTGCGCGGGCTGCCGCAGCCCCCGCTGTTGGCCGCCCGGCGCAGCACCGTCAGCCGTGGCTCGCCGGCGGCCAGCCGCGCCAGCACCTTCGGGCTGCGGTCCGTGGAGCCGTCGTCCACGGCGACCACCTGCCGTACGGCGGGTCCCTGGGCGAGTGCCGAGCGGACCGCTTCCGCGACATGGGCGGCGTCGTTGTGACCGATGACGACGACGCTCGCCGCCGGCGGCTTCGGTGTCGTGGGAATGTCCGTGCGCTCCCGTCAGGAGGTGTGTGCTCAGTGCCCTACGGGGAGCGCCGTCGCGGCCGGCCGGGGTGTCGAGGGCGGGTGCTGCCGTGCGGGCCGCGGCCGGGTGGAGCGCCACAGCCGGACGAGGGAGAGCCCGGCGGCGGTCACCAGCAGGCCGTTGCGCAGGACCATCAGCAGGGAGCCGGTCCAGGTGCAGTGGACGACCTCGCCGTACAGCGTGGGATAGACCACGGAGCTGACCGCGGCCGCCGCCACCACCAGTGCCGCGACCGGGCGCTGGGCGGTGTGGCGCGAGGTCAGGCAGACGGCGGCCAGGCCGAGCAGCCAGATCAGGTACTGCGGGCTGATGACCCGGCTGGTGACCGTGAACAGCAGGACGGCGCACAGGGCGGCGTCGAAGGGCGTCGCCTCGTTCCAGCGCCGGGCCCGCACGCGCCACAGCAGCAGGACGCAGCAGGCGGCGGCCGAGAGCGCGAGGGAGGCGCCGGCGACCGTGGAGACATAGGGGCCGGTGAACTCCATCGCGCCGTACCGGTAGTGGACGCGTCCCGGCCAGCCGGCGTGCCGGGCCAGGCTGAGCGCTGTACCGCCCAGGGACTCGATCTGCACGCCCCGGCCGCTCTGCTGCCGCAGGAAGGAGAGGGGATCGCTGAACCAGAGCGCGAACAGCGCCAGGGCCAGCGTGCCGGTCACGGCCGCCCAGGGCCACGCGGAGCGCGTCGGCCGCCCCCGCGGGGTGCCCAGCAGCGCCAGCGCGGGCCACACCTTCACCAGCGCGCCCAGCGCCGCGAACACCCCGCACGCGCGCGTGGAGCGCGACAGCGTCAGCAGGGAGAGCACGGCGAGGGCGGTGACCTGCACGTCGTACCGGGCCAGCGGGAGGTGCAGCAGCAGCGGCAGGCCGCCGGTCCACAGCCACGCCCCGCGCGGGCTGCGGCCCGGCCGGGTGCCCGCGCGGGCCAGCGCCAGCGCGATCACCGCGTCGGCGGCCAGCGTCAGGGCCACGAACGCCTGGAAGTAGGTCAGGCCGGGCAGCAGCGCCGGGGACAGCAGCACGGCGCCCGCGCCCGGCGGGTACTGCCACAGCGTGTCGTGGGCCGGGAAGGTGCCGTGCGACAGCAGCCCGTACCAGTGCTGGTAGAGGCGCCACACCTCACGGGCCACCGCGCCCCGGCCCAGGAGCGGCGCGGCGTCGTGGGCGAGCAGCCACAGCATCAGCGCGCGGGTGGCCAGCCAGAGGGCGGCGAGCGGGGCGTGGGGCGGGGCGTGGGGCGGGAGGGGGAACTGACGGCGGTTCATCATCCGGGAGCGTAAGCCGCGCGGATGGTGTATTCATGCCGATACGCCGTCAATGCCCGGCAAAGGTTGGCTAATCGCAAAAGATCGGGACCGTGGTGAACACCGTGGCGAACATCGGGCGCCTGCTGATCCGGCCGTCGAACCGTGTCCGGCGTGCCGGGGTCGTGGCCGCCCCCGCGGCTGTCATGCTCGCGCTCGGGCTGTGGGGGCTCGACCGCGGCGGCATGTGGCGCGACGAGGCCGTCACCTTCCAGGTCGCGCGGCGCTCGGTGCCGCAGATCTGGCGGCTGCTGCACGACGTGGACGCGGTGCACGGCCTGTACTACCTGGCCATGCACGTCGTCCTCGCCCCCCGTCCGGGCGAGGTCCTGCTGCGGCTGCCCTCGGTGTGCGCCGCGGCGGCGACCGCGGCCCTGGTCGCCGCGCTCGGCGCCCGGCTGGTGCGGCCGCGCGCCGGGCTGTGGGCCGGACTGCTGTACGCGGTGACGCCGATGGCCGGTCACTACGCCCAGGAGGGCCGCTCGTACGCCCTGGTCGCGGCCGGCGCCGCGGGCGCGACGCTGCTGCTCGTGCGGGCGGTCCGCGAAACCCCCGATTCGGGTGAACTCCGGTGGCGGGCGCCGGCTGGCCGTCTCTGGTGGGCGTACGCCGCGGTCCTGGGCGTCACCTGCCTGCTGCACGAGTTCGCGGTCCTGCTGCTGCTCGCCCACGCCGGCACGCTGGCGCTCGCACGGGTGGCGGGCCGGATGTGGCGCCACTGGGCCTGCGCGGCCGGGGGTGTCGTCCTCGCGGTGCTGCCCATGGCGCTCGTCTCGCACGCCCAGTCGGCGCAGGTCGCCTGGTTGCGGGAGCCCGGTCTGCACAGCGTCGGCACCCTGCTGCACGAGTTCGCGGGGCCGGCGCCCGCGGTGTTCTGGACCTGTCTGGCGCTCGCCGTGCTGGGCCTGACCCGGCCGGTGGGCCGGCCCGGCGAGCTGACCTGCGCGGCGGTCGCGCTGCCGCTCGCGGTGCTGCCACCGGCGGTGCTGATGCTCGTCTCCCGCCTCTCGCCGCTGTACGTCGACCGCTATGTGCTGTACGCGCTGGCCGGTTTCCCACTGCTGGTGGCCGCCGGGGCGGACCGGCTCGCCGGGCTGCTGGGGCGTGCGCGGTCCGGCTCGCCGCTGCTCACCGCCGCCGGTGTCCTGGCGGTCGCCGCCGCGCTCGTCCACCAGCTCCCGCTGCTGCGCGCGGACCGCTCGCCGGACCACCGCCCCGACAACCTGGCCGCCGTCTCGCGCGTGGCCGCCCGCGAACTGCGCCCCGGGGACGCCGTGTTGTTCCTGCCGGGACCCGCCCGCGCCACCGCGCTGGCGTATCCGGCCGGGTTCCGCGGGATGCGGGACGTGGCGCTGGCGGCGGGGGCGCCGGTGTCGGGCACGCTCTACGGCACGGAGGTGGACCCGCGGGTCCTGCGGCACCGGCTCGCCGCGCTCGACCGGGTGTGGGTGGTCGCCGACCGGCGGGTCGTGGAGTCGCCCGGCTCCCCGCGCAATCCCGTCGACCGGCTCAAACTCGCCGTCGTCAACGACCAGTTCGCGCTGCGCGAGCAGTCGGCGGGCAAGCGGGTGCTGCTGCGGCTGTACGTCCGCCGCACGCGCGCCACCGGGTCTCCGGTTGCCACGGGGTCTCCGGTTGCTACCGGGTCTCCGATCGCCACCGGGCCTCCGGTCGCCGCTGCTCCTCGTGTCGCTACTGCTCCTCGTGTCGCTACTGCTCCTCGGGCCGCTCCCGCGACATCGTCGCCGCCGCGGCGTCCAGTGCGCTGGTGAGCCGGTCCAGGCGCGCGCGCAGTTCGTCGATCTCGGCGAGGTCGAAGCCGGTGGCGGCGCCGATGCGGCGCGGTACCCGGAACGCCTGTTCGCGCAGCGCGGTGCCCCCCTCGGTCAGCCGCACCTGGACCGACCGCTCGTCGCGCGTGCTGCGCTCGCGCCGGACCAGACCGGCCCCCTCCAGCCGCTTGACCAGGGGGGACAGCGTGCCGGAGTCGAGCCGCAGCAGTTCGCCCAGCCTTTTGACGGGCAGGTCGCCGTGTTCCCACAGCACCAGCATCACCAGGTACTGCGGGTAGGTGAGCCCGAGGTCCTTCAGGACCACCCGGTAGACGCCGTTGAAGGCGCGGGACGCGGCGTGCAGGGAGAAGCAGATCTGGCGGTCCAGCCGGAGCCAGTCCGCCTCGTCGGCCCCGGTGGCGGGGGTGTCGATGGCGGTCATGACACCAGGATAGCCCCAGTGGGCCATTTAGTTGTGCGCAATTGAATCGTGTGCTCTACTTGTGGTCGTGAGGGCGGCCGGACAGGAGTCGCCGGAACACACGAACGTCACTTCGAGAGGGATGGTCTTCCATGGACGCGCTCTACACCGCCGTCGCCACCGCAACCCACGGCCGTGAGGGCCGCGCCGTCTCCTCCGACGGCCGGATCGACCTGCCCCTGGCCTTCCCGGTGGAGATGGGCGGCAACGGCCAGGGCACCAACCCGGAGCAGCTGTTCGCCGCCGGGTACGCCGCCTGTTTCGGCAGCGCCCTCGGCGCCGTCGGCCGCCAGGCCAAGGTGGACGTCAGCGACGCCGCGGTGACCGCCGAGGTCGGCATCGGCAAGCAGGGCGAGGGCTTCGCCCTGAAGGTGACCCTGCGCGTCGAACTGCCCGACACCGTGGACGCGGAGACCGGCCGCACGCTCGTCGAACAGGCCCACCAGGTCTGCCCGTACTCCAACGCCACCCGGGGGAACGTGCCGGTGGAGCTCGTCGTCGAGTGACCGACGGGGTGGCGCCTGTCCGGGTTCGGTGAAGCGGCCGTCACTGGGCGTTATCCGGACAGGCGTCAATCGGCTCGGCATCCCGCCATTTGTGTCGCCGGCATTGCGATCACATGGCAGGAGCCTTGGAAAGCTGGCGTGAAAACGACTATGGC
Source organism: Streptomyces sp. NPDC056161 (assembly GCF_042268025.1). NCBI lineage: Bacteria > Bacillati > Actinomycetota > Actinomycetes > Kitasatosporales > Streptomycetaceae > Streptomyces > Streptomyces sp. NPDC056161. Next base: position 45,708 of record NZ_JBHJUV010000003.1, read on the forward strand.
CTAAAAATCGTTCCTCGGCCCCGAATTTCTCCACGGAAAGCAACGGGGCCTTGGAACGAGTGCACCACTGCCTCAACAGGCGCGCGCACTCCCGCCTGTCAGAAAGCAGTTCGACGATGTCCAGATCCGGTGCACACCCGCCGACCCGCCGCGCGGCAACCGCCGTCGCATCCCGCTCCCGCGGGAAGGCGGGCCCGTGCTCCGCCATGTGACACGCAAGGCCGTGGGGTGGCTGGCGATGATCGTGGTCGCCACCAATGTGACCTACGTGCTGGCCTCGTGGTTCCTCGACCCGCGGTCCAACTACCAGGGACTGCGCCCGGTCCGCACCCAGGAGCAGATCGACCGCGCCCTCGCGCCGTACAACCTGGATCCGCGGGTGCCGCTGGCGGACCGGTGGTGGCACTGGTTCAGCGACGTGGTCCTGCACTTCGACTGGGGAAAGTCCCCGGTCGGGGTGTCGGTCGACTCGGAGATGGGTTTCCGGGTCCTGGTCAGCGGCCAGTTGGTCACCGCGGCCACGCTGCTGTCCGTGGTGGCGGGTGTCGCGCTGAGCGTGTTCACCGCTTCCCGGCAGTACGGCTGGTGGGACCGGATCACCCAGCTCGTCTCGGTGTTCCTGTTCAACGTACCGGCGGCCGTCGCCGCGCTGGCGGTCGTCTTCGCCGGGATCTGGCTGAACCAGCACCTCGGATGGCGTTTCCTGTACGTCGCCGGGGAGAAGTCGCCGACCGTCACCGGGCTGTGGCCGACGGTCGCGGACCGGTTGCAGCACCTCATCCTGCCGACGCTGAGCCTGACCCTGCTGGGCTATGTCGGCTACCACCTGACCCAGCGTTCGCTGCTCCTGGACAACATCAACTCGGACTTCGTACGCACCGCACGCGCCACCGGACTGACGCGCGCGCAGGCGATCCGCCGACACGCGCTGCGTGTCTCGCTGATCCCCACAGCCACATCGGTGGCCTTCAGCATCCCGGCGATCTTCACGGGTGCGGTGATCACCGAGACCGTTTTCGGCTGGAACGGCATGGGCCAGTACTTCATCCAGACGATCAGCAAGAACGACGTGCACGGTGCCGTCGCCGTAGCCGCCTTCGGCGCGGCCATGACCGCGATCGGCGCGGTCCTGGCCGACATCGCCGTCGTCCTCCTCGACCCCCGGGTGCGGGTGAGCTGACATGGCGATGACGGTGACCCCCCGGCCCGAACCGCCCGCTCCCGGCGCCACGAACGGCCCTCCCGCGCCCCGGCTCGGCAGCGGCCGGCTCTACCTGCGACGGTTCGCCCGCAACCGCGGGGCCCTGATCGGAGTGGCGATCTTCGTGCTCCTGGTCCTGTTCACCGTGTTCGGCGGTCTGTTCACGCACTACGCGTACACCGACACCGACTTCACTGCGCTCACCCAGCCGCCCGGCGCGACGCACTACTTCGGCACCAACCAGGGTGGCAACGATGTCTACGCCGAGGCCGTGCACGGCCTCCAGCGCTCCCTGGTGATCGCGGTCACCGTCTCGGTGCTGACGATCGTGCTCGCCGCCGTGATCGGCGCGGGCGCCGCCTACTTCGGCGGCCGGGTGGAGAAGCTGACCCTGACGGTCATCCATTTCCTGCTCGTCGTGCCGTCGTTCCTGATCCTGGCCCTGGTCTCGCACCGCCTCGCCGGCGACTGGCGGGTGCTCGTCCTGGTGCTGACCGTGTTCGGCTGGATGTCGACGGCACGGGTCATCTGGGCGGTCTCCACCTCCCTGCGCGAACGGGACTACGTGCGGGCCGCCGAGTTCATGGGCGTACGGCCGTGGCGGATCGTCCTGCGGCACATCATCCCCAACCTCGGGTCCCTGCTCATCGTCAACCTGACCCTCGGAGTCGTCGCCACCGTGCTCAGCGAAACAGCCCTGTCCTTCCTCGGCTTCGGGGTGCAGACGCCGGACGTGTCGCTGGGCACCATGCTCGCCGACGGAACCGGCACCATCACCAGCGCCCCGTGGCTGTTCGGCTTCCCGGCCGGGCTGGTGGTGCTGCTGACGGTGTCGATGACGCTCATCGGCGACGGACTGCGCGACGCGTTCGACCCGACGTCGACCACCGCGGCCCTGGGAGGCCGGCGATGACGTCCACCGCCACGGGGACACACCCGGCGGCGGCACCGACGGCTCCCGCTCCGGTGCTGTCGGTGCGGGACCTGACCGTCTCCTTCCCCTCCGAGGCCGGTCTGGTCCGAGCCGTGCGCGGGGTGAGCTTCGACGTCCTGCCCGGACGGACACTCGGCATCGTCGGCGAATCGGGGTCGGGCAAGTCCGCGACCGCGATGGGCGTCATGGGACTGCTGCCGGACGCCGCCCGGGTGTCGGGCCGGGTACTGCTGGGCGGCCGGGACCTGGTCGGGCTGAACGACCGACAGCTGTCCGCGGTGCGCGGCAACGACATCGGCATGGTCTTCCAGGACCCGCTGTCCGCGCTCACCCCGATCTTCTCGGTCGGCAGGCTGCTGTCCGACGCGCTGCGGGTGCACCAGGACCTGACGAAGCAGGCCGCCCGGAACCGCGCGCTCGAACTGCTGGACCTGGTCGGCATCCCCGAACCGCCCCGCAGCGCACGCTCGTTCCCGCACGAGTTCTCCGGGGGCATGCGCCAGCGCGTCGTGATCGCCCTGGCGATGGCGAACTCGCCGAAGGTCATCGTCGCCGACGAGCCCACGACCGCCCTCGACGTGACCGTGCAGGCGCAGATCCTGGACGTACTGCGGACCGCGCAGGCCGAGACCGGCGCGGGCGTCGTGCTCATCACCCATGACCTGGGGGTGGTCGCCGGGTACGCCGACGACGTCGCCGTCATGTACGCGGGCCGGATCGTGGAACAGGCGGGCGTGCACGAGCTGTTCGAGCACCCGGCCATGCCCTACACGATCGGGCTGCTGGGCGCCGTGCCCCGGCCCGACGCACGCGCGGACCGGCCGCTGGTGCCGATCGGGGGCGAGCCCCCGACGCTGGTCGGACTCCCGCCGGGGTGCCCCTTCGCGGACCGCTGCCCCGCCGTCGTCGACCGCTGCCGCACGCGGGAACCGGCACTGGCCCCGGTCCCCGGGCACGGGCAGGTCGCCTGCCTGCGCGCCGCCGAGATCGCCGACGGCCGGCTGGCCGCGGACTCGATCTTCCCGGCTGCGGCGGACGCTTCCTGCCCCGCCGACCCTCTCGTCCCTGCCGCCGCGCCCGCCGAGGAGCGCAGCCGCGACACCGGCGCACCCGGCGAGGTGGTGCTCCGGGTCTCCGGCCTGGCCAAGTCGTTCCCGCTCACCCGGGGAGCGTTCCTCAAGCGCCGGGTCGGCACGCTGCACGCGGTCAGCGACGTCGGCTTCGAACTGCGGGCCGGCCAGACCCTCGGCCTGGTGGGCGAGTCCGGCAGCGGGAAGACCACGACGCTGCTGGAGATCATGCGGCTCAAGGAGCCCGAGTCCGGCCGGATCGAGGTCGCGGGCACGGACGTGGCCGCGCCGGGCTCTCCCGAGCGGGCACGGGAGCTGCGTCGCGCGGTGCAGATCGTCATGCAGGACCCCATGGGCTCCCTCGACCCGCGGCTGCCGGTCTTCCACCTGCTCGCCGAGCCGCTGCGGGCGATCGGCAGCGACCGGCCGGAGATCAGGGCGCGGGTGGCCGAACTCCTGGACCTGGTCGGACTGGACGCGTCGGTGGCGGACCGTTTCCCGGCGGCGCTCTCCGGCGGTCAGCGCCAGCGGGTCGGTATCGCTCGGGCACTGGCGACCGGGCCGCGGATCGTGGTCCTGGACGAGCCCGTGTCCGCGCTGGACGTCTCCGTACAGGCCGGCGTCGTCAACGTGCTCAAGAAGCTCCAGCGTGAACTGGGCCTGGCCTATCTGATCGTCGCGCACGACCTCGCGGTGATGCGGCACGTGTCCGACCGGATCGCGGTCATGTACCTCGGCCACGTCGTCGAGACCGGCGCCACCGAAGACCTCTTCACGGACCCGAGGCATCCGTACACCGAAGCCCTGCTCTCGGCCATCCCGGTGCCCGACCCGAGGCTTGAGCGCTCCCGGGAGCACATCGTGCTGGAGGGCGAACAGCCGAGTGCGGCGCGCCTGCCGCAGGGCTGCGTCTTCGTCGACCGCTGTCCGCTGTACCGGCTGCTCGACGACGGGCTGCGACAGCGCTGTCGCACCGAACGCCCCGTCCTCGGCCCGGCGGCACCCGGCTCCGGCCACCACCACGCCTGCCACGCCCGCTGACCGCGGGCTCCTGCCTCACCGACGCCGCACCGTACGGCGCCGCCCCACCCCGCGAAAGAACGGATCCACTCCATGGGATCGAGAATTGCCCCTGCCGCCGCGCTCACCGCGGCCCTGGCCCTCACCGTCACGGCCTGCGGTTCCTCCGGGTCCGGCTCGTCGGGCGGCGGAACGAGCGGCAAGGGCGCGACGCCGGCCGCGGCCTCGGCGAAGACCGACTACAACCCCCAGCCCTACGACGACATCAAGGACGGCGGCACCTACACCACCGCCGGAACCTTCGACGACCAGGGCAACCCGTTCAACGCCAACGCCACCCTCACCGCCTCCCGCATCTGGTTCTGGTACAACCCGGACGTCATCACCTATTCCCCCACCGGTGAGGTGCAGTACAACCCGGACTACCTCAGCGACGTCAAGGTCACCGACACCGGCGGCAACCAGCGGGTGGTCCTCACCATCAACCCGAAGGCCACCTACAACGACGGCACCCCGATCGACTGGACGGCCGTCAAGGCGACCTGGCAGACCAACAACGGCAAGAACAAGGACTACAACGCGAGCAGCACCGAGGGGTACAGCAACATCACCTCGGTGACCCGCGGCGCCGACGACAAGCAGGCCGTCATCGACTTCAAGGGCGTCGATCCCTGGTGGTCGAGCCTGTTCACGACGTTCCTGAACCCGAAGGCCGCCGCTGTCGACGCCTACAACGACGCCTACGTGAAGAAGGCCCACCCCGAGTGGGGCGCCGGTCCGTACACCGTCGGGACGTTCGACACCAAGACCGGCAACGTCACCTTCGTCCGCAACCCGAAGTGGTGGGGCAAGAAGGGCAAGCTGGACAAGCGGATCTACGTCAACCTGGACTCGGCCGCCGCGATCAACGCCTTCAAGAACGGCCAGATCGACTACGCCGCCACCGGCAGCGCCGAGGACCTGAAGCAGATCAGCGGCGTCAAGGGCACCGAGGTCCGCAGCGGCGGCAGCCCCTTCGAGTACTCGCTGTACGTCAACACGAAGTCGACCGTCCTCAAGGACCCCCAGGTACGCGAGGCACTGCTGGAGAGCGTCGACCGGGAGCAGATCGCCAAGATCCAGTTCCAGGGCCTGGACTACTCCGAGCCGCTTCCCGGGTCCGCCCTGCTCTACAGCTTCCAGAAGGGCTACTCGGACAACGTCTCGTCGGTGATCAAGCACGCGCCCGACGACGCGAAGAAGATCCTGGACGCCGCCGGCTGGAAGACCGGCGGTGACGGCATCCGGGAGAAGAACGGTACGAAGCTCACGGTGAGGTACACCCTCCTCGGCGACGACCCGCTGAACAAGGCCACGGCCAACGCCTTCGCCGCGATGCTCAAGCCGGTCGGCATCCAGGTCGACATCAAGAAGGCCGACGAGGCGGACTTCGCCAAGATCCTCAGCGAGCGGGACTTCGACCTCTTCCTGTCCGGAAACCGCTCCATGGACCCCTTCGGCGCCCGCTACCTGAACCAGTTCTACGGCACGGACAGCGACTCCAACCTCACCGGTGCCGGAACTCCCGAGCTGGACAAGGAGATCCACGCGGCGGCCCAGATCTCCGACCCCGACAAGCAGACCGCCGAGGCCAACGCCATCGAGCGCAAGGAACTGGCGCAGTACGCCTTCCTGCCGCTGTTCAGCGGCCCGTCCATCTACGGCGTCAAGGACGGCCTGGCCAACGTCGGCGCCACCATCTTCGGCACCCCCCTGCCGGAGACCGTCGGCTGGCAGAAGTAACCGCCGTTTCGCACCGGGCGGGAAGCGAGGCGGCCGGCGGCCCCGGAACCACCGGCAACGGGGCCGCCGGCCGGGCGTGTGCCCGCATGCCGTGACGTACGCACGGGCCGCCACGCCGGGCACCAGGTGACCGACCCACGCAGCGAGGACCGCAGGGCGGCCTTCTGAACCGGAGAACCGGGGGCCAGGGCAACAGGCCGGCTCCCGAGCGCGGCCGGTGACGGCTACTGCCTGGAGGTCGTTCACCGGCCGCCTGCGTCACGGTGTCACCGGTCGTGCGGGCCCTGGCCGCTTCGGCAGCGGAAGCAGCGGCACGGCGGCCAGCCGAGTGCGTCGACGAGCCGTTCCGGGTCGGGGGTGGGCTGGTAGGTGTGCCGCCGGGTCGGGCCGGTGCGTTCACCGTCCGGGCCGACCCGGTACGTCCCGATGGTCATACGGGACGCGCCCGGCTCGGGCGGGGTGCCGGCGTTCACGGTGCCATCCCTGTCCGGCGACCGTGTTCCCGACGTTCCCGACGTTCCCGATGTTCCCGACGTTCTCGATCCACCGCGCACGCTGTGCAGGCGTAGAAGGTGAAGCCCGGCCCGGAGTTCTGGTGCACCACCGAGATCACGACCGGCGTTTCGGTGATCACGCCGCAGCGCACGCACATCCGTTCCGGTGTGCGCGTCCCGTGCGGGTCCGTCGGCGAGGGCTCGCTCATCCGGCCACCGCCTCGGCGCCGACCACATGCCGGTCGAGATCGATCCCGGAGTCCGCCGCGAGGGCCATCGCGACCCGGCGGCGACGCTGCTGCGCCTGCTGGTGCAGCGGCTCCTGGTGCCGCTCGGCGAGAGAGACGTACGGCCGGACCAGGGCAGTCTGCTCGCCGCGTAACGGAGCCTCAAGTCCGTACGGCGACCGATGTGCCGGGGGCCATGGCGCGTCCGCACGGGACGTCCCGGCCCAGCGCGCGGGGCGCGCACCCGCACGGCGCCTGCCGGTGCCGGGCGCGAACACGCCCAGGACCCGCAGCGCGAAAGTATGGATAATGCTCACTGTCGTCAGCTCCTTGGAAGCTGGTGGCCACGCCCCCGGGCCGGTTGCACGGTCGCGGGGGTCTCCTGTGCTCACTCTCAGAGTGCCGACAGAAAAGAGCTGTGCCGTCCCTAAGGTAGGGACGGCACAGCTCTTGACTCAGTGTGATCGATGCGTTACACGCCGCTCCATTGGGCGAACTCGCGCAGCGGGTCGGGTGCGCGCCTGCGTGCTCGCAGCAGGGTTCCGACGGTCACGTGCACCTCCGGGTGGTAGCGCGTGAGCTGCGGGGCACTCAGGCGCGCCTTCTCCAGGGACTCCAGAGCATCATCGTGGTGTGCCGTCCACGCTTCCGCACTGGCCTTACGGATCAGGAATCCCGCTACGCGGGTCGGCTGATAGGAGTCCGGCAGACGCACTTCGGAGGCGACGCGCAGTGCCTCCTCGTGGTCGTCCCGGTTCATGGCCACATCGAGCCGTCCCAACGCGACGTTGAGGTCACCGAAGGCCAAGGCGTACCGCGTGCCGGGTGGGTCTGCCGCCGCATCGGTCGCCGCAGCGGTCTCGGCAAGCTCGTCCGCCTGACCCAGCCAGTCCGCGGCGGCGGAGTGCTCCCGCTGTACGGCGGACAGTGCCGAGGCGCGCAGCAGCAGCGTTCCCCGTACCGCCACGGTCGACGGGTCACCGTCGTCGTCGAGGTCGCGAAGAGCCTGCTTCACCAGCGCCACACCCCGGTCGGGGCGGGACGCCTCGGCATGAGTGATCATTGCCCGCTCATACCGCTCGACGGCAACCTGCCGGGGGTCCCCGGACTGCGGGGCGGCCACGGCCATACGGGCCAGCGCGAGCCGGGCGAGGTCCATGAAGCCGAGCCGGTACGCGATGATCGCCGTTGTACGCGCCACCTCTGCCTGCAAGTTGTGCGCCCGCTCACGATCCCGGCCGGGAGCGGTGTGCATCTGTAGGGCGACCGCCGTGTCGGTGATGAGTTCCGGCAGGGCTTCGGCGACGTCGCCGAACTCGCCCGCGGCACGGAGTTTCGCGATCTGCGCCGTTCGTGCCGCCACCTCGTCGAGAGGCCGCGGTGGGGCGTCGTCTTCCGGTGGGATGTCCCACGCGTCCAGAGCGCTGCTGATGGGTGCGAGCAGCCGGTCGAGCTGGTCTTTCTGGAGCATGTGGAGGTAGGGCTGGCCGTGCAGTACGGACAGCGTGACGCCGAGCGCACGGGCTACGGAAGCGAGGACGGACGGACTGGCCGGCTGCTCCCCGTTCTCGACTCGGCTGAGCTGACTGGTGGACACGTGGGCGAGGCGTCCCAGTTCGGCGAGGCTGAAGTCACGAATGGCGCGGAACTCGCGAATGCGGGTCCCCACGTGCCTCTCGGTGTGGTCGGGCATGCTGACTCCCATTGCGTGCTTGACACTTCGCAATGTACGCCTGGATCACCCGGGGTTGCACCGCTTCGGCCCCGGCCGACCGGACCGTGAACGCTCTTCAGGTGTCGGCGTCGGCGTCGGCTCCGGGATCGAGATCATGCAGCCATGCCTGCGCCGCAGCGAGGTCGGGAGCGGTGCCGACTGGTTCGTACGCGAATCCATTCCACTCTTCCAGGACCCTCGCTTCGCCGGGGTGGAGGTGGCCGCCACCGCCATGAAGCGGGCGGTGACGCCGGTATTGGTCCATGGGCGCACGCCGCCTCTTGACGTACGCTGCGAGCGGATCGTGGGGGTCGACGTGCGCGCTGGCGTTGGGACGGCTGGTTCGGTGGCCCGGGTCGGCGGTGCTTGCCCATGATTTCGATGGTCTCAGGCCGCGACTGCCGTCGGCCTCGCGGCGGCGAGGTCCCGGGCGGAGGCGGCACGGGCGCCGTGTCCGCCCATGTCCCGGCCCAAGTGGCCGGTCCACCCCGCCCGGTTCAGGCGTAAGCCGACGGCTGGGTCTCCAGGTGGAGTACGTGTTCGACGGTCCGGATCAGGATGTCCTTCACCGACGCCCGCCGACGCGCGTCGCACAGCAGCACCGGTACGTGCGGGCCCAGGGTCAGTGCCCGGCGTACGGTCTCCGCCGGGTACTGGCGGGCGCCCTCGAAGCAGTTGACGGCGACCACGAACGGCAGGCCGCTGCGCTCGAAGTAGTCGACCGCCGGGAAGCAGTCGGGCAGCCGGCGGGTGTCGGCCAGGACGACCGCGCAGAGCGCACCGGCGGCCAACTCGTCCCACATGAACCAGAAACGGTCCTGTCCGGGCGTGCCGAAGAGGAACAGCGCGAGACGGTTGTGGATGGTGATCCGGCCGAAGTCCAGGGCCACCGTGGTGGTCGCCTTCCGCTCCACTCCGGACAGGTCGTCCACGTCGATGCCACTGTGGGTGAGCGTCTCCTCGGTGTGGAAGGGGACGATCTCGCTGATTGTGGAGACGAGCGTGCTCTTCCCCACCCCGAAGCCGCCTGCCACCAGGATCTTCGCCGCCTCCGGCAGGTCGTTTCCCGGCGCGGGGCGTGTGCCGTTCCGCGGTGTCTCTGACATTGCGGGCATGCCTTTCCGTCTCCGTGCGGTCTCCGGCGGGGCCGGGCCGACCGTGTGCTTTCCCGCCGGGCCGCGGTGGTCGGGCGGGGCGCTCTCACAGTGCGCGCAGTCCTTCGAGTACTTCTCTGATCAACCGGACGCTGGGGCGCGCGGCCGGGTCGGCGGGCTGGCGTACCCGGATGGCACGCATCGAGAAGAGGTCGCCGAGCAGCACCCGTACGACGCCCACCGGCAGGTTCATCCGGGCCGCCACCTCTCCCACCGGACGCGGGGTGCGGCACAGCGCGAGAATCGCCCGGTGCTCCGGCTGCATGCCCACGTCCGGCGGGAGGGTGGCCACCGTGGCGACCACGTAGGCCACCAGATCGAACCAGTAGCCCTCGTTACGGGTCCGTCCCCGCACCATGGCGTACGGGCGGACGACCGGGCCGGCCGCGTCGTCCACCCATTCGGCGCTGGTCAACGCGGGTTCCCGGGCAGCGGTGAGGGCTCCCCGCGGGATTCGACCGACATGTGGAACCCGAGGCGTTTGACCAGCATGGCCATCTCGTAGGCGACGACGCCGATGTCCGCGCCCTGACGGGTCAGCGCGGTCAGGCAGGAGTTGTCGCCCGCCGCGCACACGAACAGGAAGCCGCCCTCCATCTCCACCATCGTCTGGAGCACGGCGCCGCCGCCGAAGTGCCGTCCGGCGCCCTTCGCCAGGCTGTGGAATCCGGAGGCGACCGCGGACAGCCGCTCGGCCTGGTCGCGGTCGAGGGCGTCGGAGGCGCCGAGCAGCAGACCGTCCGTGGACAGCAGGACCGCATGGCCGATCTCCGGCACGTTGCGCACCATGTCGCTCAGCAGCCAGTCGAGGTGGGAACCCGTCTCGGATGGGCCGACCTGGGTCATGTCAACCACGCTTTCTGGGAGTGGGGGTGGTGGGAGCGGGGGTGTGGGCCGGGAAGGCCGCGTGGGCGTCGTGGCTGAGGGCGTCGCCCCGCGGCCGGCCGGCCGGGTCGCCGGGTGCCGCGTACTGCTCCAACCGGGCGCGCGCCGCCCCCGCCTGCAAGGCGGACATCATCATGCGGACCTGGTCGGGGCGTTCGGCCGCGGGATGGGTCTGCGGCGGAGGGTCGGCCTGGGCCCGCGGGGGCACGGCCGCGTGGTGGTGTTCGGGCGGCAGCGGACCCGCCGGCCCCGCCGGGCCTCCGGCCGGCTGCCCCGGTGCCGCCGGGCTCCGGGTGCCGGGGAAGGACGGCGCGCCGGGGCCGACCCGCCGCTCGTGGTCGCCGCGTCCCCAGTCCATGAGCTGTCCCCGGTCGCCGGGCTCGTTCACGGTGGCCTCGCCCGCCAGACTCGCCTGGGGAACCCGGCAGGGCAGACCGTCGATCGTGGCGCCCGGTTGCGGAGGGGCGGGTGCGGGCGCGGGTCGTACGGGTGTTTGGCCGCCCGGAACATGATCCGGTCCGTCCGGTCCGTCCGGTCCGTAGCCACGCCGGGAGACCGGGGCGGGAGCGGGGCCAGGGGCCGGAGCGGGTGTGGATGCGGGTGTGGGCGGGGTGTGTGGGGCGTATGTGCTGTGCGGGGGGTCCTGGAAGTGGGCTTCGCGGGCGGGGTCGGCCGGGGCGATCGGGGCCGGACCGACCGCGGCGGGCGGGGCCGCACCCGGGGCGAGCAGGGCCGACGGCTGCTCGTCCGGCGCTCCGCCGGGCAGCCGGCCCGCGGCACCGGCCGCGGACACGGCCGGGCCCGCGGCGCCGGCCGGCCCCCATTCCAGCAGGCCGTCCGGTATGAGGACCACCACGTTGACACCGCCGTACGGCGAGCGGCGCAGCGTCACCTCGATACCGTGGCGCTGGGCCAGGCGGCCCACCGTGACCAGGCCGAGCCGGGTGCTGTCCAGGGCGGAGACGTGCAGCGGGGCGTTCAACTGTTCGTTCGCCGCGGCCAGTTCCTCGGGCGGCATGCCCAGACCACGGTCGTCGATCTCGACGATCAGGCCGCTGGCCGCGGTGCCCACGCTGACCCGCACCTCGCTGTCCGACGGCGAGAAGACCTGCGCGTTCTCGATGAGTTCGGCGAGCAGATGGATGACGTCGGCGACGGCGCGGCCCTGGATGCCCACGGTCGGTACGGGCAGCACCACGACCCGCGCGTACTGCTCGGTCTCCGCGATCCCGCCCCGCACCACGTCCACCACGGGCACCGCCCGGCGCCAGAACCGTCCCGGCGTGGCACCCGAGACGATGAGCAGACCCTCCGCGTAACGCCGCATCCGGGTGGCCAACTGGTCGAGTTCGAAGAGGCGGTCCAACGTGTTGGCGTCCTCCTCGTGCCGCTCCATCACGTCCAGCAGGCTCAGTTGCCGGTGCAGGAGTACCTGGCTGCGCCGCGCGAGGTTCACGTAGAGCTGGTTGATCCCCTGGTGCAGTCGCACGTCCTCCTCGGCCAGTTCCACGGCGGTCCGCTGCAACGCGTCGAACGCGGCGCCCAGTTCGGCCATCTCCCGGTTGACGAAGACCGGCCGGGTCATGCCGGCGCGCACGTCGACCGTCTCCCCGCGGCGCAGCCGGCCGACCACGTCCCGCAGCGCGTCCTCGGTGAGGTTGCGTGAGGAGGTGTTCAGCCGGTTGATGTCACCGCTGAGGGAGCGTGCCATCCGGACCGACATCACGATCGACACGATCAGCGACGACAGACCGAGCACACCGGCCACGATCAGTTCGGCGAACGCCCGGCGGGCCGGCGGACTGGTGCGGGTGAACACCAGCGAGATGTCGTCGAGGGCGGTCGTGCTGCTCGCCTTCGCCGTCGCGTCGTAGGCGGAGCGCCACTGGTCGATGGTGAACGGGAGCCGTCCGGCGGACGGACCCGCGCCGATGATCTTGTCCTCCAGTGCGCCGACCTTCGCCATCGGCCCGCCGGGCGCGGCCAGTTCGAGGAACGGCTTGCGCTGGGCCTCGGGCAGCCGCTTGACCACCTCGGCGCTCAGCAGCCGGCGTGCGCCGATGTCCTGCACCAGGGTCCGGTAGGTGGCGGCGTCCAGCCGGCCCGAGGAGGCGGCGGCGGCCGAGATCAGCGCGTCCTCCCGGGAGAGCAGGTCACCGGCGGGCACCTCGGTGTAGAGGGCCTGCCCGAAGTCCTGGGCGTCCTGGTCCGGCAGGATCGTCATGGCCCGCAGCGCCTCGGCGATGTCGCCGTTGACGGCCGTGTACGCGGCCAGGATCTCCTCCGGCGTACTGGTTCCCGCGTCGGTCCCGCGCCGGAGTGCGTCCAGGGTGGCGAGTGACTTCTCCGCCCGGTCCACGCCCTCGCGCACGGAGTCGCTCTCCGCGCGGCGTACGCCGTCGTCGTGCGCCTCTTTGAGGAACGCCGCGACCGCCGTGTCGGTGGCCACGCGACCGGCGTCCAGCGTCTTGCTGCCGCCGTCCGGTGTCTTGCTGCCGCCGTCCGGTGTCTTGCTGACGCCGCTCGGTGTCTTGCTGACCGTGTGCGCGACGGAGGCCGCCACGACCGCTTCGCGCCGTTCGATCTCCAGGGCCACCACCGTACGTCCGAGGGGGGCGGCGAGGTGATTGCCGATGGTGTCGACGTGCGAGAGGGTCAACGCGTTGCCGAGGGACAAGTAGGCGGCGTAGCCGCACAGGGCTGCCAGCGACACCAGCGGCAGCAGGAGGAGCGCGGTGAATTTGCGGCGGATGGACCAGCCATGACGTTTCATTGAGGCCCTGTCGAATAGCGCGGTGGCGCACGGCTGCCGGCATACGGATACATGACTTCCGTGACGCAGAACGCTTTCTCCACGGCAGAAGAGGGTGTGTGCTACTTGTGCAGGTCAAGGAGGAAGGGGCACATCACCCTGGAGGAATCTCCACGTCGTGATCATGTTATGCGTGTGCATCGGTTGCGAGATAAACAACTCCCGACAACTTGGTTAACGGCTCTGCTCCAGGAGATCTCCTGTGGGAAGCTCCGGACCCCCACCCGGTGTCCAGGTGATTCCACGGGCGGTAATTCCCCCTGGCTCACCGCCCGTTCGCTCACCCCACCGAATGCACCCGCCGTCCCCCGACCCCCTGCGCGGGCACCGGCAGGGGCCGCCGTACCACCGGTTCCAGCAGCAGCGGCACCCCGATCACCGGCAGCAGCCAGGCCAGTACGATCAGCCGTTCGCCGAAGATGTTGATGTCCGGGTGTGCCGCCTGGGTCAGGAAGCCGGTGGCCGCCGCCGCCAGCAGGAAGCAGCCGAACGCGGGACGGCGCAGCGCGCCCCACAGCCCCGCGCCCAGCGCCGCGGCGAACAGCGGCTGTCCCACCTGCCGTCGGGCCCACTCCGTCCAGAAGTTGCCCTCCAGGTGCAGGAACTCCGACCACGGGTGGGCCCGGTCCGGCCGGGCGAAGTGGTCGGTGAGCAGATCCTGGAGGCTCTCCGACTCGGCCGGATAGTGCAGCAGCCGCGCCAGCAGCACGGTGCCCAGCACCGCGCAGCACCCCGCCACGGCGATCGCCGCCACCCCGCGCCCTGCCGCCACCCCGCGCCCTGCCGCCACCCCGCGTCCCGGCGCCCGCCCGCGTCCCGGTGCCCGCCCGCGTCGCCCGCGCGCCACGAGGACCGCGGTGCCCGCCCCGGCCAGGGTCAGCCCGAGGAACAGCGCCTGGGAGTGCTTGACCGGAACCAGCGCGAGCAGGCAGCCGCAGGTCAGGGCGGTGCCCGCGCGGGCCCGACCGGTCAGGGCCAGAGCGCAGCCCCACACCGCGGCCAGGGTCAGCGCCAGCATCAGACCCTCGGTCATCGGACGCATGGCGGTCGCGCCGCACGGCAGGACGTAGTACAGCGCCTGACCGGTCAGCGCGAGCGGCACCGGTACGGACAGGGTGCGCAGGACCAGGAAGGCGAGGATCCCGGCGGCGACCGTGACGAGCACGCTCGCCGTCCACACGCCCCAGGTCACACCGAGCGCCGTGACGAACGGCAGCAGGAACACCGGGTAGCCGGGCCGTACTTCGAAGATCCGCTTGAGCCGGGGCTTCATGAACGGCGGGATGTGGCCGTCCGTCTGCCCGGCCGCCAGCCGCCGGTCCACCACCTTCAGCGCCTCGGACCGGCACTCGGCGAACTCCCGGGCGGCGGGGTCGGGCCGGTGGAAGCGCACCACGTCGACGCTCTGCCCGCGCCGCGCGAGGGAGGCCCGGCCCGCGCAGGCCCAGTCGACCGTGGTGGCGGCGGCCTCCCGCTTGCCCGCGCCGCCCAGACCGAGCGCGTACGCCACGTAGTTCCGCGAGTCGGGGGTGTCCCGGCCGGTGACGGCGGTGAGTTGGAGCAGCGCGAACACCGCTGCCAGCAGCAGCACCCAGGCGCGCGGCCTCACGTCGACGCCAGCAGGTCGTGGCCGGCGTCCTGCCCGGGTACCCGGGCGGCGCCCGGCTCGGGCATGGTCTCGCCGAGCAGCAGCGTCCGCACCACCCGCTCGGCGGCCCGGCCGTCGTCGAACTCGCAGAAACGCGACCGGAAACGGGCCCGCAGCCGCGCCGACTCCTCGTCCCGCCAGCGCCCGGAGGCGAACAGCTCCGCCAACTCCTCGTAGCAGCGGGAGACATGGCCCGGCGCCTCGGCCGTGATGTCGACGTAGGCGCCGCGGCTCGCCGTGTACACCGCCCAGTCGTCCGCGTGGACGACGACCGGCCGGTCCAGGTTGGCGTAGTCGAACATGATCGACGAGTAGTCGGTGACCAGGGCGTCCGCGGCCAGCAGCACCTCCTCGGCGTGCGGCTCGTCCGTGGCGTCCACCACGATTCCGCGCCGGTGCAGTTCCGCGAGGCCGAGACCGCGCGCGGGACCGGCCGCCAGGGCGGGGTGCAGCCGGACCACCAGCGTGGTCCCCGCGCCCAGGTCGGCGGCGAACCGGGCCAGGTCCACCCGGTCGACATGGCCGCCCCTGCGGTAGGCGCGGCGGGTCGGCGCGTACAGCACCACCAGGTGACCGTCCGGGATGCCGTGCCGCCGGCGGAACTCGGCCCCGGCGTCGGAGCCGTCGAGCGCCGCCCGGACCAGGACGTCGTTGCGCGGGCTGCCGGTGCGTGCCGAGGCGAAGTGGCACGGGTAGGCCCGCTCCCACACCAGCTCGGAGTGGCGGTTGGCGACCAGGCTGTGGTCCCAGCGGTCGGCCCGGCGCAGCATCTGCGGCACGTCGAAGCCGTACCGGGCGCCGGGCTTGCCCAGCAGGTCGACGCCCGCGTACCCCAGCGGGGTGCCCTGGTGGGTCTGGATGTGGACGCTGCCGGGCCGTTTGGGCTGGGTGCCCGGCCAGTTGACGTTGTTGACGAAGAATCCGGCCCGAGCGGCCAGCCGGTGGTGGGCGGCGGAGCCGAGCAGTACGTGCTCCACGCCGTCCGGGACGAGCGCGGCGGCCTCCGCGGACGACATGGCCGCCGCGGCCTCCGGGTCGCGCACCACCCACACCCCCCGCAGGTGCGGGGCGATCTCGCGCGCCGCGCGGTACACGGCCGCCGGGTCGCCGAGCACCCCCCGGTGCGAGGACGCCGAGTACAGCACGAGGTGCGGATCGAGCGGGCGGCGCGCGTGCGCCGCCCGGATGCCGCGCTTGACGCGCCCGGCCGCCGCCCGCCGGACCTGGAGCGCGCGCCGCCCCAGCTCCCGGCCCGCCCGCGCCGCCTGCCGCCGCACCAGATAGGCCGCGTACGGGCCGGTCAGCACGGCGGTCTCGCCGGTCACCCGGGTGTCCGCGGGCCGGTGCCGGGCGAACAGCGCGGCGGTGTTCCGGAAGAACTCGGCGCGGTCGCCCGGTGGCAGCCGGTCCGGCTTGGCGAGGACGTCCAGACAGTGCTCGCCCATCTTGCGGTGCAGGTACGGCCGCCAGTCCGCCAGCCCCGGGTGCTCGTCGACGTACCCGAAGACCCGCTCGTACTGGTCGTGGATGTCGAAGTGCTTGCGGCTGGTGGTGGACAGGATGTTGCCCTGCCGGCGCTGGCGGTAGTTCAGGCAGATCCGGTCGAGCACCGCGATCCGCCCGGCGCTGAGCAGGACCGGGAAGGTCCAGGGGGTGTCCTCGTAGTAGCCGGGCGGGAAGCGGAAGCCGTGTTCCGTCACGTACGCGCGGCGGTACGCCTTGTTCCACACCACCATCAGCAGGTCGAGGATCTGCGGCTGTTCGGCCGCCGTGAAGACGGCGTCGCCCGCCTGGGTCAGCACCTGGGCGAGCACGTTGCGCCGGGTGCCGCCCCACCAGTAGGTGCGCGCGTAGTCGAAGACCAGCACGTCCGGGTCGTCCGCCTCGTCCAGGCGGTCGGCGACGGCGCGCAGCGCTCCCGGGGTGAGGGTGTCGTCGCTGTCCAGGAACAGCAGGTAGTCACCTGTGGCGTGCGGCAGTCCGGCGTTGCGGGCGCGGCCGAGGCCGACGTTCTCGGGCAGGTGCAGCACCCGCACCCGGGGGTCGCGGGCCGCGTACTCGTCGAGGATCGCGCCGCAGCCGTCCGGCGAGCGGTCGTCCACGGCGATCAGTTCGATGTCGGTGAAGGACTGCTGGAGGACCGAGTCGAGGCATTCGCGCAGAAAGCCCTGCACCTTGTAGCACGGGACGATGACGCTGAAGCGGGGCACGGCGGGTCAGCTCCTTGCGAGGGTCGCGGCGGCGGGGGCGGGGAGACGCTCCGCGAGCGGGATCACCGGGGGGATCGCCTCGGGCGGCTCGCCGAGCAGCACCCGGCGGACCACCCGTTCGGCGGCCAGGCCGTCGTCGAACTGGCAGAACCGCTCCCGGAAGGCGGCGCGCAGCGCCCGTGACTCTGCCCCCGCGTAGGTGCGGTCGCGAAAGACGCGCGCCAGTTCCTCGGGGGTGCGGGTCACCGGGCCCGGCGGCGCCGCCATCAGGTCGAAGCAGACGCCACGGGTCTCCCGGTAGACCTCCCAGTCGTCGGCGTGGATCACGATCGGGCGGTCCAGGTTGGCGTAGTCGAACATGATCGACGAGTAGTCGGTGACCAGGACGTCCGCGGCCAGGCAGACCTCCTCGGCCGAGCGGTGCGCGGATACGTCGATGACGCGGCTGACGCGGCTGACGCGGTCGGCCCGGCCGTTCCGGCCGTTCCGGCCGTTCCGGCCGTTCCGGTCGCTCGGGTCGCTCGGGCCGCGCGGATCGCTCGGGTCGCCGCCCGCGGCCGGGTCGCGGTCGTAGAAGTAGTGGGCGCGCAGCAGCACGACCACGTCCTCGCCGGCCGCCGCGCAGAACGCCGCCAGGTCCAGGCCCGGTTCGAAACCGGTGTGGTGGTCGCGGTGGGTGGGCGCGTACAGGACGGCCGTCGCGCCCTCGGGCACGCCGAGTTCCCGGCGGACGCGGGCCACGTCGTGCGCGGTCGCCGTGCAGTACACGTCGTTGCGCGGATAGCCGTACTCCAGCGCCTCGTACGAACCGGGGAAGGCGCGCTCCCACACCTGGGTGGAGTGGCGGTTGGACGACAGGTTGACGTCCCAGCGGTCGACCCGGCCGAGCAGCTTGGCGAAGCTCCCGGTCTGCGCGGCCACCACCGGATAGGTCGACTGGTCCACGCCCATCGTCTTCAGCGGGGTGCCGTGCTGGGTCTGCACGTGCACACTGCCCGGCCGTTTGACGACGCCCTCGGCGAAGTTGGCGTTGTTGATCAGGTACTTGGCGCGGGCCAGCACCTCCCAGTAGCGGCGCGAGCCGATCACCGCGTGGTCGACGTCCGGCGGCATGGTGTGCTCCTGGCCCGGTTCGACCAGGAACACCGAGCGGATGTGCGGGGCGAGCACCCGGGCCTTGGCGTGGATGGCGGCCGGACTGCACGCGTAACCGCGGCCCCAGTAGGCGCAGTACACGGCGAGCCGCGCGTCGAGCGGGCGGCGCAGCAGGGCCCGGTAGCGCAGCCGGGTGCGCAGCATGCGGGGGCGCGGGACGCGCTCCGCGGCCCGCGCCGCCGTCCGGTTGGCGGCGCGCAGCGCGCGGAACGCCGTGTACGCGCCCGCCGCCAGCAGCCGGTGCTGCACGCCCAGCCGCCCGGCCGGCGGCCGGAAGCCGGCCGGGCGGTGCCGGCGGTGGAGCCTTCGGGCGCGCCGGAAGAACGCGCGGTGCCCGCCGGGCAGCCGCTCGGGCCGGGAGGCCGTCTTCAGGACGGTCCCGAACAACTGCTCGAACAGCGGCCGGGCCCGGTCGACGGCGAGCTGCCGTTCGGCGGCCCGGGTCAGCACCAGGTCCACCTGGTCGAGCAGGTCGAGCTGGTGCGCGCCCGGCAGGTTGAGCCGGCTGCCCTGGCGGCGCAGCCGGTGCCGGACCAGGACCCGGCGCAGCACCGCGATCCGTTCGGCGGCGAGAGTGGCGAGCCCGCCCCAGCCCAGGTCCGTGAAGTACCCGTCGGGGAAGGCGAGCCGGTGCCCGGTGACGAAGGCGCGGCGGTAGGCGGCGCTGAACGCCGGCAGCGGTACGCCGGTCAGCCGCGGCCACCGGCCGGGCGCGAATGCGCCGTCGGGGGCGCCGGCCAGCAGCGGGGCGACGGGGTCGGTGGGCTCGCCCT
Organism: Streptomyces sp. NPDC056161; assembly: GCF_042268025.1. NCBI lineage: Bacteria > Bacillati > Actinomycetota > Actinomycetes > Kitasatosporales > Streptomycetaceae > Streptomyces > Streptomyces sp. NPDC056161. Next base: position 64,787 of record NZ_JBHJUV010000003.1, read on the forward strand.
CCCACCAGGGGGCCCGCTCGTGCCCGAAGTACAGCACGTCCACGTCACCGGTCGCGGCGAGCCGTGCGGCGAGCGCCGCCAGCGCCCCCGGCAGGAGCAGGTCGTCGCCGTCCAGGAACAGCAGGTACGCCCCGCTCGCCGCCCGCGCCCCGGCGTTGCGCGCCCCGCCCAGCCCGGCGGACGGCGGGGAGTGCACCGGAGCCACCCGGGGATCCCGCTCGGCGTACGTCCCGGCGACGTCCGCCGCCGGGGTGCCGGGGCCGTCGCAGACCGGGATCAGTTCCAGGTCGCCGAAGGACTGCGCGAGGACCGAGTCCAGCGCCTGGGACAGCCGGCCGGCGACCCCGTGGGACGGAACGATGATGCTGAAGCGGGGCATGGCGCTCTCTCTGTGGTCTTACCTGCCTCCCGGGTCGTGCGGGTCCCGGGACTCAGGCCGTACGGACGCGGCCGGGCCGCCCCGTCGGCCGCCAGGGGGACGGCCGGCTCGGGGTGGGCCGCGAGGTGCTGCGGAGCATGGGAACTCCCGTAGGGGGAAACGGCGTTCAACGGCCTTCGGTGACGGTGAGCGGTCCGTAAGGTTGCGGAAGGGTTACCGAAGGGGAGTGGGCGGGGGTCGAGGACGCCGACGGGACCGGGTGGCGGTGGGCGAGCGGCGTGATGCGCGGCAGCCCCGCCGACTCGCCCAGCACCACGTGCCTGACCACCCGTTCGGCGGCGCGTCCGTCGTCGTACGGACAGAACCGCTCCCGGAACGCGGCCCGCAGCTGGGCCGAGCGCGAGCCGCGCCAGTGGCCGCTCGCGAAGATGTCGACCAGTTCGTCCTCGCCGCGCGCCATCGCCCCCGGCGGACAGGAACGCAGGTCGACGTAGGTGCCGCGGGCCGCCTCGAACGCCTCCAGGTCGTCGGCGTGGAGCACGATCGGACGGTCCAGGTTGGCGTAGTCGAACATGATCGACGAGTAGTCGGTGAGCAGCACGTCCGAGGCGAGGCACAGGGACTCGACGCTCGGGTGGCCGCTGACGTCGATGACGCGTTCGCCCCCGGCCGGCGGCCCGGGGTGCCCGGGATGGGCGCGCACCAGCAGCACGAACCGCGGACCCAGCCGGCGCAGCAGCCGCTGCGGGTCCAGCGGGAGCGGCTGGGCGCGCCGGTAGTCGCGGTGGGTGGGCGCGTAGAGGACCGCCACCGCGTCCCCGGGGACGCCGAGCCGCTCGCGCAGCCGGGCCACGTCCGCCGAGGTCGCCTTCTGGAAGACGTCGTTGCGCGGGTAGCCGTACTCCAGCGTCGTGTAGCGACCCGGGCAGACGCGCTCCCAGACCAGGGTGGAGTGGCGGTTGGCGGACAGGACGTAGTCCCAGGTGTCGACGTCGGCCAGGAAGGCCGCGAGGTCCGTGCCGCGGGCGGCGGACGGGCGGCCGTGCAGATCGAGGCCCGTCCGCTTCAGCGGCGTGCCGTGCCGGGTCTGCACCCGGATCTGGCCGCGCCGCTTGACCAGCCGGGGATCCAGGGCGGAGTTGTCGATCAGGTACTTGGCGCGGGCCAGCGCCGTCCAGTAGGCCGCGGTGCCGGGCCGCAGCCGCCGCGTGCCCGGCGGGACGGTGTGCCGGTGCTCGGGGCGGGCGATCCACGCCGTGCGGACGTGCGGGGCGTACGCCCGGAACGCGGCCTCCAGCGCCCCCGGGTTGCAGCCGTGGCCGCGGCCGTCGTACGCGGTGAACACCGCACGGTCGGCGCGCACGGGCAGACACCGCTGGACGCGGTAGTGCAGTCGCAGGACACCGGTGCGCACCGCCTTGAGCAGTCCGGCGGCGAGCCCTCGGGCACGCCGGTGCAGGGCCGCCGCCGCCCGGAGCGTGCGCCAGGTGCGGTGCGCGCCCAGCCGGACGAGGGTGTGGCGCAGCCGGGAGCCGGGCGGCACCGGGGCGCCCGCCGGGCGGTAGCGGCGGTAGTGGGCGCGGGCCCGGCGCAGGAACTCGGCCCGCGCGGCGCGCGGCAGCCGGTCCCGCCTGCCGTACACCGTCGCCAGGTGGTCCACCATGCGCTGCCACAACACCGGCTGCCAGCGGGCGAGTCGGGGCCGCTCGGCGACGTACGCGAAGACCCGGTCGTACTGCTCGAAGACGTCGAAGTGCCGGCGGCTGGTGGTGGAGAGGATGTTGCCGGCGCGGCGCTGCCGGTAGTGCACGCAGACCCGGTCCAGGGTCGCGATCGATCGCGCCGACATCAGCACCGGGAACGTCCAGGGCGTGTCCTCGTAATAGCCCGGCGGGAACGAGAACCCCGCCGCCTCGACGAACTCCCTGCGGCACGCCTTGTTCCAGGCGACCATCAGGACGTTCAGCAGCCCCGGCCGGTCCGCCAGCCGGAAGGGCGCCGGGCCGTCCTCGGTGAGTTCGGCGGCGACCCGGTTGCGGACCGTCTCGCCCGTCCAGTACGTGCGCGCGTAGTCGTAGACCAGGACGTCCGGTTCGCCGGTGCGAGCGATCCGGTCGGCGATCGAGTCGAGCGCGTCCGGGGTGAGGGTGTCGTCGCCGTCCAGGAAGACCAGGTAGTCGCCCTTCGCGCACTCCATGCCCGCGTTGCGGGCGCCGCCCAGCCCCCGGTTCTCGGGCAGGTGCACCGGCCGGACTCGCGTGTCCCGGGCCGCGTACTCGTCGATGACCGCCCCGCTCGCGTCGGGTGAGCAGTCGTCCACGACGATCAGTTCGAGATCCGGGTACGACTGCGCGAGCACCGAGTCCAGGCACGCGTGGAGGTACGCCTGGACCTGGTACGCGGGGACGATGACACTGAACCTGGGCACGGCACATCCATGGGTCGCTCGGCGCGGGCGTTCTGCCCGGGAACGGCCGGTGGAGTGACGTGGTTACGGCCCGTACGGCATACGGGGGACACCCCGCGCGCACCGGGAGGCGGGCCGGCACCGGCCCGCCTCCCGCTGGATCTCCGTCCGCCCCCGCCCGGCGGCTACTTGACCGCGCCCGCCATGACCCCGGACACGAACTGCCGCTGGAACGCGAAGAACACCGCCAGCGGGATCACCATCGACAGGAACGCACCGGGCGCCAGCACATCGATGTTGTTGCCGAACTGCCGTACCTGGGTCTGTAGGGCGACCGTGATCGGCTGCGAGCCGGAATCACTGAACACCAGCGCCACCAGCATGTCGTTCCACACCCACAGGAACTGGAAGATGCCCAGGCTGGCGACGGCGGGCCCGCCGAGCGGCAGCACCACCCGGGCGAACAGCCGCAGTTCACCCGCGCCGTCCAGCCGGGCCGCCTCCAGCAGTTCCCGCGGGATCTCAGCGAAGAAGTTCCGCAGCAGGAACACCGCGAACGGCAGGCCGAAGGCGACGTGGAACAGCACCACCCCGAAGACCGACCCGAACAGCCCGATTTTGCCGAAGAGTTCGGCGATCGGGATCAGCGCCACCTGCACCGGTACCACCAGCAGGCTGACCACGGTCAGGAACCACCAGTCGCGGCCCGGGAACTCCATCCACGCGAAGGCATAGCCCGCGAGCGCGCCGATGACGACGACCAGGACCGTCGCCGGGACCGTGATCAGCACCGTGTTCACCAGGGAGCCCGTGATGTCGCCGTTCTCCAGGAGCTTCTGGTAGCTGTCGAGGGTGAGCTGGGACGGCTTGGTGAACACGTGCCACCAGCCGTCCGCGCTCATGTCCTCGGGCGAGCGCAGGGACGAGACGAGCAGCCCGATGGTCGGCATCAGCCAGAACAGGCCGACCACGATCAGGACCGCGCGGACCAGCCCGCCGCTCAACCGCTGAGCGATCCGCGAGCCGAGCGAGGACCGGGCCCGCACCGCCGGGCCGGGGACCACCTTGCCGACGCCTGCCGCTTCCGTCGTCATCGCCGCCCCTCCCGCCGCAGCCGCCGAATGTTGAACCACATCACGGGAATCACCAGCAACAGCAGGAACACCGCGATCGCGCTCGCGACGCCGGGCCGGTCCTCCGCGAAGCCCTTCCGGTACAGCTCCAGGGCCAGCACGTTCGCGTCGTCCTGGGACGAGCCGGGCGCGATGACGAAGACCAGGTCGAACACCTTCAGCACATTGATCATCAAGGTGACGACGACCACGCCGAGGACCGGCGCGAGCAACGGCACGGTGACCCTCCGGAACACCTGCCACTCGTTGGCGCCGTCGACCCGCGCGGCCTCCAGCAGCTCCCGTGGCATCCCCGCGAGCCCGGCCGCGATCAGCACCATCGCGAAGCCCGCCCACATCCATACGTACGCCCCGATGACGGCCGGGGTCACCAGCGCCGGGCCCAGCCAGTCGACGCCGTTGTAGGGCTCCTCGAAGTTGTCCGCCGGGAGCCGCAGCACGGCGCCGTCGGCCGCCGCGGGCAGCGTGAACGTGCCGTCCGCGGCGGCCTTCGTGGCGGCCACCACCTTGCCGTCCTTCACCGCCTCGATCTTCATCCCGGCGTAGCCGAGTTCGGACGGGTCGGGCGCGCCGAGCCTGCCGACGCCCTTGCCGCGGGTGAAGTCCTGCCAGGCGGTGCCGGTGACCTTCCCCGGCTCGGGCCCGGCGGCCACGGCCGTGCGCGCGGCACCGGGCATCTGGTCGGGGGCGACGCCCACCAGCGGCAGGGTGACCGGCGTACCCGCGTGGACCGCCGCCGACGTGACGAAGCCGCCGCCGTCCGGCCTGAGCGGCGACTCACGGCCCGGGTGCGCCTTCGGGAACGCCGACGACTGGGCGAAGGTGTCGTGCACCCCCACCCACACGGCGTTGGCGACGCCCTTGTCCGGGTCCTGGTCGTACACCAGCCGGAAGATGATCCCGGCCGCCAGCATCGAGATCGCCATCGGCATGAAGACGACCAGCTTGAACGCCGTTCCCCAGCGCACCCGTTCGGTCAGCACCGCGAAGACCAGCCCGAGGGCGGTGGACACGGTCGGCGCGAACACCACCCAGATGATGTTGTTCTTCAGGGCGGTGCGGACGCCGTCGTCGGTGAACAGGGCCCGGTAGTTGTCGAATCCGGCGAATCCGTCGCCGGCGTTGTCGTAGAAGCTGCGGACCAGCGAGTACCCGATCGGGTAGACCACGAGCGCGCCGAGCAGCACCAGGGCGGGCAGCAGGAAGAGGACTGCCACGGCCTTGCGGGTGCCGGTCACGCTCTTGCGGCTGCGGGGAGCGGCGGGGGCCGGAGGGCCGCCCGCCGCCGTGGCCGACGCCATCGCCGCCTCAGCCGCCCGTCCCGTACGCGGCCGCCGCGCCCTTCTCCAACTGCGCCTGGGCGCCCGCGACGTCCGACGGGTTCTTCAGGAAGTCCTGGAGGGCCTTCCACTCGCCCTTGCCGGGCGTGCCGCCGAACGCCTGCGGGGCCTGGTCGGACATGTCGAAGCGGAAGTCGTCGCCGGAGGCGATCAACGCCTTGGCGATGGTGCGCTGCACGTCGTTCGGATACGCCGAGTTCGGCACGTTCTTGTTCGGGGAGAGGTAGCCGCCGAGCTTCGCCTGGATCGTCGCCGCGTCCGCCGAGGCCAGGAAGGTGACCAGCGCCTGCGCCGCCTCGGAGTCCTTCAGGACGACGGCCGCGTCGCCGCCGGAGACCACCGGCGTGCCGTCCCCCACCGCCGGGAACGGGAACACCTTCGCGTCCGTGCCCACCTTCGCCTTGGTCTCACCGATGTTGACCTGCGCGAAGTCGCCCTCGTAGACCATCGCCGCCTTCGGCTGGTCGCCGCCGGTGAAGGTCTGGGTGACGGAGGCCGGGAACTCGGTCTGCAACGCGCCGTTCGCGCCGCCCGCGATGTAGTCCTTCTTGCCCCAGATCTGGGCGAGCGTGGTCAGCGCCTCCTTGACGGAGGGATCCGTCCACTTGATCTTGTGCTGGGCCAGCTCGTCGTACTTCTGGGGGCCCGCCTGGGAGAGGTAGACGTTCTCGAACCAGTCGGTGAGCGTCCAGCCGTCGGCGCCGCCGACCGAGAACGGCGTGACCCCGGAGTCGTACACCGCCCGTGCCGCCGTCAGCAGGTCCTGCCAGGTCTTCGGCTCCTGGGCGCCCGCGTTCTCGAACGCCTTGGCGTTGTACCAGATCAGCGACTTGTTGGCGGCCTTGTAGTAGGCGCCGTACTGCTTGCCGCCGACCTTGCCGATGTCCTGCCAGCCCTGCGCGTAGTTCTTGGCCAGCTGCGCCTGCGCCTCGGCGCCCAGCGGCTTGGCCCACCCCTTGTCCACCGCCTGCTTGATCGCGCCGGGCTGCGGCAGCAGCGCGACGTCCGGCGGCTTTCCGCCCGCGATCTTCGAGCCGAGGAAGTTGATGATCGGGTCCTGCGCCGGTACGAAGGTGACCTTGGCGCCCGTGCGCTTCTCGAACTCCGCGAGGACCTGCTTGAAGTTCTTCTGCTCGCCACCGGTCCACACGGCGGCGACCTCCAGGCTCGCGCCGTTCAGCTTCGGCAGGGTGACGGTGCTCCCCGTCCCGGCGGAGCCGCTGCTCTCGCCGCCGCCGCTCCTCTTGTCGTCGCCGCCCCCGCAGGCGGTGAGCGCGAGCGCCCCCGCGAGGAGGCCGGCGAGTGTGGTGACGGCCCTGTGTGTCCGGACGGTGCTGCTCCTGCTGCGCATCACTACCCCGTTCTTCGTGCTGCCGTTGAACGTCCGAGCGCTGTCCCGTGCCGTACGGTCTACGCCCGGCCGCTCGGAAGCGGCAAGAGCGCCTGCGGCGTCAACGGGCTGATCGTGACCGGCTCGTGATCAAGCGCCTACACACAGTTCGGTGTCATGCGCGGGAGGGGCGGCATCGGGGACCGGCCATGGGGGCCTCCGGGATCGGCCACGGGGCCTGCCCCCCGGGGCGACGGCGCCTGGGACAGCGGTGGTTGAGGGTGGTGGCGCCGACGGGCGGTGGCGCTCGGGGTCACAGCAGTTCGGGGTCAGAGCAGTGATGGGACCTCCGCGGCCGACACCTCCCGGGCCGCCCGCTCCACCGCGCTCGCCAGCAGTGCCAAGTCCGTGGGCCCGTTGCCCAGTTCACGCACCGGTCGGCGGGCCGGCGGGTCGCCCATGCGGTGCCACTCCAGCGGGACGACCGTGGGCCGCTGGGTCGCCGTCCGCGGGATGCGCCCCGTCACCCGGCCGGCCTGGAACGCGGTGACGCCGCCGTCCGCCGTGGCCAACCGCCCGCGCCCCGGCGCTGGTTCGTCCGGTCCCGGGGACGGGGCGTCCAGGGTGACCCGGAGGGCGGCCCGCCGCGCCGGCTCCGTCTCCGCCGTACGACCGCCGGGGGCCGCCGCCGCGACCAGATGGACGCCGAGCCGGTCGCCCTCCCGCGCCACCGCCTCCAGCGCCCGCAGCACCGAGCCCGCGGCGGGGCGGCCCGGCGCACCGAGCGCCGGGGAGACCAACGCGTCCAGGTCGTCCACGACCACCACGAGACGGGGCAGCGGCGCCGCCGCCTCGGTCCGCTCCTGCCGGGCCCCGGCGGGGCGCAGCCGCAGCGTCGTACTGGGCGGGGATTCGAGGTCACCGCCGTCCGGCGCGGCGGGCCGTCCGGGCGGCGTGCGCTGGGCGACGATCCGGCCCGCCGCCCCGCCGTGGGCGTGCCACTCGGCGAAACCGGTCCGCCCCAGCAACTCGGCCCGCCGCTTCAGCTCGGCGCTCAGGGACTGCGCGAACTCCCGCATGCGCACCGGGTCGTTGGCGGTCAGGTGGGTGGTGACGTGGGGTATGTCGGTGCACACGCGCAGCCCTTCGCCGCCCGCTCCCGCGCCGTCCCGCCCGTCCATGAGGACGACGCCGAGCCGGTCCGGGCGTTCGGCGGCGGCCAGCGAGGCGACGAGGGCGCGCAGCAACTCCGTACGGCCGCTGCCGGGCGGGCCCTCGACCAGCAGGTGCGGGCCCTCGGCGACCAGGTCCGTACCGAGCGGGCCGTGCGGACCGGCGCCGAGCACCGCCCAGGCCCGGCCGCCCCGCGACTCCGTGTCGTCCGCCGCGTCCGCCCAGCGCGCCATCAGCGACGCCGGGGTGGCCCGCGCGAGCCCCAACTCGTCCAGCAGCCGCGCCGACTGGGGCAGCGGCGCCGCGACGCGGGCGCGGTGCCCGTCGACGGCGCCGTCCGTCCGCAGCGGCGCCAGCGCCCGCGCGAACCGCTCCGCCCAGGCGGGCGAGACGGCGTCGACCGCGGCGAACGCGCCCGGACCGACCGGGACGGGTGAGTCGTGGCGGCGCGGGCCGGCCGGGGCGGGGGCGGCATGGGTCGGGGGGCCGGCCGTGGTGGTGGGGGAGACGGGGGCGTCCGGCTGGGCGACCCGCATCAGGTGCAGCGCCGTCGCGACGTCACCGCCGAGCAGCGCTATGGCCCCGCACGCGCGGAACGCCGGCGCGACCTCGCACGCCGCCTCGTAGGCCGCCCGGTTCGCCGCCTCGTACGCCCCGGCCGCCTGCCCGGCGGCGTGCGCCGGGACGGGCGGTGTCTCGGCCAGGCACACCACGTGCACCCCGGCCCGCGGCCCCGCCAGCGCCAGCCGCGTCACCGCCTCGCGCAGGCCCGTGCCGCCCGGATCACCGTCCACGACGACGACCGTGTACGGACCCGGGAGGCCACCCGCCGCCTCCCCGCCGTGCACGGCGGGGGAGGCGGGGCGGGGCGCCGTCGGCCCGGCCGCGGCGGGGTGGTGCCCCGCCCGCCCCGCCGGTGCGTCCCCCGCACGGCTCTCCAGACGGCGCAGCAACTCCTCCGTGCGGGCCGCGGCCTGCTCGCGGTCGTAGGCCAGCAGCAGACGGCAGTCCTGACCGTGGCCGGGGCGTACGTGCGGGAGCCAGCCCAGCCAGGACCACTCGGCGGTGCGCTCCTCCAGCGGGCGCGAGTGGTCCGCGCTGATCAGGACGATTTCCAGGCCGTCGGGGGAGTGCAGCGCGGCGAGCTGGGCCAGCACCGAGCGGGCCAGCCCGGACAGCCGCGGGCGCGGTCCGGCCAGGCCCAGCGCCCCGGCCTCGCGCAGGTCGGCGGTGACCGGGACTGCGGGCAGCGGCCCCGAACCGTCCGGTGCCGTCCGGTCGGCCGTGCCCAGCCGGACCGTGAGTGACTGCGGGTGGCCCGGCCCGCGCTCCCACAGCCGCGGGCCCGGTCCGAGCGCGGTCAGCAGCAGCGCCGCCGGGTCCGGCCAGGTCTCCGGCCGCTGCGGGCCGCCGGGCGGGGGGCCGCCGGCGGGGCCGGGGTCCTGCGTGTCGTACGGCCCCGGGCCGCCGTCGGCCGGTTCGGGGCGCCCCCCGGCCAGCCGCCGCGCCCAGGCGCCGAGACCGCCGCGTCTGCGCACGCCCGGCGGCAGGTCGGTGCCGCGCACGGGAGTGCCTCTGCGGCCGTCGGCCTGCGGGGTGTCGGCGCCCGGACCACCGGGTCCGTACGCCCCGTCCGGGCCGGTCGCGGAATGGCCCGCGGGCGGGCGCGTGCCCGGGGCGCCCTCGGCGTGCCCGCCGCGCGTCGAGTCCGGGACACCCTCGGTGTGCCCGCCGCGCGTCGGGTCCGGGGCGAGGCCGTCGGGACCGGCGCCGCGAGCCGTCGCGTGCGGGTCCGCCGGCGGGCCGGACCCCGGGCCGCCGAAGGCCGCGCCGGGACCGCCGATCCCGAAGCGGCCGGCGTGGGTGTCCATGCCGGTCGCCGTGCGCGGCCCGCCCCGGTTCTCGATCCGCGGCGCGCCGGCCTGCCCGGGTACGACCGGCCCCTGCGCCGGGTGGTGCTCCTGGGCCCGGGGAGCCGTGTCCGAGGCACCCCGGCCGGCCGTGCCGTAGGCATGCCGGGTGGCCCCGGAGGGCGTGCCCGCCCCGCCGTACACCGCACCGGCGCCGCCCGCGTCTGCGCGCCCTGCTCCGCTCCCGCCCGCGCGGGCCGGGCCGCCCCCGTACGCCGCGCCGGCCCCGTGTCCCCCGCTCGGGCCGTCCGCACCGGCCCCGTAGGCCGCCCCGCTGCCCGGCGGCCGGGTACGCTCGCCGCCGCCCGCGGTCCCGCCGTCCCCGCCGCCCGCGGTGCTTCCCGTCCGCGGGGTCAGCCGCACGCAGCCCTCGCCGTCGGGTGCCGTCCGGATCCGGGCGCCGGGCCCCCCGGACGGCGTAAGCCGCAGGGCGGATTCGCCGATCCGCAGCAGCGCGCCCGGCGCGAAGCGGACCGGGCGGTCGTCCACGCGCGTGCCGTCCAGCACCGTGCCGTTCGTGGAGCCGAGGTCGGCGACGGAGACACGGCCGTCCGCGGCGACCGTGACGGCGCAGTGCAGGCGGGAGACGTCGGGGTCGTCGAGGGGGACGTCGGCGTCGGCGGAGCGGCCCACGGTGACCCGGCCGCCGTGCAGCAGATGGACCCCGCCCGCGTCCGGCCCCGCGACCACGTGCAGCTGCGTCGGGGCGTCGTCCAATTCCGGATGCGGCTCCGGCTCGGCCGGCCCGCCCAGGGCCAGCACGGCGCCGTCGACCAGCGGCGGCTCGCCGAGGGTGCTGCGCCGGGCGTCCAGCCGCTCGGCGCCGGCATACAGCACGACCGGGGCGCTCGCCGGGTCCCGGCCCGTGCCCCCGTCGCCCGCGACCGTCGAGGCCAGCGCCGACGCCACCGCCGCGAGGGCGGTGCCCGCGGGCGCCGTGACCAGCACGTCGCGGCTCGCGGCGGGTCCCCGGCGCGGAGACGGGCCGGGCGGCTCTACGACGGTCAGCCGGATCTGCATCGCCGTCAGCGGTCCCTTCTGCCTGCGCGGGCGCGGACTTCCCCCCACCCCGCACGAGCACATCGGCCAGTACTGAAGGCATCCTCGCACCTGCCACTGACACCTCGCCCGCGGCCCGGTGCCAAGTGATCTTGATTGGTCGGCTCTGCCCCTAAAAGTGCCTGACCAGTACGGCGCCGATGATCACTTGGGACCGGGTGAGATCGGCCATGCCGTGCTTCGGCGACCTTTCGGCAACCTGGAGAGCAAGGGGAGCGTCTTTCCTTCGAACGTGGACGAGAACGCTTATGTGGCGCCTCGGTGGGCGGCACTACAGTGGACCGGAACACCCGCAAGCAACAGGGAGCGCATGACGTGCGGCCGGTAGGCAGCAAGTACTTGCTTGAGGAGCCGCTCGGACGCGGTGCCACGGGCACCGTCTGGCGAGCCCGCCAGAGGGAGACCGCGGGCGCCGAGGCGGCCGTGCCCGGCCAGCCCGGCGAGACTGTCGCGATCAAGGTCCTCAAGGAGGAGCTGGCGAGCGACGCCGACGTCGTCATGCGGTTCCTGCGGGAGCGCTCCGTCCTGCTCCGGCTCACCCACCCGAACATCGTCCGGGTCCGCGACCTCGTCGTCGAGGGTGATCTGCTCGCCCTGGTCATGGACCTCGTCGAGGGCCCCGACCTGCACCGCTACCTGCGCGAGAACGGCCCGTTCACGCCCGTCGCCGCCGCGCTGCTGACCGCCCAGATCGCCGACGCGCTCGCGGCCAGCCACGCCGACGGGGTCGTCCACCGCGACCTGAAGCCCGCCAACGTGCTGCTTGAGCAGTCCGACGGCCGGATGCACCCGCTGCTGACCGACTTCGGCATCGCGCGCCTCGCCGACTCCCCGGGCCTCACCCGGACGCAGGAGTTCGTCGGCACGCCCGCGTACGTCGCGCCGGAGTCCGCCGAGGGCCGCCCGCAGACCTCCGCCGTCGACATCTACGGCGCCGGCATCCTGCTGTACGAGCTGGTCACCGGCCACCCGCCGTTCTCCGGCAGCTCCGCACTCGAAGTCCTGCACCAGCACCTCAGCGCCGAGCCGCGCCGCCCGTCCACCGTGCCCGACCCGCTGTGGACCGTGATAGAGCGCTGCCTGCGCAAGAACCCCGACGAACGCCCCAGCGCCGAAAACCTCGCGCGCGGCCTGCGGGTCGTCGCCGACGGCGTCGGCGTGCACGCGGGCTCCGCCCAGATCGCCGCCGCCGAGGGCGTCGGCGCGCTGCTCGCCCCCGACCCGGCGCCCACCTCCGTACCGGGCGCGCCCGGGGCGGCCGACCCGACCCAGGTGCTGCCGACGGGCTCGTCGCCCGGCGGGTTCGACCCGAACGGCGCGACCAGCGTCCTGCCGCACTCCGCAGGCCCGGCCGGCGCGGCCGACCCCACCGCGGTCCTGCCGAGCACCGGTGCGGCCGACCCGACCGCCGTCATGCCGCCGATGCCCCCGGGACAACCCGGTCAGCCCGACCAGCCGCACCCCTGGCAGAACCAGCTGCGCGCGGCCCGCGACCGCAACGAGCAGACGCAGGTCCAGTACCTCGACCCGGACCAGGACCCGCTGCGCCGCCGCCCGCAGCGGCAGGTGTCCCGCCCGCAGCAGCAACAGCGCCCGCCCGGCGGCTACCAGCAGCCGTACCAGCAGCCGCAGCAACAGCCGTACCAGCAGCCTCAGCAGTACCAGCCGCAGCCGTACGCCGCACCCCGCCCCCAGCAGCGGTACGCGCCGCCCGCCCCGGCCGAGCCGCAGCGCCCGGCGCCGGAGCCCCGGCAGCCACGCGGGCGCAGCGCCAACCCGATGCGGATCCCCGGGCTCGGCTGTCTGAAGGGCTGCCTGTTCACGATCGTCATCCTGTTCGTGGCGGGCTGGCTGGTGTGGGAGCTGAGCCCTTTGCAGGACTGGATCGGGACCGGCAAGGGCTACTGGGCGCAGCTCAGCGACTGGTTCAGCACCGTCACCGGATGGTTCAAGGACCTGGGCGGCGGCAGCTCCAGCGGCAACTGACCGGACCGGGGCGGGGCCGCCGCGCCCCACGGCGGCGCGGGGAGACCGCCCGGCCGTGCACGGCGCCGCCGCGGACGAGCGACGGCACGGCACGACCCGGTCGGCGGAGCACTCGGCTCCCGGTCTGGGGATTTGTCGACACCCCGCGGGTGATTTGGGTCTCCGCGGTGAACGTGGGCTCCTCGGACGCGTAGTTTTGTCGGCAACACGCGTCTGTAGGAGCAGTCTTGACACGGAAGATCGGCAGCCGGTACACCGCGAACCAGATCCTGGGACGGGGCAGCGCCGGCACGGTGTGGCTGGGCGAGGGACCGGACGGACCCGTCGCCGTCAAGCTGCTGCGCGAGGATCTCGCCTCCGACCAGGAACTCGTCGGACGCTTCGTGCAGGAGCGCACGGCGCTGCTCGGCCTGAACCACCCGCACGTGGTGTCGGTGCGCGACCTCGTCGTCGACGGCACCGACCTGGCCCTCGTCATGGACCTGGTCCGCGGCACCGACCTGCGCACCCGCCTGGAGCGGGAGCGGCGGCTCGCCCCCGAGGCGGCGGTGGCCATCGTCGCGGACGTCGCGGAGGGGCTGGCCGCGGCACACGCGGCCGGAGTCGTGCACCGCGACGTCAAACCGGAGAACGTGCTGCTGGACATGCAGGGGCCGCTCGGCCCCGGCGGCTCGCACCGCGCGCTGCTCACCGACTTCGGGGTCGCGAAGCTGATCGACTCCCCGAAGCGGACCCGCGCGACGAAGATCATCGGGACCCCGGACTATCTGGCGCCGGAGATCGTGGAAGGGCTGCCGCCGCGCGCCGCCGTCGACATCTACGCCCTCGCGACGGTGCTGTACGAGCTGCTGGCCGGGTTCACACCGTTCGGCGGCGGCCACCCGGGGGCGGTGCTGCGCCGGCACGTGACCGAGACGGTCGCGCCGCTGCCGGGGATCCCGGACGAGCTGTGGCAGCTGCTCGTGCAGTGCCTGGCGAAGGCGCCCGCCTCGCGGCTGCGCGCGTCCGAGCTGGCGGCACGGCTGCGGGAGCAGTTGCCGCTGCTGGCCGGGATGCCGCCGCTGGTGGTGGACGAGCCGGACGCGGTGGCGCCGCCCGAGGCCGCGGAGCCCGCGCCGGAACGCCCCGCGTCCGGCGAGCGGACCCGGCGGCGCGGCTCGGTGTCGCTCGTCCCCGGCGCCCAGCCGGACTCCAACCGGGACACCCACACCTCGATGCGGGTGCCGGGGCCCGACGAGCTGGCGGGCGGCGCCCGGGGCACCGCGCGGGTGCCGCGGGCCGCGGGTGCCCCGCGCCCCGGCTCGGCCCGGCACCGGGCGGCGGCCCGGCGCAGACGGGTGACGCTGGGGGTGGCGGGCGTGGTGCTCGCGGCGGCCGTCGGCGTCGGCGCCTGGCTCGCGACCTCGGGCGACGGCACGGACGCGACTCCCGGGAGCACTCGGACGTCCACGGCACCGTGACATTTCCCACCCCGCGGCGTCCGCCCGGCCCCGCCGTCCGCCGACCGGGCGGCCGGCGGACGCGCGGCCGAGGTCGGTTGCCACAGCGGTTACGCTGGGGGCGTGGCAGTCGTCGATGTATCCGAAGAGCTCAAGTCCCTCTCCTCGACCATGGAGTCGATCGAGGCCGTTCTGGACCTCGACCGGATGAGGGCAGACATCGCCGCGCTTGAGGAGCAGGCGGCGGCGCCCTCCCTGTGGGACAACCCGGACGAGGCGCAGAAGATCACCAGCAAGCTCTCCCACCTCCAGGCCGAGGTCAGGAAGACGGAGGGGCTGCGCGGCCGGATCGACGACCTCGGTGTGCTCTTCGAGCTGGCCGAGGCCGAGGACGACTCCGACACCCGGGCCGAGGCCGAGACCGAGCTGGCCGACGTCCGCAAGGCGCTGGACGAGATGGAGGTCCGCACGCTGCTCAGCGGGGAGTACGACGCGCGTGAGGCGCTCGTCAACATCCGCGCCGAGGCCGGCGGCGTCGACGCCGCCGACTTCGCCGAGAAGCTCCAGCGCATGTATCTGCGCTGGGCCGAGCAGCGCGGCTACAAGACCGAGGTCTACGAGACGTCGTACGCCGAAGAGGCCGGCATCAAGTCGACCACCTTCGCCGTGCAGGTGCCGTACGCCTACGGCACCCTCTCCGTGGAGCAGGGCACGCACCGGCTGGTGCGCATCTCGCCCTTCGACAACCAGGGGCGCCGCCAGACCTCCTTCGCCGGCGTCGAGGTGCTGCCCGTCGTCGAGCAGTCCGACCACGTCGAGATCGACGAGTCCGAGCTGCGCATCGACGTCTACCGGTCCTCCGGTCCGGGCGGCCAGGGCGTCAACACCACCGACTCCGCGGTCCGCATCACCCACCTGCCGACCGGCATCGTCGTCTCCTGTCAGAACGAGCGGTCGCAGATCCAGAACAAGGCCACCGCCATGAACGTCCTCCAGGCCAAGCTGCTGGAGCGGCGCCGCCAGGAGGAACAGGCCAGGATGGACGCCCTCAAGGGCGACGGCGGCAACTCCTGGGGCAACCAGATGCGTTCGTACGTGCTGCACCCCTACCAGATGGTCAAGGACCTGCGCACCGACTTCGAGGTCGGCAACCCGGAGGCCGTGTTCAACGGCGAGATCGACGGCTTCCTGGAGGCCGGGATCCGCTGGCGCAAGCAGCAGGAGAAGTAGAAGCAGCGGAGACGCCGGTTTCCGTCCGCCAACTGCCGCCCATGAGGCGGCAGTTGTCTTTTGGTTGGATTTTCGATAACGATCGCGGGCTGCAACTCCCCGTAAATGCCGTGCGGGCGGACATTGTCCACGCAGTGGCCTTGACGGTTCCTTGGAAAATAGGAAGGGTGAAGCGTGCTCATGCGTATCTCTGGGGCGCATGTGAACCGGGGGGCGTGCAGGACTCGAAGGACAGTTGAAGGACGCTGACTTCACCGGCTACCTCCGTCGATCACGGCTGGCCCCATGCGCCGCACACTGACGATCAGCTACTGGGGGTAGCAACTACATGACCAAGAAGACGCGGGTCCGGGTCGCGCGGGTCGCCGCCGGTGCGGTGATCGCGGCCGGCGCCTCGCTGACCGCCGCGGGCGCGGCATCGGCGCTGGACATCGGTATCCAGGCCGGTCCGATCAAGGCCCAGGTGAGCACCGGCGATGGACTCATCGGCGGTTCCAGCTCCGGTTCGTCCGAGGGGACCAGCACGGGCACGTCCGAGGGGACGAGCATCGGTGCCTCCGAGGGGACGAGCACCGGTTCGTCCGAGGGGACCAGCACGGGCACGTCCGAGGGGACGAGCACGGGTACGTCCGAAGGAACCAGCACGGGCACGTCCGAGGGGACCAGCACCGGTGCCTCCGAGGGGACGAGCACGGGTACGTCCGAAGGAACCAGCACGGGCACGTCCGAAGGAACCAGCACGGGCACGTCCGAGGGGACCAGCACGGGCACGTCCGACGGTGGCACCGGGAACAACGGTGGCAACGGCAACGGCGGCAACGGCAACAACGGTGGTAACGGCAACGGCGGCACCGGCAACAACGGTGGCAACGGTAACGGCGGCGGTAACGGGAACGGCGGCGGCAACGGCGGCGGTAACGGTAACGGCGGCGGCAACGGTGGTGGCTCCAGCACCACCGGCGGCAACGGCGGCGGCTCCAGCACCACCGGCGGAACCACCCCCGACGGCGGCGGCAACGACAACGTGCCCCAGGACGAGGGCTCCTCGGCCCTCACCGACACGGGCTCGGACACCACCGCCCAGGGCGGCGGCGACCAGCTGGCCGAGACCGGTGCCGGGCAGACCGCGTTCCTGCTCGTGGGCGCCGCGACGATGATCGCCGGCGGCATCGGCTTCCGTGTCCTGCCGCGGCTGGCGGGCGGCCGGGGCGGCACCACCGCCTGACGGTGACGGAACGTAGTCACCGGCGTACGATTCGTACGTACAGGGCATGACGAAGGGCCCGGAGCCTGGCGCTCCGGGCCCTTCGGCCGTCCTCAGCCGCGCTACGGCCCGCTCACGCGGTCTGGTGCGCCACCAGCGCCACCGCGGCGATCAGCACCACCAGGAGCGCGATCAGCGCCATCGGGTTCAGCCCCGCGAAGAAGCCGTCCTGGAAGAAGCCCTGCTGCTGCAAGCGCTCGCGGTTGGCCCGGCACACCGGGCACCGGCCCTCGCTCACAGGCGCAGCGCAGTTCGCGCACACCAACCGGTCGTACGTCATGCGCTCGCCCTCCTTGCACCGGCCGTCATAGGGACAACGCCCACGGGAACGGGAACGTTCCCCCACCACTGTGCCAGGTTCCCGCGGAGCCTGCGCGGGCCACCGCCGTGGCCCGGTCCGCACGGCGCCCCCAAATCCGGGCACAAAAATGTACAAGCTCCGCACAACCTCGACCGGCGACTGCGCTCGCCCTCCGGGTTCGCGTATGGTCACGCACATCTACCCCCGGCTACCCGTGGTGCATCCGTGATCCGATTCGACAATGTCTCCAAGGTCTACCCCAAGCAGACCCGCCCCGCGCTCAGGGATGTCTCCCTGGAGGTGGAGAAGGGCGAGTTCGTGTTCCTCGTGGGGTCCTCCGGCTCCGGAAAGTCCACCTTCCTGCGGCTGATCCTCCGCGAGGAGCGGTGCAGCCATGGTCAGGTGCACATCCTGGGCAAGGACCTCGCGCGCGTCTCCAACTGGAAGGTGCCGCAGATCCGGCGCCAGCTCGGCACGGTCTTCCAGGACTTCCGGCTCCTGCCGAACAAGACCGTCGCGGAGAACGTGGCCTTCGCGCAGGAGGTCATCGGCAAGTCGCGCGGCGAGATCCGCAAGTCCGTGCCGCAGGTGCTCGACCTCGTCGGGCTCGGCGGCAAGGAGGACCGGATGCCCGGCGAGCTGTCCGGCGGTGAGCAGCAGCGCGTGGCCATCGCGCGGGCCTTCGTCAACCGGCCCAAGCTGCTCATCTGCGACGAGCCCACCGGCAACCTCGACCCGCAGACCTCCGTCGGCATCATGAAACTGCTCGACCGGATCAACAGGACCGGTACGACCGTGGTGATGGCGACGCACGACCAGAACATCGTCGACCAGATGCGCAAGCGCGTCATCGAGTTGGAGAAGGGGCGTCTCGTCCGCGACCAGGCCCGCGGCGTCTACGGCTACCAGCACTGACACCGCACGAGATCCACGGAAAGGCTTGATCCGACGCCATGCGCGCCCAGTTCGTACTGTCGGAGATCAGTGTCGGTCTCCGCCGCAATCTGACGATGACCTTCGCCGTCGTCGTCTCCGTCGCCCTCTCCCTGGCCCTGTTCGGCGGTTCGCTGCTGATGAGCGACCAGGTGACCACCATGAAGGGCTTCTGGTACGACAAGATCAACGTATCGATCTTCCTCTGCAACAAGAGCGAGGCCGAGACGGACCCCACCTGCGCCAAGGGCGCGGTGACCGACGACCAGAAGAAGCAGATCCTCGCGGACCTGAAGAAGATGTCGGTCGTCGAGACGGTCAGCCACGAGTCGCAGGACGAGGCGTACAAGCACTACAAGCAGCAGTTCGGCGACTCCCCGCTGGCCAGTTCGCTCACGCCGGACCAGATGCAGGAGTCGTACCGGATCAAGCTGAAGGACCCGGAGAAGTACCAGGTCATCGACTCCGCCTTCTCCGGACGTGACGGTGTGCAGTCGGTCCAGGACCAGAAGGGCATCCTGGACAACCTCTTCGGGCTGCTCAACCTGCTGAACCGGGCGGCGCTCGGCGTCATGGCGCTGATGCTGATCATCGCGCTGATGCTGATCGTCAACACCGTGCGGGTGTCCGCGTTCAGCCGGCGGCGCGAGACCGGGATCATGCGGCTGGTCGGCGCGTCCGGTTTCTACATCCAGGCGCCGTTCATCATGGAGGCCGCGGTCGCCGGACTCATCGGCGGTGGCCTCGCCTGCGTCTTCCTGGTCGTCGGGCGTTACTTCACCGTCGACCACGGCATGGACCTGTCCGCGAAGCTGAGCCTGATCAACTTCGTCGGCTGGGACGCCGTGCTGACCAAGCTCCCGCTGATCCTCGCCGCGAGCATTCTGATGCCCGCGCTGGCAGCGTTCTTCGCGTTGCGCAAGTACCTGAAGGTGTGACGCACGCCAAGAGGGCCGTACGGTCAACCGGCCGTACGGCCCTTCGTGTTGTCCTAGACTCACCGGCATGTCAGGCCGTGACCCGTTCTGTCAGCCCCGCCGCTTCCGCCGCGGGGCGGCCCTGACATTGGTCTTCGCCGGTGTGCTCGTCACCGGCGCCGCGACCGGGTCCTTCCCCGACCCGGACCACTCCGGCCGCGGGACCCTCCGCGACGCGGCCCGCACGGCCACCCGGTACGACGACGTCCAGGAGGCCGCCGCCGAGGCCATGGCCGACGGCAAGTCCCCCATGGAGGCCGCCGAACGAGCCGTGAGCCGCAGCGGGAACCGCTGGGACGCCGTCTACTCCGAGGGCGAGTACCAGGAGTTCGAGGAAGCCCTCGACGGCGAGTACACCGGCGTCGGCCTGTGGGCGCGGCGCGAGAGCGACGGCCGTATCGAGGTGACCAAGGTGCAGGCCGGGTCGCCCGCGGCCGCCGCCGGGATCCGCGGGGGCGATCTGCTGCGCAGCGTCGACGGCACCGGGGTCGACGGGCGCCCGGTCACCGACGTGGTCGCCCTGCTGCGCGGCGACGCCCAGGACGCCGCCGCCGGCACCACCGTCCGGCTCGGCCTACAGCGCGGCACGCGCGCGTGGAGCGAGACGCTGCGCCGGGCCCGGCTGTCCACCGACTCCGTGACCGTCCGCAGGCTCACCCGGGGCGTCACCGTGATCAAGGTCGACGCCTTCACCAAGGGAGTCGGCGACGCCGTCCGCACCGCCGTACGGCAGGCCCCGGCCGGCGCCGGGATCATCCTCGACCTGTGCGGCAACTCCGGCGGCCTGGTCACCGAGGCCGTCACCGCCGCCTCCGCCTTCCTGGACGGCGGCCTGGTGGCCACCTACGACGTCGACGGCGAGCAGCGCGCCCTGCACGCCGCGTCCGGCGGCGACACCACCAGACCCCTGGTCGCGCTCGTCGACGGCGGGACGATGAGCGCGGCCGAAATGCTCACCGGTGCCCTCCAGGACCGGGGCCGCGCGGTCGTCGTCGGCTCCCGCACCTTCGGCAAGGGCTCGATCCAGATGCCGACCGAACTGCCCGACGGCTCCGTCGCCGAACTGACCGTCGGCCACTACCGCACCCCCTCGGGGCACACCGTCGACGGCCGCGGCATCACCCCCGACCTACAGGCCGGCCAGCAGGCGCTGGAGCGGGCGGAGACCGTCCTGAGCGGACTCGGCGACCCTTCGTAGGGGCCCGCGTTTTATCTGCTTCCTCCAGACCCCCTCCATAGTGCGAAAATGGTCGGCACTATGGCTAAGGAAAAAGGGCGCAAGCTGATCGCGCAGAACAAGAAGGCGCGGCACGACTACCAGATCCTGGACACCTACGAGGCCGGCCTGGTCCTCACCGGTACCGAGGTGAAGTCGCTGCGCCAGGGACGGGCCTCATTGGTCGACGGCTTCGTGCAACTCGACGCGCACGAGGCGTGGCTGTACAACGTGCACGTGCCCGAGTACAGCCAGGGCACCTGGACCAACCACACCGCCCGGCGCAAGCGGAAGCTGCTGCTGCACCGAGTGGAGATCGAGAAGCTGGAGTCCAAGGTCCAGGAGGCGGGTCACACGATCGTGCCGCTCGCGCTGTACTTCAAGGACGGCCGGGCCAAGATCGAGATCGCGCTGGCGCGGGGCAAGAAGGAGTACGACAAGCGGCAGACGCTGCGCGAGAAGCAGGACCGCCGCGAGGCGGACCGTGCGATCGCGGCGGTCCGGCGCAAACAGCGCGCCTGACCGGTCCGCGCGCCGTGCGGCGCCGCCCGGACACCTGCCGGAGGCCATGGGCCCCGCCGGCGCGGGAATGCGCTGGCACGCGGGCACGTCGGTCACGTAAGATGTCACCGCACCCCGAGGCGGGTGCACGGATTGAAAAATCAACATGGGGATGATCGGTTTCGACAGCGGTTGTCGAAGCAGGGGAAGCGTGTCGAGGAAGCGGCCATGATCTCGTAAACCACAGGCCGAAAAAATAATCGCCAATACCAAGCGCGATTCCTCCCAGCAGGCCTTCGCCCTCGCTGCCTGATCAGGCAGCAAGAGCGAGCCTCCTACTAAGGGAGTGTCAGCCCGGGGCTGTTCCCGACCCGGATCCTGGCATCAACTAGGGGACTAAACCTTGATCCCGGTCACGGGGTGAAGAGGGAAACCAAACAGTGACTGAGCCCGTCGGAGACTTGTCCGCGTGATCTCCGGGGCTGAGAAAAGCGCAGCGGACTGCACACGGAGAAGCCCTGGTTCCGCACCGTTGGACGCGGGTTCGATTCCCGCCATCTCCACTCGTCCCGTACGACCAGGACCCCGTCGCCGCGCGCGACGGGGTCTTTGTCATGGCCGGCCGGCCGACCGCTCAGCGCAGGTGACGGCCGACGTTCCCGACCATGTGAATGGTGATCCGGCGCTGGGCGAACCGCCACGTGCCGTCCCGCCGTACGAACTGGTCCCGGTAACGGCCCGCCGCGATCGGCTGGAGCGGCAGTCCGTCCACCGCCTGGAAAATCGTCAGGTAGGACCGTGCGGCCGCCGTGTCGGCCTGCTCGTCGACCTCGATGCGGATATTGGTGGTGACGTGGTGGGTGCGTGGAGTGCCGTCGTCATAGAGGATGACGTGGTCCCGGAGCATGTTCTCCACGGCCGTACTGCCCTCGAACCGGACGCCGTCACTGCCGATGAAAACGCCGTCGGTGAAGAGTCGGCCGAGGCCGGCAAGGTCGCCGGTGTCGACCAGTTCTGCGTACTCGGCGATCAGATTCTCGATGTCCCGAGCGGCGGCGACTGCTGTCATGGGAAACCCTTTCGTGTTCTTCTCCGCTGCACGCCGGCACACGCCGAGTGACGCAGAGGGGCCCCGACCATGGCAGCCCCGGCCAGCAGCAGGAACGCCACCGTATAACCGCTCTCGCTCGGGAACTGTCCGGACGCCGTGTGGGAGGCGAGGACGGCGGCGACGGCGGCGGTGCCCACCGCCCGGACGCCGAGGACCCGGCCGCCGTTCGCGGCCGGGTCCCGGGTGGGGCTGGGTCCCCGGTGGGGCCGGGTCCCGGGCGAGGCTGGGCCCCCGGTGGGGTTGGGTCCCGGGCGAGGCTGGGCCCCCGGTGGGGTTGGGTCCCGGGCGAGGCTGGGTTCCCGGTGGGGCCGGGTCAGCAGCCGCCGCAGTTGTAGTAGAGGACGTCCCAGTGGTTGCCCTCGTCCGCGTAGATGTTGCCCGCGCCGGACTGGTACTGGGGGGCGCCGTCGCCGCGGAGGCCGATGTAGGTGAAGGCGCCCTTGATGTAGTTGGTGACGCAGGTGTTCTTGCCGTAGTCGAGCTTGTAGCCGTTCCAGTGGGAGTACGTGCCGCTGGCGTGGCCGGTCTCGGTGCCGCCCGTGATGTTCAGCGCGCAGCCGGAGGACCGCTTGAGGGTCTGGGCGCCCTGCGCGGTGGCCAGGTTGAGCTGGTCGAAGGACGTGCAGGTCGAGACGTTGCGGTTGGAGCAGTTGCCGGAGGACGACCAGGTGATGCCGACCGAGCTGAACATCGACGTGGCGGTCGCGTGGGAGATCTTCGTGACGGCGACGGTCTGGGCACCGTCCTGGGCGGCGAGGGCGTCCCCGGCGCCGGCGAGGACGGCGAGCCCGGGGGTGAGGGTGAGCGCGAGGGCCGTGAGGGCGGAGCGGATCTTCATGGGGACCTTCCTGCGGTAGGGCCGTTCTTCCTATGGGGCGGCTGTGCAGGTGGTGCACGGAGATGGTGCCCGAGGTCTACGCGTGTCCGCCAGGGGGAGGCGGGTGTCCGATCGCCCGCGCCCGGCCGGCGGACCGTCAGTCGGCCGACGGGAGCGGGGTCCGGTGGGGCAGGGGGGCCAGGGCCTCGGGCGGGAGGATCTCTTCCGTTTCCTCGTCCACCAGGCAGACCCGGACCGCCGGGTTCGGCGCGGTGACGATGTCCGCCGTGCTGTCGAGGGCGAACAGCACGCTCACCGGACGGGACCCGCGGGCGTCCGGGTACGTGCCCGAGTAGCGCAGCACCCGCCAGCCGTCGTCGTCCCAGTGGTCGAGCAGCGCCGAGCGGACCGCCGGACGGGCGGTCTCCCAGGCCAGGGAGCGTTCCAGGAGTTGTACGGTCGCGTCGACCGGGACGCGTTCGCCGGCCGCCGCGGGCAGCGGGCTGCCGAACAGCCGGAGCCTGGCCCGGCGCAGCGGGACCAGCCACAGGTGGTCCAGGTCCGAGGAGACGGACAGCAGCAGTGCCGCCGCGGCCAGCAGCAGGACGGCGGACGCGACGGGACGGCCGGCGAGCGTCGACCACCAGGCGGTGTCCGCGCCGGCCGCCGCCAGACCGCCGACCACGACGAGCCCGGCCCTGGCGAAGGACCGTACGCCGATCGGGCCCTCCGCGCGGGCGCTGCATCCGCAGGACGACTCGGGGGCGGTGGCCCTGGCGTAGGCCAGGTACGCGGTGAAGCCGAGGCCGAGCGCCGCCGTGGCGAGGCCGGGAAGGGCCGGGGCGGGGCCGGAGGCGGTCGTGGCGGGTACGGTCAGCAGCGCGGCGGCCAGGACGAGTTCGGTTCCGCCCACGGTGCGCAGTGCCGCCGTGGCCCGTCGGCCGTCGCCGAGCACCCGTACCAGTACGGTGCCGGCGGCCAGTTGCGCGGTCCGCCGGCCGAACAGCTTGGCCGCGCCGGTCAGTCCCAGCAGCAGCCCGCAGACCAGCGGCGCCAGGTCGGGGACGAGCGGGAGCGTGGCGATCATGGCGCCGCCCCTCAGTGTCCGAGTGCGACGCGGGCGATGTCGATGTGGTTGTCCGCGGGCCGCCAGGCGCCGAGCACCTGCGCGGTCTGCCCGATCCGCATCCGCGACAGGTCGGAGGTCGGGGCGCCGCCCCGGTAGGAGGCGGTCGTGGTCTCGGGCACGACCCTGCCGACCAGTTCGTGGTCGTTGTGGGCGAGGTGCAGCCGGTTCTTGCCGATGCCGCGGATCGTGCAGTGGATGTTGACGATGTTGACCCACACGGCGTCCGCCGCGATGGTGCCGTCGGGCATGGTCACCCCGCGGGCGTAGAGCCCGTCGCCCGTCTCGACGGCCTCCGCGGTGGTGGTGCGCAGCTTCCAGACGCTGGTGGCGTTGGTGAGCTGGACGAGGTGCCGCTCACCGTGCGAGCCGGCGACGTCCAGCACGCTCCGGTTGATCGCGACGACGCGGCCCTCCGCGAACGCGGCGGAGACCGCAGGGTCGAGCGAGGGCATCGGCGCGGCGAAGGCCGCCTCGGCGTCGAGGCCGCCGAGCGCCGAGGCGCCCACGACGGTGGCGCCGCCGATGGCGGCCGTGGTGAGGAAGCGTCTGCGGTCCAGCCGGCGTGCGCCGGGGGTCTGGCTGTGGTTCATGTCGTTCTCTCCTCTCCTGCCTACGGTGTGTCTCGTGTCTCTCGTGTGACTCGTCCTGTTCTGAGGCGGTGTCCTACGTCGGTGTCCTACGGCGGTGTCCCGCGCGGGTGTGCTGCGCGGGTGTGCTGCGTCGGTCGGAGCTGTCACTCGTAGATGTAGACGGGCACCATGCCGGAGCTGAGGCTGCCGATCGCGGAGAACGCGGCCGGGGTCAGATCGAGCACCCGGTTGGTGCGGCAGGCCCCGTTGCAGCAGGTCGCCTCGCCGCAGAAGCTCTTGGTGCGCGGGCCGCAGTCGGCGAGCGTGACGCACACCGTGGCGCCCGAGCACTGGTGGCGTACGTTCACCACGGCGCCGCAGCCGCGCCGCGGCATGTTCTCGCCGCACAGGTCGGGCCGGGTGATGTCCCAGCAGGCCGAGGACAGGTTGGGCCAGGCCGCCATGTTCTTGGCGGACTGGCAGGTGCCGCAGGCCCCGGTGCCGGCGCTGCCGCAGGAGCCCCAGGCGTTGCCGCAGCAGAACCAGGTGGCTTCACCGGCCCAGAGCGAGGTTGATCCGCAAGCCATGTCTGTTCCCTTCGGGTGGGCACAGGTCGCGAGATGATCCTTGATGTTCTGTGCATGACAATTCGAGGATCGCAGCCATGATGCCGTGCTTCTACGCGCGTCCGGAAGTGGGCGGGTGAGCCCAATCCGTTCGGATCCGGCCGCCACCGGGGCCGCGGGGGACCTCTCAGTCGCCCTCCGCGCCGGGTGAGAGCAACGTTCCCGGGCGGTCACCCACGGCCACAGACCGGAAACGCGCCCTTCCTACCTTCGGAAGTCATCACCCGCTCATCCCGCTCATCCCGCTCGTCACCCCGCTCACCGGCAAGTGGCGCCCGCAACGCCCGACCCCCGCACCACCCGATCCCCGGAGCACCTGGAGGCGCGATGACAGCCACTGGTACGGACCCCGCCCCGACCGGCGGGGGAGGCCGCTGGATCCGGGACTGGGATCCCGAGGACGAGACCTTCTGGACGACCACCGGCGAGCGGATCGCCCGGCGCAACCTGTTCTTCTCCGTGCTCAGCGAACACATCGGGTTCTCGATCTGGACCCTGTGGTCCGTCCTGGTGCTGTTCATGGGCCCGGAGTACGGCCTGAGCCCGGCCGACAAGTTCCTGCTGACCTCGGTGGTCACCCTGGTCGGTGCCGTCGCCCGGGTGCCGTACACCTTCGCCGTCGCGGTCTTCGGCGGGCGGAACTGGACGATCATCTCCGCCGGGCTGCTGCTGGTACCGACAGTCGCCGCATTCGCGGTGATGGAGCCGGGCACCTCCTTCGCCACCTTCCTGTGGACCGGCCTGCTGGCCGGCATCGGCGGCGGCAACTTCGCCTCCTCCATGACCAACATCAACGCCTTCTTCCCGATGCGGCAGAAGGGCTGGGCGCTCGGGCTCAACGCGGGCGGCGGCAACATCGGCGTGCCGGTCATCCAACTCGTCGCGCTCGCGGTCATCGGCGCCGGCGGCGGGCCGCGCGTACTGCTCGGGATCTACATCCCGCTGATCGTCATCGCCGCCGTACTCGCCGCCGTCTTCATGGACAACCTCGCCTCCGTGAAGAACGACACCGGCGCCGCCAGGGACGCCGCGAAGGAGGCGCACACCTGGATCATGTCCTTCCTGTACGTCGGCACGTTCGGGTCGTTCATCGGGTACAGCTTCGCCTTCGGGCAGGTGCTCACCACCCAGTTCGGCCGTACGCCGTTGCAGGCCGCCTACCTCACCTTCGTCGGGCCGCTGCTCGGCTCGCTCGTCCGGCCGCTCGGCGGGCGGCTCGCCGACCGGTACGGCGGCGCGCGGATCACCCTGTGGACCTACGTGGCCATGGCGGCGGCCACCGCCGTGCTCATCGTCGCGGGTGAGCAGCGGTCGCCCGCCCTGTTCACGGTCACGTTCGTCGTGCTGTTCGCGCTCACCGGGCTCGGCAACGGGTCGACGTACAAGATGATCCCCGGCATCTTCCAGGCCAAGGCGCTGGCCGCGGGGCTGACCGGCGAGGCGGCCGTGCGGTACGGGCGGCGGCTCTCCGGGGCCTCGATGGGGCTGATCGGAGCGGTCGGCGCGCTCGGCGGGGTCGGCATCAACCTCGCCTTCCGGCAGTCGTTCCTCAGCTCCGGCACCGGCACCGGCGCGTTCGCCGCCTTCCTGGCCTGCTACGCCGTCTGCTTCGTGGTCACCTGGGCCGTATACCTTCGCCGGCCGGCCGCCCCGGTCGCCGCCGAATCCGCCACCGAGGAGAAGCGGCAGCTCAGCTATGCCGACGTGTGACGTGACAGCCGAGGCGTGACGTAACAATGGTGACATCGAGTCGATCCGAGCCTGTCACGCGCCGTTGACAAGCTCCGTCGACAGGCGGCTGCCGCACCGCCGAAACAGCCGGACCGGCGCCTTCGCCTGCGGCACGACGAACCGAGCGCGGGACGAGAGCCATGGACGAGGCACAGCAGCGACCGGAACCCGGGCCCCCGGAGCACGGGCCCCTCGCGGGGTTCACCGTGGGCGTGACGGCCGCGCGCCGCGCCGACGAACTCGGGGCACTGCTCCAGCGGCGCGGCGCCGTCGTCGTGCACGCGCCCGCGCTGCGCATCGTGCCGCTCGCGGACGACGGCGAGCTGCTCGCCGCCACCGAGGAGATCATCGACCGGGCGCCGGACGTCGTGGTGGCCACCACCGCCATCGGCTTCCGCGGCTGGATCGAGGCCGCCGACGGGTGGGGGCTCGGTGAATCGCTGCTCGGGCGGTTGCGGGGCGTCGAACTGCTGGCCCGCGGACCCAAGGTGAAGGGCGCCATCCGGGCCGCGGGCCTCACCGAGAAGTGGTCGCCGTCGAGCGAGTCGATGGCCGAGGTCCTGGACCGGCTGCTGGAGGAGGGCGTCGAGGGGCGCGTGGTCGCCGTGCAGTTGCACGGGGAGCCGCTGCCCGGCTTCGTGGAGGCGCTGCGGGCCGGGGGCGCGGAGGTGATTCCGGTGCCGGTGTACCGGTGGATGCCGCCCGAGGACATCGGTCCGGTGGACCGGCTGCTGGACGCGGCTCTTTCGCACGGGCTGGACGCGCTCACCTTCACCAGCGCGCCCGCCGCCGCGTCGCTGCTGTCCCGGGCGGAGGAACGGGGCCTGACGCGCGAGTTGCTCGACGTACTCCAGCACGCCGTGCTGCCGGCCTGCGTCGGGCCGGTGACCGCGCTGCCGTTGCAGGCGCGCGGGGTGGCCACGGTGCAGCCGGAACGCTTCCGGCTCGGGCCGCTCGTCCAGTTGCTGTGCCAGGAACTTCCCGGGCGCGCGCAGGTGTTGCCGATCGCCGGCCACCGGGTGGGGATCCGGGGGCACGCGGTGCTGGTGGACGGGGACCTCAGGCCGGTGCCGCCGGCCGGGATGGCGCTGCTGCGGGCGCTGTCGCGGCGCCCGGGGTGGGTGGTCTCCCGGGCCGAACTGCTGCGTGTGCTGCCCGGTGCCGGGCGGGACGAGCACGCGGTGGAGACGGCGATGGCCCGGCTCCGCACCGCCCTGGGCACGCCCAGACTGATCCAGACGGTGGTCAAACGGGGCTACCGGCTGGCCCTGGACCCGTCGGCGGACACCAAGTACGGCGACGCGTGAGCCACCGGTCATCCGCGCATATCGCAAATGCGCAAATGCCGCCTAATACCCTTAAATGCCCTTGAATATCTCCCCCTTGAGTATCTCCGCATATTGCTTGAGCATTTCCGATTGCTTGAGCGTCTCCGAGTATTGCTGAGTGTTCGTCACGGCCCCTGACGCGGCCCGCGTTCGCCCGCCGCGCCTCGTACGGGAGTCGTACGGGTGCCGCACCGCCCCTCGCCCCGGACCCCGCACACGGCTTCGGCGGTGTGAGGGGTTCCGGTCGCGCGACTGGGCAGGCACTGTGGGAGAGGGAACGGTTTTCCCTGCCGCAAGCGAATCAGGGCCCTTCCAGCAGAGCGCAGAGGCGGTGACAGGCACATGGCACTGGGTACGGCCCCCAACGAGCTGCGGTTCCATGCCGGGCGGAGGTGCCTGGACCTCCTGGCGACCGCCCACCCGGCGGAACGGCTGGCCGCGGTCGAGCCGCTGCGGGCCTGGATCGTCGGGTCCGGGCTCGTTCCGCCCGGCACCCCGCTGGCCCACGCCGACGCCTCCTGGCTGCCGGGCTTCCGCGAACTGCGCCGGTTCATCGGGCAGTTGGTGCGGGGCGGACTCGCTGGTGACGGACGGCCGTACGATCTCGCGCTGGCCCGGGTCAACGCGGTCGCGCAGGCCGCGCCCCCGGCACCGCGCGCGGTGCGCCGCCCGGACGGCACACTCGTCCGGGAACTGGCCGGTCCGCCCGAGTGCGCGGCGCTGCTCGCGGCCCTCGCCCGGGACGCCGTGGACCTGCTCACCGACCCCGTGGCGCGGGCGGCGGTCCGGGAGTGCGAGGGCGACAACTGCCCCATCGTGTACCTGGACACCTCGCGCGGGCGGCGCAGGCGCTGGTGCTCCAGCGAGGTCTGCGGGAACCGGGAGCGGGTGGCCCGGCACCGTCGGCGAGCGGCGCTGGCCCGCGCCTGACCACCCCACCGGCCGGCGTCCGGAGCGATGTCCACGGCGTCCGGAGCGATGTCCACGGCGGCCGGCGTGATGGCCGCGATGGCCGACGTGATGTCCACGACAGACGGAGTGACGTCCGCGACAGCCGGAGTGACGTTCACGACAGGTGGTTGGTCCGCGCCGCCGCCCGCCCGGTGCTGACCCCGCCCGATGTGCCGGAAATGCAAAAAAAGCACGGGGGTAATGTGTGCGCATGTCCCCTCGTCGCGGCGCTCCACGGAAATCCGTCACTCCGGTTTGAACACGCCCCACCCGGCATCCGTACCGGTGCACGAGCGACCGGCTGGGGGAACCCCCGGACATCGGAGGTGGGCGTGCGCAAGGATCCCGTCGTGGCCAGTGAGCGTGGAACGAGGCCCTGGCACCGCATGTCCCGATCCGCGGAGCCCGACGAGGAGCTGATGCGTGCCCTGTACCGCGAGCACGCCGGCCCCCTCCTCGCCTTCGTCCTCCGGCTGGTCGCCGGGGACCGGCAGCGCGCCGAGGACGTGGTGCAGGAGACGCTCATCCGTGCCTGGAAGAACGCCGGTCAGCTCGACCGGGCGACCGGATCGGTACGACCCTGGCTGGTGACGGTCGCGCGCCGCATCGTCATCGACGGCCACCGCAGCCGGCAGGCCCGGCCGCAGGAGGTCGATCCGTCGCCGCTGGAGGCCATCCCCGCGGAGGACGAGATCGACAAGGCGCTGTGGCTGATGACACTGTCCGACGCGCTCGACGACCTGACCCCGGCGCACCGGGAGGTCCTGGTCGAGACCTACTTCAAGGGGCGTACCGTCAACGAGGCGGCCGAGACGCTCGGCATACCCAGCGGCACGGTCCGTTCACGGGTGTTCTACGCCCTGCGGTCGATGAAGCTGGCGCTGGAGGAGCGGGGGGTGACGGCGTGACGAGCGGGTACGCAGGACGCGACGGATCCGGCACGGACGGTCCGGGCATGTCCGGTCCCACGACTCCGGGCCGGGGAACCCCGGCGACCGGCGAGCACGTGACGGTCGGCGCCTACGCGCTCGGCATCCTCGACGACGCCGAGGCGACCGCCTTCGAGTCCCACCTCGCCGGGTGCGACTGGTGCGCGCGGCAACTCGACGAACTCGCCGGGCTGGAGCCCGTGCTGGCCGCGCTCGCGGACCTGCCGGGGGCCGGCACACCCGCGCTCGGGGAGTCGCCGTCCGACGGGCCCGGCCGGCGGCCGGCGGAGAAACTGGTCGACGAGGTCGCCGAGCACCGCGCCCGGAAGCGGCGGCGGAGCCGCTACCTGGTCGCCGCGGCGGTCGCGCTGATCATCGGCGGTCCGCTGACCGTGCTGGCCGCCACCGGCGGCTCGGACGGCCCCGCGACGGCCGCTCCGCCCGCCAGGACCGCGTTCACGGCCATGACGGACAAGGTCACGGCGACCGACCCGACGACGCACGTCACCGCGACGGTCGCACTGGAGGGGAAACCCTGGGGTTCGGACACCGTCCTGCGACTGGAGAACGTCCCCGGACCGGAGAAGTGCGCGCTGATCGCCGTCGGCAGGAACGGCGAACGCGAGACGGTGACCTCCTGGTCCGTGCCGGACCGGGGCTACGGCCTGCCGGGCGGCGGCGCCGACGCGGCGAAGAACCCCCTCTACGTCCGCGGCGGTGCGGCCCTGCAACCGGACCAGATCGACCACTTCGAGGTCATGACCTTCAGCGGCCGAAAACTCGTCCAGGTCGACGCGTGAGACCGTCCGGTGGGATCCCCCGGCCGGGCCGTAGCTTCCAGGGGCCCCCTTCGCGTACGGTTGACGGCTGCCCAGCACGTCAGAAGGGGGCCAGGTGGCCGCTCAGGCTCAGCGATCCGCGGTCGGGTCGGTGCACGATTCCGTACGTGACCGAGAGATCAGCGTCGAACAGGAACACCTCGACCGGGTGTACCAGCGCCTCGCGGAGAAGATCCACGAAGCCGAGTTCCTCATGGACGACGCGGCCCGGCGCGGCCAGGTCGGCACGCCCGGCGCGCTCGCCGAACGCGACGCGCAGGTCTTCCGGGCGGGCATCCACCTCAACCGGCTGAACAACGAGTTCGAGGACTTCCTGTTCGGCCGCATCGACCTGCTGCGCGGCAAGGACGGGAAGAAGGGCGCCGACGGCGCCTACACCGCCGTGGAGCCCGCCGAGGGCGCGGTGCGCGCCGACAACACCGCCGACATCGCCGAGACCCTGCACATCGGGCGCATCGGCGTGCTCGACGCGGAGTACGCGCCGCTGGTCATCGACTGGCGGGCGCCCGCGGCGGCCCCGTTCTACCGCTCCACGCCGGTCGACCCCGGCCGGGTCGTGCGCCGCCGCGTCATCCGGTCCAAGGGGCGCCGGGTGCTGGGCGTCGAGGACGACCTGATGCGCCCCGAGCTGACCGCCTACCTGGACGGCCGGCAACTGCCCGTGATCGGCGACGGCGCGCTGATGGCCGCCCTGAGCCAGGCCCGCGGCCACACCATGCGGGACATCGTCTCCTCCATCCAGGCCGAGCAGGACCTGGTCATCCGCGCCCCCGCAGGCTCGGTGACCTACGTCGAGGGCGGGCCGGGCACGGGCAAGACGGCCGTCGCGCTGCACCGGGCGGCCTACCTGCTCTACCAGGACCGGCGCCGCTACTCGGGCGGCATCCTGATCGTCTCGCCGACCCCGCTGCTGGTGGCCTACACCGAGGGCGTGCTGCCCTCGCTCGGCGAGGAGGGCCAGGTCGCCATCCGGGCGATCGGCTCGCTCGTCGACGGCGCCGAGGCCAGGCTGTACGACGCGCCGTCGGTGGCCCGTGCCAAGGGCTCGTACCGGATGCTGAAGGTGCTGCGCAAGGCCGCGCGCGGGGCGCTGGAGCTGGGGCCGGGCGGCGGCGCGGCACCCACCGCGGGACAGCTCGCCTTCGGTGAGGACGACGACACCGACGCCCCGCCGGTCCCGTCCGGCTCGCTCGACCGCCTCCGGGTCGTCGCCTTCGGCCGGCGCCTTGAGCTGACGGCCGCCGACCTCGACCGCGTCCGCCGTACCGCCCTCGGCGGCACGGCCCCGGTGAACCTGCTGCGCCCGCGCGCCCGCAGGCTGCTGCTGGACGCCCTGTACGAGCAGTCCGGCGCCGCCGGACGGCACACCGACCCGGAGCTGGCCGCCGAGCTGCGCGCCTCCTTCGACGAGGACGTGGCGGGCGAGGACGCCTTCCTCGCCTTCCTGGACGCGTGGTGGCCCGAGCTGACCCCGAAGGCCGTCCTCGACGCGATGGCCGACGAGCGCCGGCTCGGCCGCTGGGCCCGGCGCGTCCTCAACCCCGGCGAGATCCGCAAGGTGGCCCGCTCCCTGAAGCGGGACGGGTACTCCGTGCACGACATCGCGCTGCTCGACGAGTTGCAGGCGATCCTCGGGACGCCGGCCCGCCCCCGCAAGAAGCGCGACGTGGACCCGCTGGACCAGCTCACCGGCCTGGAGGAGCTGATGCCGGTGCGCGAGGAGTCGCAGCGCGAGCGGGCCGAGCGGCTGGCCCAGGAGCGCACGGAGTACGCGCACGTCATCGTCGACGAGGCGCAGGACGTCACGCCGTTGCAGTGGCGGATGATCGGCCGCCGCGGCCGGCACGCCAGCTGGACCGTCGTCGGCGACCCGGCGCAGTCCTCCTGGTCCGACCCGGACGAGGCGGCCGAGGCCCGCGACGAGGCGCTGGGCACCCGCGTGCCCGGCTCCCACCAGCGCCCCGGCGGCGACGGCGCGACGGGCCGCTCCGCGCGCGCCCGCCGCTTCCGGCTCACCGTGAACTACCGCAACCCGGCCGAGATCGCCGACCTGGCCTCGAAGGTGCTGGCCCTCGCGATGCCGGGCTCCGAGTCCCCGACCGCGGTCCGCTCCACCGGGGTCCAGCCGCACTTCACGGTCGCCCGGGACTCCCTGGAGAAGACCGTGCGGGCGGCGGCCGAGCGGCTGCTCGGCCTGGTCGACGGCACGGTCGGCGTCGTCGTCGCGATGAACCGGCGCGCGGAGGCCGCGCGCTGGCTCGCCGGGCTCGGCGACCGGGTGGCGGCGCTCGGCAGCCTGGAGGCCAAGGGACTGGAGTACGACGCGACGGTCGTCGTCTCCCCGGCGGAGATCGCCGACGAGAGCCCGGCCGGCCTGCGGGTGCTGTACGTCGCCATGACCCGTGCGACCCAGCAGCTCACGGTCGTCTCCGCGGACCGCGACGAGCCGGACGCGGCGGGGGTGCCGGACCTGCTGCGGGACTGAATGCGGGATGAACTCCCGGGACGAATCAGCAGGAGTCGCCGCAAAGCGTCGCCATCGAGGGGTGGAGGTCGGGTGACGGGAAGGCAGTCGGGGATCCGTTTGTTAGCCTTGCTGTGACACCGGCTCGATCCAAGCCCCCGGGCCCAACCTTAGTCGCTACGAGCGACCACTTGCCGCGAGGCGAGCATGGCGGGTCGGTGTCATGAACGAAGAGAGAGGCCCACGTCGCTCGACGACGTGGGCCTCTCTCATTGCCCGATCTCCTCCCGTATGGTGGAAGCTGTTTTCCGAACTCGCAGCGCACCTGTGAACAAAACGTCCGTATTCCAGGGCGGCTGGCACGTACTCAGGGGTAGGTGCGACGATCGGACGGCACAACTTCGCGACACGGTGAAAGCAGAGGAAGTCGGCCATGGCAACGGCGCCCAGCGTCTCCTACTCGATGACCATCCGGCTGGAGGTGCCCGCGAGCGGAACCGCCGTCTCGCAGCTCACCACCGCGGTGGAGTCCTCCGGAGGCTCGGTGACCGGCCTCGACGTCACGGCGTCCGGCCACGAGAAGCTCCGTATCGACGTCACCATCGCCGCCACCTCCACCGCGCACGCCGACGAGATCGTGAAGAAGCTGCGCGGCATCGAGGGCATCACGCTCGGCAAGGTCTCCGACCGTACGTTCCTCATGCACCTCGGCGGCAAGATCGAGATGCAGTCCAAGCACCCCATCCGCAACCGTGACGACCTGTCCATGGTCTATACGCCCGGCGTGGCCCGCGTGTGCATGGCGATCGCCGAGAACCCCGAGGACGCCCGCCGCCTCACCATCAAGCGCAACTCGGTTGCGGTCGTGACGGACGGCTCCGCCGTCCTGGGCCTCGGCAACATCGGCCCGAAGGCCGCGCTGCCCGTCATGGAGGGCAAGGCGGCCCTCTTCAAGCGCTTCGCCGGCATCGACGCCTGGCCGCTGTGCCTGGACACCCAGGACACCGACGCGATCGTCGAGATCGTCAAGGCGATCGCGCCCGGCTTCGCCGGCATCAACCTGGAGGACATCTCCGCGCCCCGCTGCTTCGAGATCGAGGCACGGCTGCGCGAGGCGCTGGACATCCCCGTCTTCCACGACGACCAGCACGGCACCGCGATCGTCGTCCTCGCGGCCCTCACCAACGCGCTGCGCGTGGTGGGCAAGGCGATCGAGAACGTCCGGGTCGTCATGTCGGGGGCCGGCGCGGCGGGCACGGCCATCCTGAAGCTGCTGCTCGCGGCGGGCGTCAAGAACGCGGTCGTCGCCGACATCCACGGCGTGGTGCACGCCGGCCGCGAGGACCTGGTGGCCGCGTCCCCCGACTCGCCGCTGCGCTGGATCGCCGACAACACCAACCACGAGGGCCTCACCGGCACCCTGAAGGAGGCCGTGCGCGGCGCGGACGTCTTCATCGGCGTCTCGGCCCCGAACCTGCTCGACGGGGACGACGTGGCCGCCATGGCGGACGACGCGATCGTGTTCGCACTCGCGAATCCGGACCCCGAGGTCGACCCGGCAATCGCTCGTCAGACGGCCGCAGTTGTGGCCACCGGCCGGTCCGACTTCCCGAACCAGATCAACAATGTGCTGGTCTTCCCGGGCGTCTTCCGCGGTCTGCTGGACGCCCAGTCCCGCACCGTCAGCACGGACATGATGCTGGCCGCGGCGCAGGCACTGGCCGACGTGGTCACCGTGGACGAGCTGAACCCGAACTACATCGTTCCGAGCGTCTTCAACGACAAGGTCGCGGGCGCGGTGGCCGGCGCGGTCCGGGAGGCCGCCAGGTCGGCAGCGGGAGCGGTGTAGAGCCTCGTACCGTAGTGTGCACAGGCGTGACGATCGACACGGCGGCCCCGCACCGGCGCGTCGCGGAACCTCCTGACGCCGGGCGCCCTCTAGGGTGACGGCCGAGCAGGCGCTTTTCGTGTGACTCCCTAGGGTGTTCTCACGACTCCTACGGGTGCCGGATTGGCTTTCCCGCCGCAGGTGGGGGCAGGATGCGTCTCTGGGCGCGAGCGCATCGGCTTCGCTGTGCCTGATCTGCGGCTCCGCCGCGTGGCACGCCCCAACAGCAAGAAGAACACGGGAGTAACAACATGAATCGCAGTGAGCTGGTGGCCGCGCTGGCCGACCGCGCCGAAGTGACCCGCAAGGACGCCGACGCCGTGCTGGCCGCGTTCGCCGAGGTCGTCGGTGACGTCGTCTCCAAGGGCGACGAGAAGGTCACCATCCCCGGCTTCCTGACCTTCGAGCGCACCCACCGTGCCGCTCGCACCGCCCGCAACCCGCAGACCGGTGAGCCCATCAACATCCCCGCCGGTTACAGCGTGAAGGTCTCCGCGGGCAGCAAGCTCAAGGAATCGGCCAAGGGCAAGTAACCCCTGCCGTTCGTGCGTCACGGGACGGCGTACGGCACGCAGTGGCACGAGAGGGGCGGCCCCCGGACCGGGTGGCCGCCCCTCTCGTCGTACTCGTTTCGTCGTACTCGTTTCGGCGTACTCGTTTCCGGACTGGTACGGACCTCTGACGCTGGTACGGACCACTCGTCCGCGTCAGCCGGAACCGACGTCAGCCGGATGCCGACGAGAACCGACGTCAGCGAATGCCGACGTCAGCCGAGGGGCCCCCGGTCAGCCGAGGGGCCCCGCCGTCCGCGCGCCCTGTCAGTCGCGCGCCACCGCCGTCCGCGCGCGCGTCAGCCGAGCGCCTTGCCGGGCAGCTCCACCTTGGCGCCCAGGCCCATGAGTTTCTCCATGAAGTTCTCGTAACCGCGGTTGATCAGGTCGATGCCGTGGACCCGGGAGGTGCCCTGCGCGGCCAGCGCGGCGATCAGGTAGGAGAAGCCGCCCCGCAGGTCGGGGATGACCAGATCGGCGCCCTGGAGGCGGGTGGGGCCCGAGACGACCGCGGAGTGCAGGAAGTTGCGCTGGCCGAAGCGGCAGTCGGAGCCGCCGAGGCATTCGCGGTAGAGCTGGATGTGCGCACCCATCTGGTTGAGCGCGGAGGTGAAGCCCAGCCGGGACTCGTAGACCGTCTCGTGGACGATGGACAGGCCCGTGGCCTGGGTGAGGGCGACGACCAGCGGCTGCTGCCAGTCGGTCTGGAAGCCCGGATGCACGTCCGTCTCCAGCGCGATGGACTTCAGCTGGCCGCCGGGGTGCCAGAAGCGGATGCCCTCGTCGTCGATCTCGAAGGCGCCGCCCACCTTCCGGTAGGTGTTCAGGAACGTCATCATCGAACGCTGCTGGGCGCCGCGGACGAAGATGTCGCCCTCGGTCGCCAGCGCCGCCGACGCCCAGGACGCGGCCTCAAGACGGTCCGGCAGCGCCCGGTGGGCGTAGCCGCCGAGTCTGTCCACGCCGGTGATGCGGATGGTGCGGTCGGTGTCCAGCGCGATGATGGCGCCCATCTTCTGCAGGACGCAGATCAGGTCCTCGATCTCCGGCTCGACGGCCGCGTTGGACAACTCCGTGACGCCCTCGGCGAGTACGGCCGTCAGCAGCACCTGCTCGGTCGTGCCGACCGACGGGTAGGGCAGCCGGATCTTCGTGCCGCGCAGTCCCTTGGGCGCCTCCAGGTACTGGCCGTCGGCGCGTTTCTCGATGACCGCGCCGAACTGCCGCAGCACGTCGAAGTGGAAGTCGATGGGCCGGCCGCCGATGTCGCAGCCGCCGAGGCCGGGGATGAACGCGTGCCCGAGCCGGTGCAGCAGCGGGCCGCAGAACAGGATCGGAATGCGCGAGGAGCCCGCGTGGGCGTCGATGTCGGCGACGTTCGCGCTCTCCACGTGCGTGGGATCCAGCACCAACTCGCCGGGTTCCTCACCCGGACGGACCGTCACCCCGTGCAACTGGAGCAATCCGCGGACGACCCGGACGTCCCGGATGTCCGGAACGTTGCGCAGCCTGCTCGGTCCGCTGCCCAGCAGGGCGGCGACCATGGCCTTCGGCACGAGGTTCTTCGCACCGCGGAGACGGATCTCGCCCTCCAGCGGGGTTCCGCCGTGGACAAGGAGGACATCGTCGGTGACGGTCATGTAACTCGCGTTCCGTGGAGTGGGGCAGGGCCAGGGGAGACAGACTAATCGCCGTACGCCCCCCTCCCGTAAGCCCGATGGGCACCCAGTCGCGTCATAGCTGTGTCACAACACGAACCGTTCCCCGGCGGGCACATGGCGTCACCGGCCGCGTCAGGCGGCCGGGCGGCGCCGCCGAGGCCCCGGCCGTCCCCGCCGTCACCCCGGAGAACGCCCTCACCAGGCCGCTCCTCGGCCCCGAAGGTGATGCGCGCCCCATTCACTCGCCTACCCCGGTTGGCTCCCCACTCGGCGGGAAGATGCGGGATCATGTCTGGCATGACCGAGGTGTCCTCGCTCACAGGGCGGTTGCTCGTGGCCACACCCGCCCTGGCGGACCCGAACTTCGACCGCGCGGTGGTGCTCCTCCTCGACCACGACGAGGAGGGCTCGCTCGGCGTCGTCCTCAACCGTCCGACCCCCGTGGATGTGGGCGACATCCTGGAGGGCTGGGCCGCCCTCGCCGGCGAGCCCGGTGTGGTCTTCCAGGGCGGCCCGGTGTCGCTGGACTCGGCGCTCGGCGTCGCGGTCATCCCAGGTGGAAGCGGTGGCGGGCGCGCCCCGCTGGGCTGGCGCCGGGTGCACGGCGCGATCGGCCTCGTCGACCTGGAGGCCCCGCCCGAACTGCTCGCCTCGGCCCTCGGCTCGCTCAGGATCTTCGCCGGATACGCCGGCTGGGGGCCCGGCCAGTTGGAGGACGAGCTGGTGGAAGGCGCCTGGTACGTCGTGGAGTCCGAGCCCGGTGACGTCTCCTCGCCCGCCCCGGAGGGACTGTGGCGCGAGGTGCTGCGCCGTCAGCGCAGCGAACTGGCGATGGTGGCCACGTATCCGGACGACCCGTCTCTCAACTGATCCGGATGCCGTTTCAGTACCCTGGCAGGTATGAGCACTCTTGAGCCCGAGCGCGGGACTGGTACGGGGACCCTCGTAGAGCCGACACCGCAGGTGTCCCACGGCGACGGTGACCACGAGCGCTTCGCCCATTACGTCCAGAAGGACAAGATCATGGCGAGCGCTCTGGACGGCACCCCGGTCGTGGCGCTGTGCGGCAAGGTGTGGGTGCCCGGCCGCGATCCGAAGAAGTACCCCGTGTGCCCCATGTGCAAGGAGATCTACGAGTCCATGGGCAAGGGCGGCGACGAGGGCGACGGCAAGTAACCGGCCCGTCCCCGGCTGAGATCCCCGCGGCCTCCGGGTGCGCTCATGCGTACCTCGGGGGCCTTTGTCGTGTTGTGTACGGCTTTGTCGTGATGCGGTGGGGCGGGATGTGCGCCCGCCGGTCACAGAGTGGTTCAGACCTCTTGTCGGCGTGTTCGGGTACTTCATAGCCTCCTCCTGTTGTGCAGAGCGAAATCGTCATTGCGTATGTTGCAACGCTCTCCCGGAGGATCACGATGAAACAGTCCGCCCGGTTCGCCCCCGCACTACTGACCGCCCTGCTCCTCACCGCCTGCGCCCCGCAGTCGTCCTCCAACTCGGCCTCCGACGAGGACGACAAGGGCGGCACCGTGCGCGTGTGGCTGTTCCAGGAGGTCGGCAACAAGCCGAAGGAGAAGGTCGTCGACGCCGTCACGGCCGACTTCGAGAAGGACCACGACGGGGTGCGGGTCGACGTCGAGTACATCCCCGTCGAGACCCGCGCCCAGCGCGTCAAGGCCGCCTTCAACGACCCGAAGTCCGCACCGGACGTCATGGAGTACGGCAACACCGACACCGCCGGCTACGTCCACGACGGCGGGCTCCTCGACGTCACCAAGGAGTTCGACGCCTGGAAGGAGGCCAAGGACACCGACCCGACCGCCCGGCAGTCCGTCACCGTGGACGGCAGGATCTACGGAGCGCCGCTCTACGTCGGCGTCCGCGCCCTGTACTACCGCACCGACGTCTTCGACGAACTCGGCCTGGACGTCCCGAAGACCATGGCCGAACTGGCCACCGCGGCCCGCGCCGTCCGGAAGGCCGAGCCGGACCTGTACGGCCTGGCCGTCGGCGGCGTCTACACCTACGGCGCGCTGCCCTTCGTCTGGGCGGGCGGCGGCGAACTCGCGACCCGCGAAGGCGGTTCGTACACCTCCGCCATCGACAGCCCGGCCGCGCAGCAGGGCATCAAGGCGTACACGTCCTTGTTCTCCGACGACAACTGCCCCGCCGCCAAGTGCGCGGGCATGGGCGGCAACGACACGATCACCGTGTTCGCGGCCGGCAAGGCGGGCATGGCGATCGGCGGTGACTTCAGCCACGCGGCCGTGGAGGCCGGGAAGGTGAAGGGCAAGTACGCGGTGGTGCCGCTGCCCGGGGTGACGCCCGGCTCGATCGCCCCGGCGTTCGCGGGCGGCAACAACATCGGCGTGCTCAAGAGCACGGCGCACCGCAGCCTCGCCGTCGACCTGATGCAGCGCCTCGCGTCGAAGGAGACGCAGTCCTCGCTGTTCGACGCGATGGGCTTCCTGCCGACCTTCACCGACGTGCGCGACCAGGCCGCCGCCGAGCGGCCGTACGTGAAGCCGTTCGTGCAGACGCTGTCCGCGGGCGCCAAGTTCGTACCGGCCTCGCCCGCCTGGTCCCAGATCGACTCCTCCCTGGTCCTGCCGACCATGTTCCAGGAGGTCATCAGCGGCAAGAAGAAGGTGCCGGCGGCCGCCGAGGAAGCGGCGGCGAAGATGGACGACGCGTTCGGCTCCGCCGGGTGAGCCGGCCGAACGGGCGCACCGCCCCCGAGCCGGGAACGGGAGACGGCGCCCCCGTGGACCCCGCCGGGGACGGTGCGGGGGAGGGCGCCGCCGCCGGCGGCGTCGGGCCCGGGGCGAGTGCGGCCGGCGCTGTGAGCGGGCCGCGGGCGGCCGGCGACCCCGGCCTCCGCCGGTCGGCACGCCGCTCCGGCTCCCGCCGGGCGGCACGCGACGCCGGCCTCCGGCGTACCTCGCGAGAGGCCGGCCCCCGCAGCGCGTCGCGGGACACCGGCGCGCGGGGCCGTCGCGGGGCGCGCGGTGCCGGCGCCTGGACCCCCTGGCTCTATCTCGCACCCGCCCTGGCCGTCCTCGGCGCGCTGCTCGTCTACCCCATCTACCAGTTGGGCCTGATCTCCTTCTTCCGGTACACACAGGCCCAGGTCAGCGGCGGCGAGCCGAGCACCTTCGAGGGGTTCGGCAACTACGCGGAACTCTTCGGGGACACCCAGTTCTGGCAGGTGCTGCTGGCCACGGTCGTCTTCGCGGCGGCCTGCGTCGGCGCCACGCTCGCCGTCGGCTGCGCCCTCGCCGTCCTGCTCACCCGCGTACGCGCCGTGCCCCGGCTGGCGCTGATGCTGGCCGCGCTGGGCGCGTGGGCGACACCCGCGGTGACCGGCTCCACCGTCTGGCTGTTCCTCTTCGACCCGGACTTCGGCCCGGTCAACCGGGTCCTCGGACTGGGCGACCACTCGTGGACGTACGGCCGCTACAGCGCCTTCCTCCTCGTGCTCCTCGAAGTGGTCTGGTGCTCCTTCCCGTTCGTGATGGTCACCGTGTACGCCGGGATCCGCGCCGTGCCCGCCGAGGTCCTGGAGGCCGCCGCCCTGGACGGCGCCTCGCAGTGGCGGATCTGGCGGTCCGTGCTCGCCCCGATGCTCCGGCCGATCCTCGCGGTCGTCACCATCCAATCGGTCATCTGGGACTTCAAGGTGTTCACGCAGATCTACGTCATGACGAACGGCGGCGGCATCGCGGGACAGAACCTGGTCCTGAACGTGTACGCGTACCAGCAGGCGTTCGCGTCCTCGCAGTACGGGCTCGGCTCGGCGATCGGCGTCGTGATGCTGCTGATCCTGCTCGCCGTCACGCTCGGGTACCTGCGGTCGCTGCGCCGGCAGGGGGAGGAGCTGTGAGCGTCGTGAATCTTGTGCGCGGCTTTCCGTGCGGGCCGCGCCGCAGGGGGCGCGCGCTGGCCGAGGCGACAGCCCTCCTGGTCGCCGCGGTGGTCGCCTTCCCGCTGTACTGGATGGTGCTGAGCGCCTTCAAACCGGCCGGCGAGATCGAGTCGGACCACCCCCGGCCGTGGACCACGACGCCCTCCCTGGACTCCTTCCGACGGGTGTTCGGGCAGCAGGAATTCGGCCGTTACTTCCTCAACAGTCTCGTCGTCGCGTGCAGCGTCGTGATCGTCTCGGCGCTGATCGCGTTTCTCGCGGCGACCGCCGTGACGCGATTCCGTTTCCGTTTCCGGACAACGCTGTTGATCATGTTCCTGGTGGCCCAGACGGTGCCGGTCGAGGCCCTGACGATCCCCTTGTTCTTCCTCATGCGGGACTTCGGCCAACTGAACACGCTCGGCTCGCTGATCCTGCCGCACATCGCCTTCTCGCTGCCCTTCGCGATCTGGATGCTGCGGGGGTTCGTGAAAGCGGTGCCCGACGCGCTGGAGGAGGCCGCGTACATCGACGGGGCGAGCCGCGCGCGATTTTTGTGGCAGATCCTTTTCCCGCTCGTCTTCCCGGGCCTGGTGGCCACGAGCGTGTTTTCCTTCATCTCGGCCTGGAACGACTTCCTGTTCGCCAAGTCCTTCATCATCAGCGACACCTCGCAGTCGACCCTGCCGATGGCCCTGCTCGTCTTCTACAAGCCGGACGAGCCGGACTGGGGCGGGGTCATGGCGGCGTCCACGGTGATGACGATTCCGGTGCTGGTCTTCTTCGTACTCGTACAACGACGCCTGGTCTCCGGACTGGGCGGAGCGGTTAAGGAGTAGTGACGTGAGTGGCGACGTGACTTCTACGACGGAACTGATCCCGGCTCCCCTGACGACCGGCGCGGCGGCCCCCTCGGGCGCCTTCGTGCTCGACGGGACCACGGTGATCGACGCGGGCCCCGGCACCGAGGGCACCGCCCGCTGGCTGCGCGGCACGCTCGGGGCCGCGACGGGGTTCGCGCTGCCGCCCGGTGACGGAGCGGACAGCGGGGCGCTCCGGCTGCGGATCCGGCCCGACGAGACCGTCCGGCTCGGTCCCGAGGGTTACACGCTGCACGTCGACCGGACCGCCGTCACCCTGAGCGGCGGCGGTCCGGCCGGCGTGTTCTGGGGCGCGCAGACGCTGCGTCAACTGCTCGGCCCCGACGCCTTCCGACGCGCCCCGCTCGCCCCCGGCCGCCGCTGGACCGTGCCCGCCACCGACGTCGAGGACGCCCCGCGGTTCCGCTGGCGCGGCCTCCTGCTCGACGTGGCCCGCCACTTCACGGCCAAGGAAGGCGTCCTGCGCTACCTGGACCTGATGGCGGCGCACAAACTCAACGTCTTCCACTTCCATCTGACGGACGACCAGGGCTGGCGGCTGGAGATCAAGCGCCACCCGAAGCTGACCGAGACCGGCGCCTGGCGGGCGCGGACCAAATTCGGTCACCGGTTCTCACCGCTGTGGGAGGAGAAGCCACACGGTGGCTACTACACCCAGGACGACATCCGGGAGATCGTGGCCTACGCCGCCGAGCGGCATATCTCCGTCGTCCCGGAAATCGACGTACCGGGCCACTCGCAGGCCGCCATCGCCGCGTATCCGGAACTCGGCAACACCGACGTCATCGACACCACCGCCCTCTCCGTCTGGGACACCTGGGGGGTCTCTTCGAACGTACTCGCCCCCACTGACAACACCCTGCACTTCTTCGAAGGGGTGCTGGAGGAAGTCCTCGAACTCTTCCCGGCGGACGTCACAGGGCTCTTGCCGTTCTCCGGGTTCATTCACATCGGGGGCGACGAATGCCCCAAGGACCAGTGGAGGCGGTCGCCGGTCGCGCAGGCCCGCATCAAGGAACTCGGGCTCGCCGACGAGGACGAGTTGCAGTCCTGGTTCGTCGCGCACTTCGACAACTGGCTGCGGGACCGCGGGCGGCGGCTCATCGGCTGGGACGAGATCCTGGAGGGTGGGCTCGCCAAGGGCGCGGCCGTGGCGTCCTGGCGCGGCTACCAGGGCGGGATCGCCGCCGCGCGGGCCGGCCACGACGTCGTCGTCTGCCCCGAGCAGCATGTCTACCTCGACCACCGGCAGGCCGCCGGCCCGGACGAACCCGTACCGATCGGCTTCGTGCGCACCCTGGAGGACGTCTACCGTTTTGAGCCCGTTCCCCCGGAGTTGGACGCCCGGCAGGCCGAGCACGTGCTCGGCACCCAGGCCAACCTGTGGACCGAGGTGATGGAGAACCACGCGCGCGTGGACTATCAGGCGTTCCCCCGACTGGCCGCGTTCGCCGAGGTGGCCTGGAGTCGGCTGCCCGCGCCGGCGGAGCGGGACTTCGCCGGATTCGAGCGCCGGATGGCCGCCCACTACCGGCG
Source organism: Streptomyces sp. NPDC056161 (assembly GCF_042268025.1). Taxonomy (NCBI): domain Bacteria; kingdom Bacillati; phylum Actinomycetota; class Actinomycetes; order Kitasatosporales; family Streptomycetaceae; genus Streptomyces; species Streptomyces sp. NPDC056161. Next base: position 108,277 of record NZ_JBHJUV010000003.1, read on the forward strand.
ACTCGACGCCCTCGGCGTCGACTACCGGCCGCCGTCCGGGCCCCGGCCGTGGCAGCAGCGTCCCGGCGTGCAGGGCCGGCCCCTGGACGGACCGCCCCCGAGCCGGTGATCCTCCCGCGGCCGGGCGGCGGCGACCAGCGTGACCGGCCGCGGGCGCCTGACCTGCCGTCAAGTGGGTGCCCTGCCCGCCAAGGGCGCGTGGCCTGCCGCCAAGGGTGTGGCCGGCCGCGTACGGCGTGGCGGCCCGCCATCGGTGTGGTCGGCGCCGCCGACCCGGTGCGGCCGGCCGTCGACGTCGTACGGTCGGCCGTACTCGCGCTTGGCCGGTTGTCGTCGCCGATGTCGTCACCGCGACGGCCGCCCGCCCAGGCGGTGCGGCCCGCCGCCGAGGCCGCGCGGTCGGTCGCCTGGTGGCTGATTGCCGCCCCCGTCCGCGCACCCGAACACATGACGGAGAAAGCCCTCAGAAATCACCGAAGAGTGTCATTCACCGCGCACCGGCGATGATGGGTGAAAACAGGCCATCTCCCCAGCGAGGCGGGCGAATGCCTCCTAGCGGACCCCTGCGTTCGGGCCCTGCGAAGATGTGCCAGAGTTGCCACGTCCGCCCTGTCAGCACGTACCGTACGGCAGCACAGGTGGGACCAGGTGGGGCAGCGGGAAGGGGCAGCCGGTTTGACCACGCACGCACCGCAGGCGGCGCAGGCCGTCACGCTGCCCACGACGCTGGACGAGGCCGTGGCGGCGCTCACCGCCATGCCGGCCGCCGTCCCCGTGGCGGGTGGCACCGACCTCATGGCCGCCGTCAACTCCGGACAGCTCAGGCCGGCCGCCCTGGTCGGCCTCGGCCGGATCAGTGAGATCCGCGGCTGGCAGTACCAGGACGGTCACGCGCTCCTCGGCGCCGGCCTCACGCACGCGCGCATGGGCCGCCCGGACTTCGCGGCCCTGATCCCGGCGCTCGCCGCCGCCGCGCGCGCCGCGGGTCCGCCGCACATCCGCAACGCGGGCACCCTGGGCGGCAACATCGCCTCGGGCGCGCCCACCGGGGACGCGCTGCCGGTCCTCGCCGCCCTGGAGGCGATCCTGGTCATCGCGGGCGCGCAGGGAGCGCGCCGGGAGGTCCCGGTGTCGCATCTGCTCGCGGGCGTGGACATGCTCCGCGGCGGCGAACTCATCGGCTACGTGCGCGTGCCGCTGCTGCACGCCCCGCAGGTCTTCCTGAAGGCGACGGGGCGCACCGGACCCGGCCGGGCCGCGGCGTCCGTGGCGCTCGTCCTCGACCCCGCCCGGCGCGGAGTGCGGTGCGCCGTGGGGGCCATAGCGCCGATGCCGCTGCGGCCCCTGGAGGCCGAGCAGTGGGTCGCCCGGCTGATCGACTGGGACAACGACCGCGCGATCGTGCCCGAGGCGCTGACCGCCTTCGGCGAGTACGTGGCCGCGGCCTGCATCCCCGACCCGGCCCCCGAGCAGGACGGCTCCGTACCACAGCTTCCGCCTGCCGTACTGCACCTGCGGCGCACCGTCGCCGCGCTGGCCCGGCGAGCACTGGGGAGGGCACTGTCGTGACCGACGACCAGCACGGAGAGAACCCGCCCCAGGCGGGCGGCCGCTGGGATCCGCTGCCCCAGGACGGTTACGACGACGGCGCCACCGCCTTCGTGAAGCTCCCCGAGGGAGGCGTCGGCGCCCTGCGGACCGCCGACAGCCCGCTCGCCGCGCCCGGCCACGGCTATGTGCCGCCGCCGATCACGGTGGCCGCCGGGGACCCCGGCTCCGGTCCGGCTGCCACCGGCGGCTGGTCGATGCCGGCCGACGGCGTCCAGTGGGCCGACCCGAACGCCGTGCCGCAGGAGCCGGGCGCGGGCGACCGGTTCACGTACCACCCGGCGGCCACGCAGCAGTGGACCTACGAGGACCCGACCGCGCCGGGTGCGCAGGCCGCGCCGTCGGCGCACACTCCCGGCCAGGACCTGGCCGGCCAGGACGTGACCGGCCAGTGGTCCATTCCCGTCGCCGGGGGCGATCTACCGGACGAATCGGGCGAGTTCACTACATCTTCCCTCGTCGAGCAGTGGGGCGGCACGCCGCCGGCCACGCTGCCCGGCGGCGCCCCCGCGCCCTGGGCGACCGAGGCCGCGGGACAGCCCTGGGGAGCGCAGGCGGCGCCCGCCGAGCAGCGGACGGCGCCCCCGCGCGCGGGCGGACAGCAGGCCGGGGGTGCGCCGGAGACCGCTCCGGAGCAGTTCCTGCCCGCCGAGACGTACCAGGACGGCCCGACGGCCCCGGCCGGACCGGACCCGGCGGCTCCGCCCGCTGACGGCCCGACAGGCCACGACCTCACGGGCCACGACCTCACGGGCCACGACCTCACGGGCCACGACCTCACGGGCCACGACCTCACGGGCCACGACTCCACGGCAATCGGCCCCACGGACCACGCCCAGGCAGGACAACTCCAGGCAGGACAACTCCAGCCCGGTCACGGCACGGCGATCCGTCCGCACGACGGCCACGCGCCCGAGGCAGGACCCGTCGGGCCGGGCGCCGCGGGCCCGGCGGCCCCCGCCCCCCGACCCACGGCCGACCACGGCACCACCGCCGCCGACCCGGCCGGATCCGGCGCGGACGCCCGCTCCGGCTCCGCTCCGGCCGCCACGGCCGAACACGCCCCCGCCCGCGCTCTGTCCGAGGCCGACGCGCCGGCCTCCCACGAACCGGACCGGACCGCCGCAACCCCGGGTGCGGCCGGGCCCGCCGTGCTGAGCGGGCCGCCCGGCACCGCCGAAGGCGCCGAGGAGGCCGCTGAAGGGGCCGCTGAGCCCCCCGCGGGGGCCGAGGCGACCGGCGCCGCCGGAACCGGCCCGGAAGGCGGGCAGCCGCCCGCGACGGCCGCCGGCTCCGACACCCCGTCCGGCGACGCCGAGGCCGAACCCGCCGAGGACGCCGAAGCCACCGGCACGGCCCCGCACGACGACCACCCCCTCGCCTCCTACGTCCTGCGGGTCAACGGCGCCGACCGCCCCGTCACCGACGCCTGGATCGGCGAGTCCCTGCTGTACGTGCTGCGCGAGCGACTGGGGCTGGCCGGCGCCAAGGACGGCTGCTCACAGGGCGAATGCGGTGCCTGCAACGTGCAGGTGGAGGGGCGCCTCGTCGCGTCCTGCCTGGTGCCCGCCGTCACCGCGGCCGGCGCCGAGGTCCGCACGGTCGAGGGCCTCGCGGCCGACGGCCGGCCCTCCGACGTCCAGCGGGCGCTCGCCGCGCGCGGCGCGGTGCAGTGCGGTTTCTGCGTCCCCGGTATGGCGATGACCGTGCACGACCTGCTGGAGGGCAACCCGGCCCCCACCGAACTGGAGGCGCGTCAGGCGCTGTGCGGCAACCTGTGCCGCTGCTCCGGCTACCGGGGCGTCCTGGACGCCGTACAGGAGGTCGTCGCCGAACGCGCGGCACACAAGGCGCCGGACACCGAGCCCGACGCGGACGGCACACGGATTCCGCACCAGGCGGGCCCGGGTGCCGGCGGTGTCCACCCCTCGGCGTTCGACGCCCAGGTCCCGCCCGGACCGCACGACGAGCCCTACAACCAGCCTTACGACCAGCCCTACGGCCAGGACGGAGGCCAGGCGTGAGCAACGAAGCCGGCGCCGCGACCACGGTCCCCGAAGCCGCCGACGCCCCCGGACAACCTCCGCACGGCCTCGGCGTGTCGCTGCTGCCGGCCGACGCCCGCGCCAAGACCGAGGGCACCTTCCCCTACGCCGCCGACCTGTGGGCCGAAGGGCTGCTGTGGGCGGCCGTGCTGCGCTCCCCGCACCCGCACGCGCGCATCGTCTCCGTCGACACCTCGCACGCGCGCGCGATGCGCGGCGTACGGGCCGTCATCACCCACGAGGACGTGCCCGGCACCCCGCGCCACGGCCGCGGCACGCCCGACCGCCCGGTGTTCGCGTCCGAGGTGGTGCGCTACCACGGCGAGCCCATCGCGGCCGTCGCCGCCGACCACCCGGACACCGCGCGGATGGCCGCCGCCGCCGTCATCGTCGAGTACGAGGTGCTCGACCCGGTGACCGACCCTGAGCAGGCGTTCGAGGCCGAACCCCTGCACCCCGACGGCAACCTGATCCGCCACATCCCGCTGCGGCACGGCGACCCGGAGGCGGCCGGCGAGGTCGTCGTCGAGGGCCTGTACCGCATCGGCCGCCAGGACCCCGCGCCCATCGGCGCCGAGGCCGGCCTCGCGGTGCCCCGCCCCGACGGCGGCGTCGAACTGTACGTGGCCTCCACCGACCCGCACACCGACCGCGACACCGCCGCCGCCTGCTACGGCCTGGCCCCCGACCGGGTGAAGATCGTCGTCACCGGTGTCCCCGGCGCCACCGCCGACCGCGAGGACCAGGGCTTCCAGCTCCCGCTCGGCCTGCTCGCGCTGAAGACCGGCTGCCCGGTGAAGCTGACGGCGACCCGCGAGGAGTCCTTCCTGGGCCACGTCCACCGGCACCCCACGCTGCTGCGCTACCGCCACCACGCCGACGCCGAGGGCAAGCTGGTCAAGGTCGAGGCGCAGATCCTGCTGGACGCGGGCGCGTACGCGGACACCTCGGCCGAGGCGCTGGCCGCCGCCGTCTCCTTCGCCTGCGGCCCCTACGTCGTGCCCAACGCCTTCATCGAGGGCTGGGCCGTGCGCACCAACAACCCGCCCTCCGGCCATGTGCGCGGCGAAGGCGCGATGCAGGTGTGCGCCGCCTACGAGGCGCAGATGGACAAGCTCGCGAAGAAGCTCGGCGTCGAACCGGCGGAGCTGCGCCTGCGCAACGCGCTCGCCACCGGCGACGTACTCCCCATCGGCCAGACCGTGACCTGCCCGGCCCCGGTCGCCGAACTGCTCCAGGCGGTCCGGGACTTCCCGCTGCCCGCGCTCCCCAAGGACACCCCCGAGGAGGACTGGCTGCTGCCCGGCGGCCTGGAGGGCGCGGGCGAGCCGGGCGCGGTGCGCCGGGGCGTCGGCTACAGCCTGGGCATGGTGCACATGCTCGGCGCGGAGGGCGCCGACGAGGTCTCGACGGCGACCGTCAAGGTCCAGGACGGGGTCGCGACCGTGCTGTGCGCGGCGGTGGAGACCGGACAGGGCTTCAGCACGCTCGCCCGGCAGATCGTCCAGGAGACCCTGGGCATCGACGAGGTGCACGTGGCGCCCGTCGACACCGACCAGCCCACGGCGGGCCCGGGCTGCCGCGGCCGGCACACCTGGGTCTCCGGCGGCGCGGTCGAACGGGCCGCGAAGATGGTGCGCACCCAACTGCTCCAGCCGCTGGCGCACAAGTTCGGGATGTCGACCGAACTGCTCCAGATCACCGACGGCAAGATCACCTCGTACGACGGCGTCCTGTCGACCACCGTCACGGAGGCGATGGACGGCAAGGAGCTGTGGGCCACCGCCCAGTGCCGCCCGCACCCGACCGAGCCGCTGGACGGCTCCGGGCAGGGCGACGCCTTCGTGGGCCTCGCCTTCTGCGCCGTACGCGCGGTGGTCGACGTCGACATCGAACTCGGCTCGGTACGGGTCGTGGAACTCGCCGTCGCCCAGGACGTGGGCCGCGTGCTCAACCCGGCGCAGCTCACCGCCCGGATCGAGGCGGGCGTCACCCAGGGGGTCGGCATCGCGCTCACCGAGAACCTGCGCACTCCCCGGGGCCTGATCCGCCACCCCGACCTCACCGGCTACGCGCTGCCGACCGCCCTGGACACACCGGACATCCGGATCGTCAAACTGGTCGAGGAGCGGGACGTGGTCGCCCCCTTCGGCGCCAAGGCGGTCAGCGCGGTCCCCGTCGTCACCTCACCGGCGGCCATCGCCTCCGCCGTGCGGTCCGCGACCGGCAGGCCCGTCAACCGCCTCCCGATCCGGCCGCAGGCCGCGGTGGTCACGGACCGATGAGCACACCCGGGCCCGCCCGGGGATTCGCGGCGGGCGGGGTCGTGGTGGTCACCGGGGTGATGGCGGCCGGCAAGTCGGCCGTCGCCCAGGCACTGGCCGAGCGGCTGCCGCGGGCCGCCCACGTCCGCGGGGACCTGTTCCGCCGGATGATCGTCTCCGGCCGCGAGGAGTACGTCCCCGGCGCGGGAGCCGAGGCCGTGGCCCAACTCCGGCTGCGGCACCGGCTGTCGGCGGCGACGGCGGACACCTACGCGGCGGCCGGGTTCACCGCGCTGGTGCAGGACGTGCTGCTCGGCGCCGATCTCTCGGCGTACGTCGCACTGGTGCGCACGCGCCCCCTGTACGTCGTGGTCCTGGCGCCGGGCCCCGACGCCGTGGCGGCGCGGGAGGCGGGACGGGCGAAGACCGGCTACGGGGCCTGGACGGCCGCGCGGCTGGACGCCGAACTGCGCTCGCCGCGGACACCGCGGATCGGGCTGTGGCTGGACACCTCGGCGCAGACCGTGACGGAGACGGTGGAAACGATCATGGCGGGGACGGAACGTGCGAGGGTCGCCTGACGTCCTTTTCCACGGGGCGTTGTCAGTGGGGCGGCGTACTGTTGCGGTCAGTGGGGACGGCTGCTTCGGACAGCGCACCGAAGGACCGGACGTGCCCGCGCGCCCAGATCTGAACACGACCGCGCTCGCCGCCGTATGACGTCATGACATGTACGACGGCCCGGCGGTACGGCGGTCGACCGGCACGGCAACGGACGTACGACGACTTTTCTCGACTTTTCTCGACGCACGACGGCACAACTGCACGACAGGAATCGCGGGGGAGCGATGACCACGACCACGACCGACACCAGGGCCGCAGCGATCACGCTGACCGAGGCCGAGCTGGACCTCTACGTCACCCACGCGCCCACGCGCGGCCTGCTCACCGGCCCCGGCCTGCCGGACGACAGCGGCCTGTTGACGTTCGCGCCGCTGCGCACGGCCGGCCTGCGCACCCTTGCCGACGTCACGGACGGCCCGGCCCGCCTCGCGGGGGAACTGCGGGACCGGCTCGTGATAGGGGAACTCCTCGGCCCGTCGGGTGCCGGGACCGAGTCGATCCTGCTCGACGGCGGCACCGGCGAGATCACCACCGCCCGCCGGTTCGCCCCGACGGGCTGCCGCCCGCTCGCGCCCTCCCTGGAGACCCTGCTGCGCTTCGCCGCGGTCACGGAGGAGTTGGCCGGACTGCGCGGCCGGTTCGCCTCCTTCGCCGGCCGGCACGGCACCAAGGCGGCGACCGAGGCGTCCCGCCGTCTGCTCACCCTCTTCGAGGAGGGCACGGACGGCGAGGTGCCGCCGTACTGGAAGGCCGCCGCGCTGATCCGTCCGCTCGCCCTGGTCGCGGGCCCCGGCACGGCCCTCGGCCTCACCCTGGACCTGCCGGGCCGGCTCCTGGACGAGGAGTTCGGACCGGGTCGGGTGGCCCGCTTCGAGGAGGTCGACTTCCCCGCCGCGCTCACCCACGAGCCGACCCGCCGCTTCCTGTGCGAGACGGGGCTGCCCGAGGACGCGATCCTCTTCCGCCTCGACACGGACGTACCCCTACAGACGCTGACCGAGTACTTCCGGGACGAGCGCCTCGGCGAGTACCCCCTGGAGGACCTCCCCGCGCACGCCGACCGGCTGATACGGCTCGGTCATCTCGCCGAGGAGAACAGCCTGGTGGTCGACGGCACGACGGGCGCGGTCCTGAACTTCAGCGAACCCGAGGCCGCCCTGTACCTCCTCAACACGGACGTCTCCACCCTCGCCTACACCCTGTGGCTGCTGCACCACGAGCGCACGATCGACGCACACCTCGGCCACGAGCTGACGACGGACGCCTACGACCAGTTGGCCACGACGATGATCCAGACCCTCACGTCGATCGACCCGACCCCGACGACCTCGGACGCGGACTGGCACTACTGGACGGAACTCTTCCAGGACGAGGCGGGCGGCGTGCTCTGAACCGCACCGCCCGCCCACGGCAGGCCATGGCGGGAACCGGACCGGGATCGGTACGGCCGTACGGAAACACCTGACCCTGCGGGCCGGTCAGGCAGCCAGAGGCCGTGGCGGGATTCGAACCCACGTAACTCGCTTTGCAGGCGAGCCCCTGAACCACTCGGGCACACGGCCGTGTCGATGTGACGAACGTAGGGCGGGCGGGGGAGGGGATCAAGGGTGGCGCGGGGGCTGCAACGGGACTGCCATACGGCGTTCATGAATCGGTTCGGCCGGCCGAGGGCCGGGCCGGTCGCGGGACGACGACCGGTGAGCGCACGTCCCGTCGCTCGGGAAGGGCCGCCACACCACGGGACTACGACCAAGGTCGCAGGTGAGAGGCGACTCACGACAGGGGCCGATGTCAGTGGTGGGTCCTACGCTGGCCGACATGACCGCCCATGAGCCGAGCGACACCGGAGTCGCGAACGAACCCGCCGATGAACCCGCGAGCGAACCCGCCAGCGAACTCGCGGACGGACACAGGGACGGATCCGGGGACGGCGTCGGCGAAGGGGTGCTGGGGCGCACCCACCGGGCGCTGAGCATCGGGATCGTCTCGGTGGTGCTGCTCATCGCCTTCGAGGCGACCGCGGTGGGCACGGCGATGCCGGTCGCCGCACGGGAACTGGACGGGCTGTCCCTCTACGCGTTCGCGTTCTCCGGCTACTTCACCACCAGCCTGTTCGGCATGGTGCTCGCGGGGCAGTGGTCCGACCGCCGGGGGCCGCTGGGGGCGCTGACCGCGGGGATCGGCTCCTTCGCCGCGGGCCTGGTGCTCGCCGGGTCCGCCGGGTCGATGTGGGTGTTCATCCTCGGGCGGGCCGTGCAGGGCTTCGGCGGGGGACTGGTGATCGTCGCGCTCTACGTCGTCGTCGGGCGGGCCTATCCGGAGCGGTTGCGTCCGGCGATCATGGCGGCGTTCGCGGCGGGCTGGGTCGTCCCGTCGATCGTCGGCCCGCTCGCGGCGGGCGCGGTCACCGAGCACCTGGGCTGGCGCTGGGTGTTCCTGGCGATACCGGTGCTGGTGGTGCTCCCACTGGCGCTCGCGCTGCCGCAGATACGGCGGCGCGCGGCCGGCCCCGTGGACCCCGTGGCCCGGGACGGCGACGCGGCCGGCGGCGAGGCGCCCGGCTCGCGCGACCGCCGCATCCGGCTGGCTTTCGCCATCTCCCTGGGCGCGGGGCTGCTCCAGTTCGCCGCGCAGGACCTGCGCTGGATCTCGCTCCTCCCCGCGGTGGCCGGCGCTGCCCTGCTGGTGCCGGCCGTGCTCGGGCTGCTGCCCCGCGGCACCTACCGGGCCGCGCGCGGGCTGCCCTCGGTGGTCCTGCTGCGCGGCCTGGCCGCGGGATCCTTCATCGCGGCCGAGTCGTTCGTCCCGCTGATGCTGGTGACACAGCGCGGGCTGTCGCCGACGCTGGCCGGGTTCTCGCTGGCGGCGGGCGGCGGCACCTGGGCCCTGGGGTCCTGGGTGCAGTCCCGGCCGCGCTGCGAACCGTACCGGGAGCGGCTCATGACCCTCGGCATGGTGCTGACGGCGACCGCGATCACCACCGCGTCCAGCGTGCTGCTGCCCGCCGTACCCGCCTGGATCGTCGCCGTGGCGTGGGGCTTCGGCTGCTTCGGCATGGGGCTGGTGATCTCCTCCAGCAGCGTGCTCCTGCTGCGGCTGTCCGCCCCCAAGGAGGCGGGCGCCAACTCCGCCGCCCTCCAGATGTCCGACGGCCTGTCCAACGTCGTCCTGCTCGCGGTGACGGGCGCCGCGTTCGCCGCGCTGGGCGGCGGCAGCATGACTGCTTCGGCGGCCGGGAGCGCCACGACCGGCGCGGGCGGCCACCCGGCGGCGTTCGCCGCGGTGTTCCTGCCGATGGCGGCGGTGGCGCTGGTGGGGGCGTGGGTGACGACGCGGCTGCAGACGAAGTCACGGTGACACCGGGTAGTACCACGCGGTACCATCGCGGCATGGCTGGACTCAACCTGCGGTTCACGGATGAAGAACTCGACGCACTGCGAGAGCGCGCACAGGCGGAGGGGCGCAGCATGCAGGCATTCGCGCACGACGCGGTGCTGGCGGCCATAAACGAGCACTCGCGGCTGTTCAACGAGGCGGCCGAGCACGTACTCAGGGCGAGCGCCGAGCTGAACCGGAGGCTCGCCTGATGCACTACCTCACTCTGCCCGAACTGCTGAACCTCGCGAAGCGGCTGGGGGCGGACGAGGTGCGCGACTACGGGCTGCTGGATTCCGCCCTCGCACGCCCGCAGGCGAGCGTTTTCGGGCAGGACGCCTACCCGGACGTCTGGCAGAAGGCCGCCGCGCTGATGGAGTCCCTGGCTCGCAACCACGCTCTCATCGACGGGAACAAGCGCCTCGCCTGGTACGCGACCTGGGTCTTCCTGCACATGAACGGGCACCCTCTGGACCCGGACTTCGACGTCGACGAGGCGGAGCGCTTCGTGCTGGACGTCTGCCAGGGCGCCTTGGACGTACCCAAGATCGCAACTCAGCTGCCGCGCTTCGCGGGCCAACTGTGACGTGAGTCCCAACCCGGGATGACCCCGCCCGGCCCGCGTACGGCCACGACCCGGCCGCCGGTAAGGTGGCCGGGTTGTCATACGCGGCCGAGCCGTTCGCACGTCACCCGGCACCACCCGGTCCGACGCGCCGGGCGGGGCCCATCGCACCGACCCGCACCCACCCTCCACGGAGACCGTGACTACCACCGCCGCCAGTTCCAACGCGTCGCACTCGCACCACCTGTCACCCGCCTTCCCCGGCCGCGCGCCCTGGGGCACCGCCGGCAAGCTGCGTGCCTGGCAACAGGGGGCGCTGGAGAGGTACGTCCAGGAGCAACCGCGCGACTTCCTCGCCGTCGCCACACCCGGCGCCGGCAAGACGACCTTCGCGCTCACCCTGGCGTCCTGGCTGCTGCACCACCACGTCGTCCAGCAGGTGACCGTGGTCGCGCCGACCGAGCACCTGAAGAAGCAGTGGGCGGACGCGGCCGCACGGGTCGGGATCAAGCTCGACCCCGAGTACAGCGCGGGCCCGCTCGGCAAGGACTACGACGGGGTCGCCGTCACCTACGCCGGTGTCGGCGTCCGCCCCATGCTGCACCGCAACCGCGTCGAGCAGCGCAAGACGCTCGTCATCCTGGACGAGATCCACCACGCCGGTGACTCCAAGTCCTGGGGCGAGGCATGCCTGGAGGCATTCGAACCCGCCACGCGGCGGCTGGCGCTCACCGGTACCCCGTTCCGCTCCGACACCAACCCCATCCCCTTCGTGGCGTACGAGGAAGGGCAGGACGGAATTCGCCGCTCCGCCGCCGACTACACGTACGGCTACGGATCCGCGCTCTCGGACGGGGTGGTGCGGCCCGTCATCTTCCTCTCCTACAGCGGCAACATGCGCTGGCGTACGAAGGCCGGAGACGAGGTCGCCGCCCGGCTCGGCGAACCCATGACCAAGGACGCCGTCAGCCAGGCGTGGCGTACCGCGCTCGACCCGCGCGGTGACTGGATGCCGAGCGTGCTGCGCGCCGCCGACCAGCGGCTGACCGAGGTCCGCAAGGCCGTCCCGGACGCCGGGGCGCTCGTCATCGCCTCCGACCAGGACTCGGCGCGCGCCTACGCCAAGCTCATCCGGGAGATCACCGGCAGCCGGGCGACCGTCGTCCTCTCCGACGACGTGGGCGCCTCGAAGAGGATCGACGAGTTCAGCGAGAACACCGACCGCTGGATGGTCGCCGTCCGCATGGTCTCCGAGGGCGTCGACGTGCCCCGGCTCGCGGTCGGCGTCTACGCCACGACCATCTCCACACCGCTGTTCTTCGCCCAGGCCGTCGGCCGGTTCGTGCGCTCCCGGCGGCGCGGCGAGACCGCCTCCGTCTTCCTGCCGACCATTCCGGACCTGCTCACCTTCGCCAACGAGATGGAGGTGGAGCGCGACCACGCCCTCGACAAGCCGAAGAAGGAGGGCGAGGAGGACCCGTACGCCGAATCCGAGAAGGAGATGGCGGAGGCGAACCAGGAACAGGACGAGGACACCGGCGAGCAGGACACGCTGCCCTTCGAGGCGCTGGAGTCCGACGCCGTCTTCGACCGGGTCCTCTACGACGGGGCCGAGTTCGGCATGCAGGCCCACCCGGGCAGCGAGGAGGAGCAGGACTACCTCGGGATCCCCGGGCTGTTGGAGCCCGACCAGGTGCAGATGCTGTTGCAGAAGCGGCAGGCCCGGCAGATCGCGCACAGCCGCAAGAAGCCGGACACCGAGGCCGACCTGCTCGAACTGCCCGCCGAGCGGCGCCCGGTGGTCAGTCACAAGGAGATGATGGAGCTGCGCAAGCAGCTCAACACGATGGTCGGCGCGTACGTCCATCAGAGCGGCAAGCCGCACGGGGTGATCCACACCGAGCTGCGGCGGGTCTGCGGCGGGCCGCCGAGCGCCGAGGCGACGGCCGGTCAGCTGCGGCAGCGGATCGCCAAAGTGCAGGAGTGGGCGACGCGGATGCGGTGACGGGTTGCCCGTTCGGGCACTCGGCGTATCAGGACGAAGGCGGGCAGTCCGGATCAACTGCTGCCCGGATTCTGGACGGAGGCTTCCGCTCAGCGAACCCGCTTCGCTACTGTCCGGCTACGCACACGCCCCGTGGCAGTGCCGCCGCGGAGCGCAGTCGTGAAGCGACTGGGCTCGGAGCCGCCGAGCCGTCCTGCCGATCGGCGGCCACTGAAGCGCGTCGCTGACGGGACTCGGCACGCGTCCTCCAGCAGGGGCCACCGACCTCACCACCAAAGGAGTGGGCGTCGTGACCGCGGAGACCTCCCAGACGCTCGACCGAGGACTGCGCGTCCTCAAATTGTTGGCCGACACCGACCACGGGCTGACGGTCACCGAGCTGTCCCACCGGCTGGGGGTGAACCGGACCGTGGTGTACCGGTTGCTCGCCACGCTCGAACAGCATGCGCTGGTCCGGCGCGACCTGGGCGGCCGGGCCCGGGTCGGGCTGGGTGTGCTGCGCCTGGGGCGGCAGGTGCATCCGCTGGTGCGGGAGGCCGCGCTGCCCGCGTTGCGGTCGCTGGCCGAGGACGTCGGGGCGACGGCACATCTGACGCTGGTGGACGGCGCGGACGCGCTGGCGGTCGCGGTGGTCGAGCCGACGTGGACGGAGTACCACGTGGCGTACCGGGCGGGGTTCCGGCACCCGTTGGACCGGGGGGCCGCGGGCCGGGCGATCCTCTCGGCCCGGCAGATACCGCCCGCGGAACCCGGTTACACGCTGACGCACGGCGAGTTGGAGGCCGGGGCCTGCGGGGCGGCGGCGCCGCTGATCGGGGTGACCGGGGTGGAGGGCAGCGTCGGGGTGGTGATGCTGTCGGACTCCGTCCCGGAGCGGGTGGGCACCCGGGTCGTGGACGCGGCCCGCGAGGTCGCGGAGGCACTGCGCTGAGCCCGACGAGCGACACGGCCGCGCGGGCCGCGCGGGCCGGGCGTCGACCCGGCACCGCACGCCGGCCCGGCTCCGTGCGTCGTTCTCGCTCCGTGCGCGGGCTTGGGGCCGTGCGTCGTTCTCGCTCTGTACGGTCGGCCCGGCTCCGTGCGTCCTCGCTCCGTGCGCGGGCCTGCGGCCGTGCGTCGTTCTCGCTTCGTACGGTCGGCCTGTCTCCGTGCGTCGTCCTCGCTCCGTACGTCGGTCTGGCTCCGTAGGCCGGTCTGGCTCCGTACGGTGTCCTCGCGGTCGGGCGTCGACCCGGCTCCGTACGGCGTCCCCGGCACCGTGGACGGCGGCCTGATCGGGCGGGCGGCGGCCTTGTGTGGTTGTCGCGTTAGATTGACCTCGTGCTCTCTCGTCTCACGCGCCTCCAGGCCGTCGCCGTCTGCGCCCTGCCCGTCGTGGCACTGATCGCCACCGCGGTACTCGCGCCGCTGCCCTTCGCGGTGGCGCAGCCGGGGATGACCGCGAACGTCCTCGGCGAGAACCAGGGCACCCAGGTGATCACGATCTCCGGCGCGCCGACCCGGCGGACGACCGGCCAGCTGCGCATGACGACCATCGAGGCGACCTCCCCGGACACGGACGTCTCGCTCGGCGATGTCGTCGACAGCTGGTTCCGCACGGACCGGGCGGTCATGCCGCGCGACTCCGTGTATCCGAGCGGGGGCAGCGTCAAGGAGATCGAGCAGCACAACGTCGAGCAGATGCAGCAGTCCCAGGACGCCGCCAGCCGGGCCGCGCTCCGGTACCTCGACGTGACCGACAAGAACGTCAAGGTCACGCTGAAGCTCGCGGACGTCGGCGGTCCCAGCGCCGGTCTGCTGTTCTCCCTCGGGATCGTGGACAAGCTCGACGGCAACGGCAGCGGCGGCGACCTCACCGGCGGCCGTACCATCGCCGGCACGGGCACGATCGGCGACGACGGCACCGTCGGCGCGGTGGGCGGCGTGGCCCTGAAGACCCAGGCGGCCCGGCGGGACGGGGCGACGGTGTTCCTGGTGCCGAAGGCCGAGTGCAGCGACGCCAAGGCGGAACTGCCGAAGGGCCTCAGGCTGGTCCCCGTCAGCACGCTCAAGGGAGCGGTGGACTCCCTGGTGGCGCTGGAGAAGGGGAACTCCTCGGTCCCGAGCTGCTGAGCGTTTTGCCGCCGGGCGCGGGTGACGGGCGTCCGCCCCGGCTGCGTACCGGCGGCACGTCCCTAGGCGGGCCGACCGCCCTCCCGGTCCTGTGACGCCTGCTCCACCAGCGGGATGATCCGCAGCGGAACGGGATTCTCCATGACGATCGCCGTGGCGGCCCGGACGATGCCGTCGAAGCCGACCACCCGGTCGATCACCCGCTGGAGATCGGCGTTCGAACGGGCCACCAGCCGGCACAGCATGTCCCCGGTCCCGGTGGTGGTGTGCAGCTCCAGCACCTCCGGCACGGTCGCCAGGTGCGCGCGGACGTCCGGTCCCTGCCCCTGCCGGATCTCCAGCGTGGCGAAGGCGGTGACGGGGTAGCCGAGGGCCGCCGGATCGACCTGCGGGCCGAAGCCGCGGATGACCCCGTTCGACTGGAGCCGGTCCAGCCGCGCCTGCACGGTCCCCCGGGCGACCCCCAGCCGACGGGACATCTCCAGCACCCCGATCCGCGGCTCCCGCGCCAGCAGCACGATGATCCGCCCGTCCAGACGATCGATCGACATTCGGTCTCCCGCCGTGGTCATCAGGTGGACAAGAACTGCCGGTACGGCCGTACCGATCAGCGTATTGCCCAGCGGATACCCGGACCACCGTGCACTGTGCCGAGCACCGCCGCGCGTCCGCCCGTCCCGTCCCACCTGACCGTATGGCCGGGATCAACGACGTGGGCGGCACGCGGGGGTGCGACGCCATCGACACCACCGACGCCATCGACACCACCGACGACTGCGAACCCTTCCACGCCGACCGGGAGGCCCGGGTCCTCGGTCTCGCCAACGCCCCGCGCGGGCAGGGATCTTCAGCAGGGATCTTCACCGCCGACGAGTTCCGGGACGCGAGGACCGGACCGATGAGCGGTGGCGGTGACCACTCCGACGCGACCGTCGCCCGGCGGGTACGGCGCCTGGAGACCCGGCTGGAGGAGAAGGGACTCCTCTCCGGCGGGGCGCTGGACGGAACCATCAACGTCATCGTCTGCACGCTCTGTTGCTGCTACCCCGTCAACCTCCTCGGGCCGGCGCCCAGCTGGTACAAGTCCGAGGCGTACCGCTCCCGCGTGGTGCGCGAACCACGGGCCGTGCTCGCCGAGTTCGGCCCGATCCTGCCCGCCGGCACGGAGACCACGGTCCGGGACTCCAGCGCCGAGACCCGCTACATGGTCCTGCCGCGCCGCCCCGAGGGCACCGGGCACCTGACCGAACAGGCCCTCGCCGCCCCGGTCACCCGCCGCGCCCTCATCGGCACGGCGGCCGTGTGAGAGCGCCGCACACGGCCACCGCCCCAGCCCCGCGGGCCCGTTGGGCGAGCCCCCGCAACCCCGTCCTGCGAGGCCGGGCCGACCCGTGCCCGGCGCGGCTCACCAGGCCGGGGCCGTGCCCTCGGGCGGTTCGCCAAGGGCGCCCAGCGCCGCCTTCGCCTCCGCCACCCGGGTCGGGGAGAAGTACGGGTTGATCTGGAGCGCCTCCTTGAGGTGGCGGCGGGCGCCTCCGTACTCGCCCAGACTGCGTTCCATCATGCCGCGGTGGAAGACGTACAGCGCGCTGCGCACCTCGCCGCCCTTCGCCTTGTCGGTCGCCTTCTCGGCGTACTCCACACCCTCCTGCGGGTCCCCGGCCCGGTACAGGGCCCACCCCAGCGCGTCCGCCACCTCGATCCCCGGCTGCCGCTCCCACTCGTCGCGCAGCCGCCGCACCGCCTCCTGCGGATCCCCGTGGTCCGCCTCGTACTGCCCGACGACCAGTTCGTCGTCGACCCCGCCCGCGGTGTCCCGCTCCGCCCGCCGCCGCAGCAGGTCGAACTGGGTGCGCGCCTCCTGCGCCCGGCCCAGCGACTCGTACAGCTCACCCAGTTCCAGGGCGTACTGCGGGGACGGCTGCCCCGCCAGCGCGTGCGCATAGGCGTTCAGCGCCTCCGTCGTACGGCCCAGCGCGGCCAGCGCCCGCCCCTGCCCGGCGAGCGCGGCCCGCTGGTCCGGGTCCAGGCGGACGGCCGCCTCGAAGTGCCGCAGCGCGTCCTCCCGGTCCCCGCGCTCCCACGCCAGCTGCCCGCCCCGCTCCAGGTAGGCGGCCCGCTCGGCGGCGGTGCCCGCGGTGGCCGTGGCGTCCACCAACTGCGCCGCCGCGTCCTCGCGCCAGCCCCGGTCGCGGTAGACGGCGGCGGCCCGCGCCATCACCGCCGGGTGCGCGGCGGGCGGGGTGTGCAGTTCCATCAGCTTCTCCAGCGCGTCGCGCGCCGCCTTGTAGTCGCCGAGCCCGGTGTAGGCGTCGATCAGCAGCGCGTACGTCGTCCAGCGCTTCGGGGAGACCTCAAGCGCCTGCTCGCCCTGCCACCTGGCCTCGTCGAAGTCCCGGCGCGCGTTGGCCAGCGCCGCCAGCCCGTCCAGCGCATCGGCGTTCCCCATCGGCCGCTCCCGCAGCGAGGTCTGCAACGCCTCGTGGGCCTTCGGGAAACTCGCGGCGTCCGCGGTGCGCCGCCCGCGCTCCACATAGGCCGTCCCCAGCACGGCCCAGGCCCGCGCGTCCTGCGGATGCGTCCGCAGATACCTCTCCCGTTCCCCGATCAGCTTCGTCAGCTCGGGCAGCGCGACCGGCATCCCGGCGGTCACCGCCGTGACCGGCCGCGGCCCCGGGGCCGGCACGGGCCGCCGGGCGGGCGGCGGCTGCGGGGGCGGCAGGAGCATCAGCACCCCGACCCATCCGGCGGCCCCGGCGACACCGGCCGACGCCAGCGCGCCCAGCACCCGCCGCAGCACACGGGCGCGGCGCCGCGGCGCCGTGGCCACCAGGGAGGTACCCGGCCTGGACTGTTCTTTCTTCATAAGACTTACTGTGCGTTCATCCGACGACCACAACCCGGCAGCCGAAGGCGCGCCCCGGATGGGGTTCACACCGATGGCCCCGGGTGCGACGCTGTGATCATGAGCCGAATCGAAGCCGCACCCGACGCAGTGATGGCCGATCTGACCGACCGGCTCCGGACCGGACTGCCGGCCGAGGCCGTCGTCACCGACCCCGATGTCATGACCTCGTACGCCAACGACATGGCGAGCTTCTGCCCGGCCGGCACTCCGGCCGTGGTCGTCCTGCCGCGTACGGTCGAACAGGTCCAGCACGTCATGCGCACCGCCACCGAGCTGCGCGTCCCGGTCGTCCCGCAGGGCGCCCGCACCGGCCTGTCCGGCGGCGCCAACGCCGCCGACGGCTGCATCGTGCTGTCCCTCACCAAGATGGACCGCATCCTGGAGATCAGCCCGGTCGACCGCATCGCGGTCGTCGAACCGGGCGTCGTCAACGCCACGCTCTCCCGCGCCGTCGAGGAGCACGGCCTGTACTACCCGCCCGACCCCTCCAGCTGGGAGTCGTGCACCATCGGCGGCAACATCGGCACCGCCTCCGGCGGCCTGTGCTGCGTGAAGTACGGGGTGACGGCCGAGTACGTGCTCGGCCTGGACGTCGTGCTCGCCGACGGCCGGCTGCTGTCCACCGGCCGCCGGACCGCGAAAGGAGTGGCGGGGTACGACCTGACCCGCCTGTTCGTCGGTTCCGAGGGCTCGCTCGGCATCGTCGTACGGGCGGTCCTCGCGCTCAAGCCCAAGCCGCCGCGGCAACTGGTGCTGGCGGCCGAGTTCTCCTCCGTGGCCGCCGCCTGCGACGCGGTGTGCCGGATCATGGAAGGCGGCCATCTGCCGTCCCTGCTGGAACTCATGGACCGTACGACGGTCAGGGCCGTCAACGACCTCGCCCACATGGGTCTGCCCGAGTCCACCGAGGCGCTGCTGCTGGCCGCGTTCGACACCCCCGATCCGGCCGCCGACCTGGCCGCGGTCGGCGCGGTGTGCGAGGCCGCCGGTGCCACCGAGGTGGTCCCCGCCGACGACGCCGCCGAGTCCGAACTGCTCCTCCAGGCGCGCCGGCTGTCCCTGCCCGCGCTGGAGACGGTCAAGGGCACGACGATGATCGACGACGTGTGCGTGCCCCGCTCCCGGCTGGCCGAGCTGCTGGCGGGCATCGAGCGGATCGGCGAGAAGTACCGGCTGACCATCGGGGTGTGCGCGCACGCCGGTGACGGCAACACCCACCCCACCGTCTGCTTCGACGCCCAGGACCCCGAGGAGTCGCAGCGGGCCCGCGAGTCCTTCGACGAGATCATGGCCCTGGGACTGGAGCTGGGCGGCACCATCACCGGCGAGCACGGCGTCGGCGTCCTGAAGAAGGAGTGGCTGGCCCGGGAGATCGGCCCGGTCGGCGTGGAGATGCAGCGCGCCGTCAAGCAGGTCTTCGACCCGCTGGGCATCCTCAACCCGGGCAAACTGTTCTGACCACCCGCCTCCGCCCGCTGTCGCGCCTCCGCCCGCTCCTGCGCCTCCGCCCGCTCCCGCGCCTCCGCCCGCTGTCGCGTCTCCGCCGCCGTCCCCGGCGGCGCCGGGCGGGCGGTCACCGGGCGGGCGGTCACCGGGCGAGCAACTGGTCGAGCGCGTGGTCGATGCCCAGTTGCTCGCCCTCGGACCCCGGCGGCACCACCCGCAGCGTCCGCTCCAGCCAGGCGGACACCTGGGCGGCCGGCGCCTCCAGCAGGGCCTCGCCGTCGGGCGAGCTGAGCGCCATCAGGACGACGCTGCGGCCCTCCGCCTTGGCCGGCCACACCCGCACGTCCCCCTGCCCGCAGGGCCGGAACACCCCCTCCACCAGCAGTTCACGGGCGAACGTCCAGTTGACGGGCTGGTCGGAGTTGATGTGGAAGGCGATGTGGACGGCGTACGGGTCCTCGGTGCTGTAGACGAGGCGCGCCGGGACCGCCACGCTGTGCTCCGGCGACAGGACGAGCTTCAGCTCCAGTTCGCGTTCCACCACGGTGTAGTGCATGAAGTGCGCTTCCTCTCTCGGGCAGGTGTACGGGACGGGCGAGCGGTCCCGTACGAGTGGAGAGCGGGCCGGGGTCGGGGCATTACGCGGGTCCGGAGAACTTTTTTCCGCGGTCGTGAAGCCGGTGCGCGGGGTTGCCCGGAAAGGGGCGGGTCCGGCGGGACTGGCGGTGCCGGGCCACCGGGTCTGATAAATGTGGAGGTCCCCAACCCACCCCCGAGCAGATACGGGACGACGGACATGAGCGCCCCCACTCCGGCACCCGGCGACGACTGGCCTCGCGAGGGCTACTACCCGGACCCGTCCATCCCCGGCTACGTCCGGTACTGGAACGGGGCCACCTGGGTGCCGGGCACCAGCCGGCCGGCACCCCAGGACGGCGAACCGCTCACCCCGCCGCCCGGGGCGCGTCCGGCCGCGCCCGCGGTCGAGGAGACCGGTCCGCACTTCTTCGACGAGGACCCGCAGCCGGGGCCCGGCGGGCCGGAGCCGGCGTCCGCGTGGGGCGCCGACCGGGCCCGGCAGACGGGTTTCGGCGGCGAGGGGGACCACCGGGTCTCCTGGGGCGCCGACCCGCGCACGCCCGGCGCCGACCCGCGCACGCCCGCGGACCCGTCGTCCCCGCCCCTTCCGGCGGCCCGGACCTCCCCGGCGTCCCCGTCCGCCCCGCCGGACGGGCGGGCCACCAGCACCGACGGCACGGCGACGATCCCGCCGGCGGACTCCGGCGAACTCCCGGAGAACGGGACGTTCGTCTTCCGCCGCCCCATCCCCGGCCCGGCCGCCGCCCCCGCCCCCGGCCCGGCCGCCGCCCCCGCCCCCGGCCAGGGCTCCGGCCCCGTGGACGAGGGCACCATGACCTTCCGCCCGGTACGCCCGCGCGCCGGTGAACCGGGCCCGGCAGGCTCTCCTGCGGGTCCTGCGGGTCCGGCCTTCGGTCCGCCTCCGGGGCCGCTCGGACCGGGCGCGGGCGCGCCGGGCACCGCTCGCCCGGCCGCGGGCCACGCACCGGGAGCCGCCGGGTCCGCAGGGGCCGCCGCGGCCGGCATCCCCGCCCAGGGGGCCGGTGGCTCCGCCGCCGGTCCGTTCGGCACACCGGGTGCGGGCGGAGCGGGCCCCGCCGGCGGTCCGGGCGGACCCGGGTTCGGGCCTGGGCAGGTCGCCGCGGACCGTGCCGCCGCGGACCGTGCCGCCGAGGCGCAGGCGGCGGGCCGCCCCGCCGCCGCCCAGGTCGCCGCTTCCCCCCTGCCGCCGCAGTCCACCCCGGTGACCGCCGGGCCGGGCGGCGGCCGGTCCTCCTGGGCCCAGCAGGTGCACCAGCTCGCGGGTGCCGGGGACGAGCAGCCCGTGGCGCCCTGGAAGCCGCCCGTGGAGGACCCCTTCCAGGCGATGGCGCGGCAGCAGGCGGCGGCCCGGCCCGCCGGACTCGGCAAGCGGCTGGCCGCCCGGCTGATCGACACCGTGGTCGTCGGCGCGGTCACCGCGGTGGCCGCCGTACCGCTCGGCACCAAGGCGGCCGACCACATCCAGGAGAAGGTCGACGCGGCCAAGCTCTCCGGCCACACCGTCACGGTCTGGCTGCTGGACGGCACGACGGCGGCGTACCTCGGCATCGTCCTCGCGGTCCTCCTCGTCGTCGGCGTCCTCTACGAGGTGCTGCCGACCGCCAAGTGGGGCCGCACCCTGGGCAAGCGGCTGTGCGGCCTCCAGGTGCGGGACATCGAGGGCCACGAGCCGCCCGCCTTCGCCGTGTCGCTGCGCCGCTGGCTGGTCGCCACCGTCCCGGGGCTGCTGGGCATCGGCGTCATCGGCTTCGCCTGGTGCCTGTTCGACCGCCCGTGGCACCAGTGCCTGCACGACAAGGCGGCGCACACCTTTGTGGCGGGCTGACCGGGGGCCCTACGTCCGATCCGGGAGGCGGCGGTCCGCCGTCCGGCCCACCGGATTCCGTAATCCGTACGGCCGCCCGTCGGATGCGGACCGGGGCGGTTCGCGGTCCACTCGGGCCATGAGCAGTGAACCGCCTCCCGGCGCCGGGCAGCAGCCACCGGAAGACGATCCGTTCAGAAAGCGGCCCCCGTCCGGCGAGGGGGCGGACTCGCCGGACGGCGGCCAGGGCCGGCAGCCCCCGCCGCGGGGCGCCGAAGGCGAACCGCCGTCGCAGGGCGGCGAAGGCGAGCAGCCGTCGCAGGGCGGCGAAGGCGACCGGCCACCGCCGGGCGACCAGCAGCCTCCGCCCCACGGCGGTCAGCAGCCCCCTCCCTACGGCGGTCAGCAGCCTCCGCCCGGCGGCGGCCGGCACCTCCCGCCCTACGGCGGCGGGCCCTACGGAGCCGGTGGCGGGCCGTACGGAGCCGGTGGCGGGCCCTATGGAGCCGGCGGTGTGCCCGGTGATCCGCTCGCCGGTATGCCCCCGCTCGCCGACAGCGGCAAGCGCACCCTCGCCCGCATCATCGACCTGATCCTGGTCGGCATCGTCGTCGGGCTGCTCACCTGGGGCCTGGGGGTGTCCGAGTACCAGGTGGACAGCGACAAGGTGGACGTCGGCAAGTCCTTCGCGCAGTCGGTGATCGCCGCCGTGCTCTACATCGCCTACGACACGGTTCTGATGGCCCGGACCGGGCAGACCCTCGGCAAGAAGTGGCTGGGCATGCGGGTCGCCAACCTGGCCGACGGCTCCACCCCGTCCGTACCGACCATGCTGGTCCGCTCGCTGGTGCTGTGGATTCCGTTCGCCTTCTGCTGCGCCTGCATCTGGACCGCGATCTGCGGCGGCTGGAGCTTCTTCGACAAGCCCTACAAGCAGGGCCTGCACGACAAGGCCGCGAAGACGGTGGTGGTCAGCACCTGAGCACGGCGGGCCGGGCGCGGCGCCCGGGGACGACAGCAGTCGGCGGGTCCGTGTCGCACACGGACC
>NZ_JBHJUV010000003.1:130711-286648 GCF_042268025.1 Streptomyces sp. NPDC056161
GGGGTCCACCCCGGGGCGGGGGGGGGGGGGGGGGGCCCCGGGGCGCCCCCGCGGGGGGGGGGGGCGGGCCCCCCCCCCCCCCCGCCGACTGCGTGTGGCGTTCAGCGAGCCGTGGGCTCGCGCACCGGCTCGGCCGCGGCGGCCACCGGCTTGCGGGGCGCCGGCACCACCCGCTGGGCGGTGGCCGGCGTCGTGGCCGCGGGGGCGGCCGTACGAGACTTGGGCAGGGGTACCGTCATGGCGACCAGCAGCCCCAGGACGAGCGCCGCGAGGGCGATCACGGCGATACCCAGTCCCGAACTCGTCTGCGACAGCAGCAGCATGGCGAGCGTCGAGAAGATGACGGTGCACGAACCGTAGGCGAGCTGTGCGGCAGTCGGACGAGGCATGGCAATCGTGTCCTCGGAGGATATCGGGGGTGAGGCGGTCAACCGGCCTGGCTTTCAGCCGACTTCCGGGCGTTCCACTTTCGACTCTATTCGCGTGCATGCCCGAGTGGAACGGTTGGTAAGCGTGGCCTAACCCACGGTACCGGGGCACGGGGGGCGCACGGAGTCATGCATCCGGCAAGTGCCCTGGCCCACGCGCCCGTTGGGTGCTCCGTCGGTGTCGCCGGGCCCGCTTCGCGTCGGAGTCCGTACATAGTCCAGTTGTCCTGCTCAAGTCAAGACCTGTCTTTTCTCCTAAACCTCTAGTCAAATTACGTCACTTGACTACACGCGTTGATCACGCACGGACCCCTCCATGCCCAGGACCCGTCCTGTTCGTGCGCGCGACGCTGGGGAGGAACTCAAGTGACCAGCAGACCCTGGACGTTCAGAGTCGCCGCGGTCGGTGTCGCGCTCGCGGCGGCGTCCGCCACGTTCGCGACGTTCGCCGTCGCGGAGGCGAGCACCACGGCCGCGTCGGCCGCCGCGAACCGGCACGACCCGGCCCCGGTGAAGCAGGAGACGCACGACCTCGACGGCCCGCTGAGCAGGACCCAGGACGCTCAGCGCCAGGAGGCGCTCGACCAGGTCATCGCCGGCCGGGCCACGGTGCAGGACCGCGACGGTTCGCAGGTCGTCCAGCTCAAGAGCAAGAAGGGCGACAGCAAGTACGTCGAACTGGGCCGGGAGAAGACCGACGAGATCTTCACGATCCTCGTCGAGTTCGGCGACCAGACCGACCCCCGCTACGGCGGCTCCGCCGGCCCCCAGCACAACGAGATAGCCGCGCCGGACCGCGCCGGTGACAACAGCACCGACTGGCAGGCCGACTACGACCAGAAGCACTACGAGGACCTCTACTTCGGCACCGGCAAGAACACCGAGTCGCTGAAGAAGTACTACGAGAAGCAGTCCTCGGGCCGCTACTCGGTGGACGGCGAGGTCTCCGACTGGGTCAAGGTCCCCTACAACGAGGCCCGCTACGGCAACAACGCGTGCGGCTCCAGCACCTGCTCCAGCGTCTGGAACGTGGTGAGCGACGGCCTGAAGTCCTGGGTCGCCGGGCAGAAGGCGGCCGGCCGCTCCGACGCCGACATCAAGGCGGACGTGGCCAAGTACGACCAGTGGGACCGCTACGACTACGACGGCGACGGCGACTTCAACGAGCCCGACGGCTACATCGACCACTTCCAGATCGTGCACGCCGGTGAGGACGAGTCCGCGGGCGGCGGCGCCCAGGGCGAGGACGCGATCTGGGCGCACCGCTGGTACGCCTACGGCACCGACGCCGGCGCCACCGGCCCCGACGACAACAAGCTCGGCGGCGCCGAGATCGGCGACACCGGCATCTGGGTCGGCGACTACACCATCCAGCCGGAGAACGGCGGCCTGGGCGTCTTCGCCCACGAGTACGGCCACGACCTCGGCCTGCCGGACGAGTACGACACCGCGGGCGGCGAGAACTCCACCGGCTTCTGGACCCTGATGTCCTCCGGCTCCTGGCTCGGCCGGGGCGAGGACGCCATCGGTGACCTGCCCGGCGACATGAACGCCTGGGACAAGCTCCAGCTGGGCTGGCTCGACTACGACGTGGCGAAGGCGGGCAGCAGGTCCGCGCACAAGCTGGGCGTCGCCGAGTACAACACCAAGAACCCGCAGGCGCTGGTCGTCACCCTCCCGGACAAGGAGGTCACCACCGAGATCGTCGCCCCGGCGCAGGGCTCGACGCAGTGGTGGAGCGGCAGCGGCAACGACCTCAAGAACACCCTGACCCGGTCCGTCGACCTGACGGGCAAGTCGTCGGCCACGCTGTCCCTGGACGGCTGGTGGGCCATCGAGGCGAACTACGACTACCTCTACACGGAGGTCTCCACCGACGGCGGCGCCAACTGGACCGCGCTCGACGGCACGGCGGACGGCCAGGCCATCGGTCGGGACGGCAGCGACAAGCCCGCCCTCACCGGGTTCTCGGACGCGTACAAGAAGCTGTCGTACCCGCTCGACGCCTACGCGGGCCAGAAGATCGACCTGCGGTTCCGTTACGCCACCGACGGCGGTGTGGCGGAAGACGGCTTCGCGGCCGATCAGATCGCCGTGACCGCGGACGGCGCGACGGTCTTCGCCGACGACGCCGAGAGCGCGGACGCGGCCTGGACGGCGAACGGCTTCTCCCGGATCGGCGCGTCCTTCACCAAGGACTACGCGCAGTACTACGTCGCCGAGAACCGCCAGTACGTGTCGTACGACACGACGTTGAAGACCGGCCCGTACAACTTCGGCTTCTCGACGACCCGTCCGGACTGGGTGGAGCACTACCCGTACCAGAACGGCCTGTTGATCTGGAAGTGGGACACCTCCGAGCAGGACAACAACACCGGCCAGCACCCCGGCACCGGCCTCATCCTCCCGATCGACTCGCACCCGGCCGCGCTGCGCTGGTCGGACGGCACGCTGATGCGGGGCCGCATCCAGGCCTACGACTCGCCGTTCAGCCTGGAGCGCACGGACGGCATCACGCTGCACAAGGCGGATGTGCCGACCCGGATCAAGTCGTCGCAGGGGGTGCCGGTCTTCAACGACCACACCAGCACCTACTACGACTCGTCGAACCCGGCGTCCGGTGTCAAGATCACTGACACCAACACCAAGATCAAGATCGACAAGCAGGCCCGTGATGGCTCGACGATCGACATCGAAGTCGGCCCCGCGGTGAAGTAGCTCGCATCCTCGCAGGTCAGAGACGTATCGGCGGCGACCCCTTGGCGGGTCGCCGCCGATCGTGTTTAGGTGCGTCCTGTGGCGCTCTTATTGACACCGACCGAAACGGGGATGTGACTGAATGGCCGCAGGAGGTTTCTGCAAGCTGCCGAACGGCACGGTGGTGGTGGCACTGAACCTGCCCAGCCCCGCCGCCGACGGCGCGCCCGCGGGCACGACCGCGGGTGTGGTGCGTGTGCTGGTGCACGCCCGGAACCGGGCCCGCGCCCTGACGCGGCTGCGCAACCTGGGCATGCGGGCGGTCTACCTGCGTGGCAACGCGGCTCCGCCGACGCCGGACGAGATCACGGCGGTGCTGCACCATCCGGACGGGCTGATATGGCGTACCGCGCCTGACAACGGTGTCGGGACGGCTGACCTGGTCACGGAGCTGTGGCATCCGATCAGGGCGCTGCGGCGCGCTCGCGCTCCGCTGGGTGGGCTGTGACGTGCGCTCCGCTGGGCGGCGCGCCGTGAAACGCCGGGTGCGGGTGCGTGGGGGCGGTGGGGCGTGAGGGGTGTCGGTTGTCTGCGGGTGCGTCGTGGCTGGGCGCTCCCCCAAGTTCTCGGCTTCGCTCGAACAGGGGGGACCCCCAGTTCCCCGCGCCCCTGTGGGGCGCGGCCCTCCGGGGCACTAGACGACCGGTTTGCCCGACAGTTCCACGCCTGCCTCTCGTAGGTCTTCGAGGGCGTGCTGGGTGGTGTCGGCGGAGACGCCCGCGGTCAGGTCCAGCAGGACGTGCGTGCGGAATCCCTCCCGCACGGCGTCCAGGGCGGTGGCGCGTACGCAGTGGTCCGTGGCGATGCCCACCACGTCCACCTCGTCGACCTCCCGGGCCCGCAGCCAGTCGGCCAGCGGGACGCCGTTCTCGTCGGCGCCCTCGAAGCCGCTGTACGCCGCCGCGTACGCCCCCTTGTCGAAGACGGCGTCGATCGCGCCGGAGGCGACCGCGGGGGCGAAGTTCGGGTGGAAGCCCACGCCCTCGGTGCCGGCGACGCAGTGCGCGGGCCAGGAGCGGACGTAGTCGGGGTCGTCGGCGAAGTGGCCACCGGGCGCGATGTGGCGGTCACGGGTGGCCACCACGTGCCGGTAGCCGGCCGGGTCCCCCGAGTTCTCGGCTTCGCTCGAACAGGGGGGACCCCCATGGCCGATCAGCTCGGTGATGGCGGCGGCCACATCGGCGCCCCCGGCCACCGCGAGGCTGCCCCCCTCGCAGAAGTCGTTCTGCACGTCTACGACGATCAAGGCGCGGCGCATGGTCGGTGTCCTTCGACTGGCGGTCCCCAGCTCGTGGCGGGCGGGGGAGTGTGAAGTTACGAGCCTAGAGACTTCTGCTCCGGGGCGGGAGGGGTGCGGCCGGGGCGGTCGGGGCGGTCGGCCCCGGCACGCCCACTAGTACCCCGGGCCTCCGTGTACGTACTCCGTCGCGAGGACGGGTTCCCCGCGCGACAGCTGGGTCGCGGACAGCGGCAGCCTGGCGCGTACGGCGATGTGCCGGTCGCGGACGACGTCCAGCGGCTCGTGGGCCACCACCTCGCCGCCCTTGGCCAGCTCGACCAGGAGCTGCCGGTCGGCCAGCTCCGCGGGCACCGGCCCGGTGCCGATGACCTCGGTCTCCGCCACCCCGTAGGCGTCCAGCCGGCGCGCGGCCCACTTGCGTCCGCCGATGGAGGTCTTGCCGCCGGTGGATCGTTTCGCCACCGGTACCAGCGGGGCCTGCGGGTCGGCCGACTCGGCGCGCGCCACCAGCTTGTAGACCATCGAGCAGGTCGGGTGCCCGGAGCCGGTCACCAGCTGGGTGCCGACGCCGTACGCGTCCACCGGGGCGGCGGCGAGCGAGGCGATGGCGTACTCGTCGAGGTCCGAGGTCACGATGATCTTCGTGTCGGTCGCGCCCAGCTCGTCCAGTTGCTGCCGCACCCGGTGCGCGACCAGTAGCAGGTCCCCCGAGTCGATGCGCACCGCGCCCAGCTCGGGCCCGGCGACCTCGACGGCCGTCCGGACCGCCTCGGCGACGTCGTAGGTGTCCACCAGCAGCGTGGTGCCCCGTCCGAGCGAGTCCACCTGGGCCCGGAAGGCGTCCCGTTCGCTGTCGTGCAGCAGGGTGAAGGCGTGCGCGGAGGTGCCCACCGTAGGGATGCCGTAGCGGAAGCCGGCGGCCAGGTCCGAGGTGGTGGTGAAACCGCCGATGTAGGCGGCGCGCGCGGCGGCCACCGCGGACAGCTCGTGGGTGCGCCGGGCGCCCATCTCGATCAGCGGCCGGCCCCCGGCGGCCGAGGCCATCCGGGAGGCCGCCGCCGCGATGGCCGAGTCGTGGTTGAGGATGGAGAGGATCACGGTCTCCAGGAGCACGCACTCGGCGAACGAGCCCTCCACCCGCAGCACCGGCGAGCCCGGGAAGTACACCTCGCCCTCCGGGTAGCCCCAGATGTCACCCGTGAAGCGGTACTCGGACAGCCATTGGAGGGTGTCCTCGTCGACGATCTGCCGCTCCCGCAGGAAGTCGAGGACGCCCACGTCGAAGCGGAAGTCCTCGACCGCGTCCAGCACCCGCCCGGTGCCCGCCACGACGCCGTAGCGGCGCCCGTTCGGCAGCCGCCGGGTGAAGACCTCGAACACGCTCCGCCGCCCGGCGGTGCCCGCCCTGAGGGCCGCCTGGAGCATCGTCAGCTCGTACTGGTCCGTGAAGAGTGCCGTCGACGGCACGCCCACCCGCCTGCCGCCACCGCCCCGGCGCGGCGGTGTCCCGCGCCCTTCGTCCTCCGGCAGCCCAAGGTCCGCTGTGTCCATGAACCCGCATGCTACCCCCATCTCGTCAGTGTGACGATTTTTGCTGCGCATGGCAGCATGGGCGATGTGACGTCACCCGCGCCCGTAGAGATCGAACGCACCGAGTCGGCGGAGGAGGTCTTCGCCGTACCCGAGCCGGACGTCCCCTGGGTCACGATCGTGCACAACGACCCGGTCAACCTCATGAGCTATGTCACGTATGTCTTCCAGACGTATTTCGGCTATCCCAAGGACAAGGCCACCAAGCTCATGCTCGATGTCCACCACAAGGGCCGGGCGGTCGTCTCCAGCGGCAGTCGCGAGGAGATGGAGCGCGACGTGCAGGCGATGCACGGCTACGGTCTGTGGGCCACCCTCCAGCAGGACCGGAAGTAACGACGCCACCGATGTCAGGACACTTCGAACCGCTCCCCGGCGGCGGCGCGGCCGTCGCGCTCGACGACGTCGAGATTTCCATCATCCGGTCGCTGGCCGTCCAGCTGCTGGAACTGATCGGTCCCGGCACCGCCCCCGCGGACGCCCCCGCCGACCCGCTCGCCGAACTGTTCACCGAGGGGCCCAGTGAGCCGCCCGCCGACCCGGTGCTGCGCCGCCTCTTCCCGGACGCCTACGGCGACCCCGGGCGGACGGCGGACTCGCCCGCCCGCGCGGCGGAGCAGGAGGCGTCCTCCGCCGAGTTCCGCCGCTACACCGAGAACGACCTGCGGGCGGGCAAGCGGGAGAACGCCCTCGCGGTGATCCGCGCCCTGGACGCGCTGGCCGCGTCCGGCGAGGGCGGGGCGGTCCTCAAGCTGTCGCCCGAGGAGTCCCGGCAGTGGCTGGGCGCGCTCAACGACCTGCGGCTGGCGATCGGCTCCCGGCTGGAGATCACCGACGAGGACGACACCGAACTGCTCTACCGGCTGGCGGACGACGACCCGCGCAAGCCGATGGTGATGGCGTACCTGTGGCTCGGCGGACTCCAGGAGACCCTGGTCTCGACGCTCATGCCCTGATTCGTCCGCATTCCCTGTTCATTCCCCGTTCGCTCAGAGGACGCTCAAATCCGGATAACGATCCCGTCACCAAAGTGACCGGTTTTGATCGGATTGCTTGCAATTTATCCCGTTTTTTCCTGTGCGGTGCGTCACAGTGCACCGGTGTGATCAGCGGGGCTGCCGTGGTACATCTTCACGACCGCCCGGCGGACACCATCCATGTCCCGTCAGGTGTGCGGCCGGCCGGTCGATCACCGGCAAGGCCCAGCTCCATCAGTCGTGGGGGGACCGGAATCCGGTTCGTGGTCGGCCGAAGGGCCCGGACCGGCGTGGAGAAAGGCACACCGCACATGACCCCATCGCAGGTCACCGAGGCACCGGAAGAGGGCTACGAGCGCGGGCTCGGCAGCCGTCAGGTCCAGATGATCGCGATCGGCGGCGCCGTCGGCGTCGGCCTGTTCCTGGGAGCCGGGGCGAACATCGCCAAGGCCGGACCCAGTCTCATCCTGATGTACGCCGTCTCCGGCGCCATCATCTTCTTCATCATGCGGGCACTCGGCGAGCTGCTGCTCTACCGGCCCGTCACAGGCTCCTTCGCCGAGTACTCACGGGAGTTCCTCGGCCCGTTCTTCGGCTACTTCACCGGCTGGACGTACTGGATGATGTGGGTGGTGACCGGCATGGCCGAGCTGACGGCCGCCGCGATCTACATCCACTACTGGTTCCCGTCCGTCCCGCAGTGGCTGACGGCCCTGGTCTTCCTCGTCGTCCTGTTCGTGGCCAACCTGATCTCCGTGAAGCTGTTCGGCGAGATCGAGTTCTGGTTCTCGATGGTCAAGGTCACCGCGCTGATCGGCATGATCGTGATCGGGCTCGGTGTGCTCACCTTCGGCTTCAGCGCCGCCGGTGACACGGCCACCGTCTCCAACCTCTGGCAGTTCGACGGCTTCTTCCCCAAGGGCATCGGCTCCTCCCTGATGACCCTCCAGGGCGTGATGTTCGCCTACCTCGCCGTGGAACTGGTCGGCGTCACCGCGGGCGAGTCGGAGAACCCGGAGAAGACCCTCCCGAAGGCCATCAACACCCTGCCCTGGCGGATCGCGCTGTTCTACGTCGGCGCCCTCACCGTCATCCTGTGCGTGGTGAAGTGGACCGAGTTCGCCGAAGGCGTCAGCCCCTTCGTGAAGGCGTTCGCCGTCATCGGCATCCCGGCCGGCGCGGGCATCGTCAACTTCGTGGTGCTCACCGCGGCCCTGTCGTCCTGCAACTCCGGCATGTACTCCACGGGCCGCATGCTGCGCACCCTCGCGGACAACGGCGAGGCCCCCAAGGCGTTCGGCCGGCTGTCGGCCTCGAAGACCCCGGCGTTCGCCATCACGGTCTCCGTCGCCTTCATGTGCATCGGCGTGGTCCTCAACTACGTCGTCCCGGAGAAGGCGTTCGGCTACGTCACCTCCGTCGCCACCGCGGCCGGCATCTGGACCTGGCTGATGATCCTGATCAGCCACATCCGCTACCGCCGCGCCGTCGTCGCGGGCCGGCTGCCCGCGTCCTCCTTCCCCGCGCCCGGCGGATCGGTGTGCAGCTGGATCGCCGTCGCGTTCCTCCTCTTCGTCACCGGACTGATCGCGTACGACGCCGACGCCCGGGTCTGCCTGTACGTGATGGCGGGCTGGGCCGCCGCGCTCGGCATCGGCTGGCTGTTCCTGCGCAAGGGCACCCCCGGGACCACCGACCGCCGCGAACCGGCGCTGGAGCAGGTGGGCTGAAGTCCGGCCCACCGAACACCGCGCCACCGAGGACGTCCGGCCGCAGCACACCCGACAGGGCGAACGCTGCGGCAGCCGCTCCGGACGTCCGTCATATGGGCCGCTCCGTACCGCCCCTCGGTACGGAGCGGCCCCACTGCTTATCCTGGCCCGCATGCTGACCCTCACCCAGGACCTGTACGACCGGATCGTCGCCCACGCCCGCGCGGACCACCCGGACGAGGCGTGCGGCGTGGTCGCGGGTCCGGCGGGCACCGGCCGCCCCGAGCGCTTCGTCCCGATGCTCAACGCCGCCCGCTCGCCCACGTTCTACGAGTTCGACTCGCAGGACCTCCTGAAGCTCTACCGCGAACTGGACGACCGCGACGAGGAGCCGGTGATCATCTACCACTCCCACACCGCGACCGAGGCATACCCGTCCCGCACCGACATCGGCTACGCGAACGAGCCCGGCGCCCACTACGTCCTGGTCTCCACCGCAGACACCGACGGCCTCGGCGAGTTCCAGTTCCGCTCCTTCCGGATCCTCGACGGCGAGGTCACCGAGGAGGAAGTCAAGGTCGTGGCGGCGTACTGACCGCAATTCGGTCAGAATTCATCCACCATGCGAGATCGCATTCCGGGAGGCGGACCGGGAATCGATACGATGTGCCCATGGTTCTCCACGACGTGAGCGAGAAAGCGCCGGGCATGCTGCTCGTGGCGCGGCTGCACGTCGATCTGTGCAGGCTGAACAGCGCCATCTGTTGACGTTTCCGTGCCGCCGTGCGGCCGTGAGCCGCGGCGCTCCCCCCCCCCACGTGCCGAAAGCCGGGGGACCCACCGTGCGCCCGATCCGATTCTTCCGACAGGAGCCCGCAACCATGGCCATCGAGGTCCGCATCCCCACCATCCTCCGCCAGTACACCGACGGCCAGAAGGCGGTGGAGGGCAACGGCGACACCGTCGCCGCGCTGTTCGCCGACCTCGAAACCCGGCACGCGGGCATCCAGGGCCGCCTCATCGACGAGGCGAAGGACGGCCAACTGCGCCGCTTCGTCAACGTCTACCTGAACGACGAGGACGTCCGGTTCGTCGACGGCATCGACACCAAGCTGTCCGACGGCGACGTCGTGACCATCCTGCCGGCGGTGGCCGGCGGCATGGCCTGACAGGCCCTGATCCCCATGCGCTACGACTCCCCGCTCGCCGCGGTGGGCAACACCCCGCTGGTGTGCCTGCCGCGCCTCTCGCCGTCCGCCGACGTCCGGATCTGGGCCAAGCTGGAGGACCGCAACCCGACCGGCTCGGTCAAGGACCGCCCCGCCCTGCACATGGTCGAGCAGGCGGAGAAGGACGGCCGGCTCACCCCGGGGTGCACGATCCTGGAGCCCACCTCGGGCAACACTGGCATCTCGCTGGCCATGGCGGCCAAGCTCAAGGGCTACCGCATGGTGTGCGTGATGCCCGAGAACACCTCGCAGGAACGCCGGGACCTGCTCGGCATGTGGGGCGCGGAGATCATCTCCTCACCGGCCGCGGGCGGCTCCAACACCGCCGTGCGCGTCGCCAAGGAACTCGCCGCCGAGCACCCGGACTGGGTGATGCTCTACCAGTACGGCAACCCGGACAACGCCGGCGCCCACTACGCCACCACCGGTCCGGAGATCCTCGCCGACCTCCCCTCGATCACCCACTTCGTCGCCGGACTCGGCACCACCGGCACCCTCATGGGCGTCGGCCGCTACCTGCGCGAGCACAAGCCCGACGTGCAGATCGTCGCCGCCGAGCCCCGCTACGACGACCTCGTGTACGGCCTGCGCAACCTCGACGAGGGCTTCGTACCGGAGCTGTACGACGCCTCCGTGCTCACCACCCGCTTCTCGGTCGGCTCGGCCGACGCGGTCACCCGCACCCGGGAACTCCTCCAGCAGGAGGGCATCTTCGCCGGCGTCTCCACGGGCGCCGCGCTGCACGCCGCGATCGGCGTCGGCCGCAAGGCCGCGCGGGCCGGCGAGAGCGCCGACATCGTCTTCATCGTGGCCGACGGCGGCTGGAAGTACCTCTCCACCGGCGTCTACACGGCGGCCACCACCGAAGAGGCCATCGAGACGCTGCACGGCCAGCTCTGGGCGTAGCGCCCCGCCCCAGCCCTTCGACCGCCGAGTGGCGGACCCCGGCCGGTGGAAACCGGCGGGGGTCCGCGACGGATCCGGACGGCCGGGTGGAACGTCATATCCGTACCGGTCCGAGACCTTCGCGGAAAGGCGGTCGCCCCATGCGCCGTACGACGATCCACCGGATCCACCGCACGACGCTCGCCGCCGCGGCGGCCGTGGCGCTGCTCGCCGGCTGCGGCACGGCGGGCGACGGCTCGGGCACGGGGGACAGCGCGGGCGGCGGACGCAGCGCGGGCAGCGGCACCCCCTCGTCGACCCCGTCCGGCCCGTCCGCACCGGCGACCCCGTCCACGTCAGGCACCCCCTCCGTACCCGGCAACCCCTCCGGCGGCTGCGTGACGCAGGCCGAGCTGACCGCCGCCGACGACGGCCACAGCCTGTGCCTGACGCGCGGCGGGGTGGTACGGATCGATCTGGCCGGCATCCCGGACCGCCCCTGGCAGCCGCTCACCGCCACCGGCAACGCGCTCAAGGCCGTCAACGCGGGCGTCGTCGTCCAGCCGGGCCACGCGCTCGCCGCCTACGAAGCCGTCGCCGCCGGCACCGCCCGACTCACCTCGTACCGCCCGCTGTGCGCCCAGGGCAGCCCCGGCCAGGTCGCCTGCCAGGGCCTGCAGAACTGGACGGTCACCGTACGGGTCCGCTGAGCCACCCGTCGGGCCCGCCGCCCGGACGCGCTCAGGTCGCCAGGTGCCGCACCTGGTCCCACAGCACCGGATCGACCACGCCCACCCGGCGCCGGAAGTCCCACACCGGCACCTGGCGCAACTCGTCCGTCTCCAGGAAGCTCTGCCGGCCCTGCGCGTCGCCCACCGAACCCGGCGGGAGCGGGATCACCCCGGCCTGTTCGTCGCGGTACCTGCTGGTGATCTTCGCGACCGTGGCCCGCTTGCCGTGCACCGCGAGCACCAGACAGGGCCGGTCCTCCGCCCGCCCGTCCCGCGCCGCCGCCCCGCCCGAGGCGCCGCGCGCGACCCCTTCGGGCACCGGCCCCTCCGGCTCGTGCGGCACGCTCGCCCACCAGATGTCACCCGGCCGCGGCCGCTCCACGCCGGCCCGGGGACCCTCGTCGCGCCCCGATGACCACGTCCTGCGCCGGGGCGGCCGGCGGCCGCGTCCCCAGCCGTCGACGAGCGTGGCGATCAGCGCGAGCAGCACCACCGCCGCGAGCGCCAGCCACCAGGACGTGTCCATAGGCTTGACGGTACCGGCGCGTGCAACCCCGCGCGCGCCCTCTGTCATATCGCCTGCGCCCCCGGTCCAGCCGAACCGGTGACACCACAGGTGAGTTCGCCCACAACGCCCCCTGGCAAAGGCGCGACCCGAGCTTTCGCGCTTTACGCTCGACGGACCGCACGACCCCTGTCTGCCTTTTTCCGAACCCCCTTTCGCCCCTAGTGGATCGTTCCTTCCGGTTCGGTCCAGCCGGATTCACCGCCAACGGAGGTTTCTGCTTCATGAAGCTCACCGTCGTCGGCTGCTCGGGGTCGTTTCCGTCCGCGGACTCGGCCTGTTCGAGCTACCTCGTGGAGGCCGACGGCTTCCGGCTGCTCCTCGACCTGGGCAACGGCGCCCTCGGCGAGTTGCAGCGCCACTGCGGTCTCTACGACCTCGACGCGATCTTCCTCAGCCATCTGCACGCCGACCACTGCATCGACATGTGCGCCTACTTCGTGGCGCGCTACTACCGCCACGACGGCGGACGCGCCGCCCCGATCCCCGTCTACGGACCCGAGGGCACGGAGCAGCGCCTGACCACCGCCTACGCCGACACCCCCACCGCCTCCTCCATGAGCGAGGTCTTCGACTTCCACACCATCAAGCCGTCCACGTTCGAGATCGGCCCGTTCACCGTGCACACCGAGCGGGTGCGGCACCCCGTGGAGGCGTACGCCATCCGGGTCGAACACGGCGGGAAGTCACTGACGTACTCCGGGGACACGGGTGTCACCGCGGCACTCGACGAGCTGGCCCGGGACACCGACCTCTTCCTGTGCGAGGCCGCGTTCACCCACGGCAAGGAGAACATCCCCGACCTGCACCTCAACGGCCGGGAGGCGGGCCAGAGCGCCACCCGCGCGGGTGCCCGGCGCCTGGTCCTCACCCACATCCCGCCGTGGACCGACCCCGAGGTCAACCTGGCGGACGCGCGCGCCGTCTTCGACGGCCCGGTGGAACTGGCGGCGCCCAGGGCGACGTACGAGATCTAGACCGTACGGGATCCGCGCGCGATCCGGACCGCACGGAGTCCAGGCCCGTGCGCACACCGGAGGGTCCCCACACCGGAAGGCCCCGGACACCGGACGGCCCCGGAACCGAGCATCGGTTCCGGGGCCGTCCGGTCGTTCCGGGGCGGGGCTCACGCCTTGGTGAGGTCCTCGACCTCCTCCTCGGGCTCACGGCCCGGGGTCTTCAGATCGAACTTGATGATCGCGAAACGGAAGGTCACGTAATAGATCACCGCGAAGACCAGACCGATCGGGATGATCAGCCATGGCTTGGTCGCCAGATGCCAGTTGAGCGCGTAGTCGATGAAGCCGGCCGAGAAGTTGAAGCCGTCGTGCACACCCAGGGCCCAGGTCACCGCCATCGACGCCGCGGTCAGCACCGCGTGCAGCACGTACAGGACCGGCGCGACGAACATGAAGGAGAACTCGATCGGCTCGGTGACACCGGTGACGAACGAGGTCAGCGCCAGGGAGACCATCATGCCCAGCACCACCTTGCGGCGCTCGGGACGGGCGCAGTGCGCGATGGCGAGCGCGGCGGCCGGCAGACCGAACATCATGATCGGGAAGAACCCGGACTGGAACAGACCGGCGGACGGGTCACCGGCCAGGAACCGGGTGATGTCACCGTGCACGATGTCGCCGGCCGAGTTCTTGAAGTCGCCGAGCTGGAACCAGGCCACCGTGTTCACGAACTGGTGCATGCCCACCGGGATCAGCGCCCGGTTCACGGCGCCGAACAGGGCCGCGCCACCCGAACCGAGACCGGTCAGCCACTCGCCGAAGTTCGAGATGCCCTCACCGACCGGCTTCCAGAGCAGGCCGAAGAAGACACCCATCACGAGGCCGACGAAGGCCATGATGATCGGCACGAGCCGGCGGCCGTTGAAGAAGCCCAGCCAGTCGACCAGCTTGGTCCGGTGGAAGCGCTGCCACAGCACGGCGGCGAGCAGACCCATGATGATGCCCCCGAGCACCCCGGGGTCGTTGTAGGTGGCGGCCACGTCCGGGCCGTTCTTGATCACCGCGTCGGTGACCGGGAAAGCCTGGAGAACCTTGCTGTACACGAGGAAGCCGACCACCGCGGCCAGCGCGGTCGAACCGTCCGCCTTCTTGGCGAACCCGATGGCCACGCCGATGCAGAACAGGATCGGAAGGGCGCCGGTCAGGGCGCCGCCCGCGTTGCTGAACACGGCGGCGACCTTGTCCCAGCCGAGGCCGTCCTTGCCGAAGATGTCGTCCTGGCCGAGCCGGACCATGATCCCCGCCGCCGGCAGCACGGCGATCGGGAGCTGCAGGCTGCGGCCGACCTTCTGCAGGCCCTGGAACAGGCCGGATCCCCGCTTCTTCGCGGGAGCCGCCGTCGCGGTGGCGGTGCTCATGCGTCCTCCATCGGGTGGTGGTCTACACCACTCAGTGGTGTAGACCTGTTGTAACACGGTGGAGGGCACCCACGGAACTGAGAATTCCATAGCATGGTGCCGGGTTTGGGTCACACTTTGGTGACGTTGCCGAAGGCCCGCCGACCAGCCCCCCGACACCGCACCGACACCGCACCGATCACGCCTCGGAGACGTCCTCGACCTCCTCCACCGGCTCCCGCCCCGGCGTCCGCAGCCCGAACCGGGCGATCGCGAAACGGAACACCACGTAATAGACGACGGCGAAACACAGACCGATCGGCACGATCAGCCACGGCCGCGTCGCCAGACCCCAGTTGATGACGTAGTCGATCAGACCCGCCGAGAAACTGAAACCGTCGTGCACCCCCAGCCCCCACGTCACCGCCATCGACACCCCCGTCAGCACCGCGTGCACCACGTACAACAACGGCGCGACGAACATGAACGAGTACTCGATCGGCTCGGTGATGCCCGTCACGAACGACGTGAGCCCCACCGACACCATCAGACCACCCACCTCCGCACGGCGGTCCGGCCGCGCGCTGTGCGTGATCGCCAGCGCCGCCGCGGGCAACGCGAACATCATGATCGGGAAGAAACCCGACGTGAACAGCCCCGCCTGCGGATCACCCGCCAGGAACATGTTGATGTCACCGTGCACCACCGTGCCGTCCGGCTCCGTATAACTGCCGAACTGGAACCAGATGGGCACGTTCAGGAACTGATGCAGACCCACCACGAGCAACGCCCGGTTCGCCACCCCGAAGACCCCCGCACCCCACGCCCCCAGACCCCGCATCCACCCGCTGAAACCCTCCAGCGCGGCACCGACCGGCGGCCAGACCCACAGACACAACGCCGCGAACACGATCGCCACGAACGCCATCACGATCGGCACCAACCGACGCCCGTTGAAGAAACCCAGCCAGTCCACCAGCCGCGTGCGATGGAACCGCGCCCAGAAGAACGCCGCCAGCAGCCCCACCACGATGCCCCCGAAAACCCCCGGATTCTGATACGTGAAGGCCGTCACCGTCCCGTCCCGCGCCTGACAGCCGACCGCCACCGCCCGCGCACCCGCCGCACAGCCCTGCGGGAACTGACGCAGCACGTTGTAGTAGACGAGGAAACCCACCACCGCGGCCAACGCCGTCGAACCGTCCGCCTTCCTCGCCATCCCGATCGCCACCCCGACACAGAACAACAACGGCAACCCCAGCGAACCGTCGAGCAGCGCACCCCCCGCCCCCGCCATCACCTTCGAGACGACCGTCCAGCCCAGCCCCCGCACCCCGAACACATCAGGCTGGCCCAGCCTGTTGAGGATGCCCGCCGCCGGCAGCACCGCGATGGGCAGTTGCAGACTGCGCCCCATCTTCTGCAACCCCTGGAACAGACCGCTCCAGCGCGCGCGGGCGGGAGAGACCGTGCTGTCCGCGCTCATCCCGTCCCTCCGCGCCC
The DNA here is from genome assembly GCF_042268025.1 of Streptomyces sp. NPDC056161. Classification (NCBI taxonomy): domain Bacteria; kingdom Bacillati; phylum Actinomycetota; class Actinomycetes; order Kitasatosporales; family Streptomycetaceae; genus Streptomyces; species Streptomyces sp. NPDC056161. The sequence goes on from NZ_JBHJUV010000003.1 coordinate 146,685, forward strand.
CTCGGCTCACAAGCGGGCTTGGCGACCGTCTCCCGGGTGGTGTAGACCAGTTTCGGACGGTTCCGCTGCCGTGAACGCCATCCTTAGATACGCAGGACAAGGACGCTCGCGAAGCTGGGCCAACTGTGGGTTACTGCGACAAAGCGGTTCAGACCAGGGAGAGGGAACATGGCCAGCAAGGCAGAGAAGATCGTCGCCGGACTCGGCGGCATCGACAACATCGAGGAGATCGAGGGCTGCATCACCCGCCTGCGCACCGAGGTCACCGACCCCTCCAAGGTCGACGAAGCCGCACTGAAAGCCGCCGGCGCCCACGGCGTCGTCAAGATGGGCACCGCCATCCAGGTCGTCATCGGCACGGACGCCGACCCGATCGCCTCGGAGATCGAAGACATGATGTGAGCCGCACGGCCCACCCGTGAGGGGCCCCGCCGCCTGCGGCCGGGCTCCTCACGCATGCCGGGCTCCTCACGCATGCCGGGCTCCTCACGCATGCCGGGCTCCTCACGGATGCCGGGCTCCTCACGGATGCCGGGCTCCTCACGCATGCCGGGCTCCTCACGCATGCCGGGCTCCTCACGCATGCCGGGCTCCTCACACATGCCGGCGCGCCTCCGGCACGGGCAAGGCACCGGGCCCCGGTTGTCGGCCAGTGCGCGAGCGTGGGAGCAGACCGCGCGGTTCCCGGGGCGCGCCGAAGGGCGCGTGCCCCGACCGCCCCCGGGAGACCCCAGGACCGACCCTCCCCGGCCGCCCCACACCCGGCCCGGCGCCCACCCGCCCAGGCACTAGGCTCAACTCCATGTCTCGAATCGACGGCCGCACCCCAGAACAACTCCGCCCGGTCACCATCGAACGCGGCTGGAGCAAGCACGCCGAAGGCTCCGTCCTCGTCTCCTTCGGCGACACCAAGGTCTTCTGCACCGCATCCGTCACCGAAGGCGTCCCCCGCTGGCGCAAGGGCAGCGGCGAAGGCTGGGTCACCGCCGAGTACGCCATGCTGCCCCGCGCCACCAACACCCGCGGCGACCGCGAATCCGTCAAGGGCAAGATCGGCGGCCGCACCCACGAGATCTCCCGGCTCATCGGCCGCTCCCTGCGCGCCGTCATCGACTACAAAGCCCTCGGCGAGAACACCATCGTCCTCGACTGCGACGTCCTCCAGGCCGACGGCGGCACCCGCACCGCCGCCATCACCGGCGCCTACGTCGCCCTCGCCGACGCCATCACCTGGGCCCAGGGCAAGAAACTGATCCGCCCCGGCCGCCGCCCACTCACCGGCACCGTCAGCGCCGTCTCCGTCGGCATCGTCGGCGGCATCCCACTCCTCGACCTCTGCTACGAGGAAGACGTCCGCGCCGACACGGACATGAACGTCGTCTGCACCGGCGACGGCCGCTTCGTCGAGGTCCAGGGCACCGCCGAAGCCGAACCCTTCGCCCGCGACGAACTCAACGCCCTCCTCGACCTCGCGGTCACCGGCTGCACCGACCTCGCGGCCCTCCAGCACAAGGCGCTCGACACCACCCTCGAACAGTAAAGGGCACGCCAAACAGAACCCTCCCGCGGGGCAACCCCGCCGACCTCCCCGGCGTCCCCATGGGTACGGGCGCACGACACAGGGGTGTGCGCCCGGCCAGCCCGAACCGGGGGAGGAACCCAGCCATGGCCGCGAGCCGACGCCGCCGTCGAGCCCGTATCACCGCCTTCGCCGCCGTGACAGCCGGCGTCGCACTCACCACCGGCCTCGCCACCGGATGCGACAGCGTCAACAAGGCCCTCGACTGCGTCCGCACCGCCGACTCCATCGCCGACAGCGTCACCCGACTCCAACAGGCGGTGGAGACCGCGACCACCGACCCCACCCAGGCCGCCGAATCCCTCGACGCCATCCAGAAGAACCTCGACAAGATCGGCGACACCACCGACAACGCCGACGTCAACAAAGCGGTCGACGACCTCGGCACAGCCGTCGACACCATCCGCACGGCGATCAAGAACGGCGACACCACCCCCGACGTCGGACCGGTCACCGACGCGGCGGGCGAACTGACCAAGGTCTGCACCCCGTAAACCACCGGCCGCAGCAAGGGATACTGGCCCCCATGACCCGCTTGATCCTCGCCACCCGCAACGCCGGAAAGATCACCGAACTGCGCTCCATCCTCGCCGACGCGGGCCTGCCCCACGAACTCGTCGGCGCGGACGCCTACCCCGACGTCCCCGACGTCAAGGAGACGGGCGTCACCTTCGCCGAGAACGCACTCCTGAAGGCACACGCCCTCGCCCAGGCCACCGGCCTGCCCGCCGTCGCCGACGACTCCGGCCTGTGCGTCGACGTCATGAACGGCGCCCCCGGCATCTTCTCCGCCCGCTGGGCCGGACGACACGGCGACGACAAGGCCAACCTGGACCTGCTGCTCGCCCAGCTCTCCGACATCGCCGACGAACACCGCGGCGCGCACTTCGCCTGCGCGGCGGCCCTGGCCCTGCCCGACGGCCGCGAGGCGGTGGTCGAGGGCCAACTGCGGGGCACCCTCCGCCACGCCCCCGCGGGCACCAACGGCTTCGGCTACGACCCGATCCTCCAGCCGGACGACGCCACCCGCACCTGCGCCGAACTCACCCCGGCCGAGAAGAACGCCATCAGCCACCGGGGGAAGGCGTTCCGGGCGTTGGTGCCGGTGGTGCGGGAGTTGTTGGGCTGAGGCGTACGCCGGAACGGCCTGCCGCATCGATCCTTCGATGCGCAGGCCGTTCATGTGCGGCGGAAGGGATTCGAACCCTCAAGCCCTTTCAGGGGCCACAGATCCTAAGTCTGCTGCGTCGCCATTGCGCCACCGCCGCCAGTCCCTGACATCGTACCGGGCGTCGTCGGCTGCCTTTGGCCTCCCCTGCACCATGTGCTGGTGATCGCGTGACAGTTCGGGCATAGCAGCCGCAGGTTCTCGCGCCGATTGTCCTTCCAGTCGCCGTTCACGTGGTCGATCTCCAGTGTCATGGGTTTCCCGAGCCACTGTGGTCCCACCCCGCACCCGGCGCACTTGTCTGGGACACCGACTGAATGGAGCGCACGGCGCAGCCGCGATGTTTGTGTCCGCTGCCCGTCTTCGCGCCGCACCAGAACCTCCTCGGGGTGCCGACTGTTCGGAGCCCGCTTCCCTCTCCGGTGTCCCTGTCCCACGAAGTGGGCGGTTGAAAGACGCTCCTCCGCGATCCGCTTCCTGAGGCCGGCGCGTTGCCCAGCGTTGTCCGGGCGGCCCAGGCGGCGAAGCACCTCCGCCAGGGAAGCCGACTCGGCTACTGCGTCGTGCAACTCGCTGGACGTGGGACGGGGGAGCCTGCCGACTGCGGGGAAATGCGAGACGTCGATGTCGAAGTCGGCGAATCGCTTCATGATGTACCGGCGGAGGCTCCCATAGGGTCGGGTGCCGAAGTGGGCGATGACCTCGTCGACGTCGGAGCATTGCTCGGCAGCCTCCGTCAGCCGCTCCCTGGTGTACCGCACGACCTCACTCACGAGGCGCCGTCCGTGACGGAACGGCTACCACGGCCTCGGTAATTGTCCGTCGTCGAGTGACAGTTGGGGCAGAGCAGCCGCAGGTTCTGGATCTCGTTGTTGCGCCAGTCACCGTCGATGTGGTCGACCTCAAGTGGCAGTGGTTCGCCCAGCCAGACCGGTGCCATGCCGCACAAGGCGCAGCGCTCGTCGAGACCGTGTTCCCGCATGGCCTGCTTGAGACGGCTGCTCTGCATTCGCCGGGCCGTGGCGGCTGACTGCTTCACCAGCAAACCCTCCGGCGCCCGACGGCGGCTCCCGTCTCCCTTCCGGGTCGGTAGCCGGAAGTGCGAGGTGTCGATGCCGTACGCCTTGATCCGACGGCTGATGTGCGTGTGATGCCCGCCCACCACGTCTAGGCCGAGACGGCGCAGCACCTCGGTCATGCTGGTCGAAGCCGACACCGCCGCTTGAAGGATCTCCCGGGTCCATCTGACCCCCTCCTTCTCGAAGTGCGACGTGTCGACCCCCAGCTTCCGCATCCGCTCCCTGAGGTAGTTCCTGGTGGAACTCCGCGGATCCACCCCCAGCCGCTCCAGGGCCTCGGACAACGTCCGCGCTCCCTGAACCGCGGCCTCCAGCCGCTCCCTGCTGTAGGCACTGCCCCCCATACCGATCCCCCTCCGTTCCCAGCCACTCGTTCGTGGCTCGTACGGAGTAACGAAGTGATGGTCGGATGGTCACGCGGGGGCGGGCAGCGGAACGGCCCGTGGCCGGGTGGGTTTCCGGCGCGGGCCGTCGGTGCGAGGTGCGGTCGTCGGGGTCAGATGCCCAGATCCTTGATGATCTTGGCGACGTGGCCGGTGGCCTTGACGTTGTACAGGGCGCGTTCCACCTTGCCCTGCTCGTCGACGATCACCGTGGAGCGGATGACGCCGACCACCGTCTTGCCGTAGAGCTTCTTCTCGCCGAAGGCGCCGTACTCCTCCAGGACCCGCTTGTCGGGGTCGGCGAGGAGGGTGACCTTCAGGGACTCCTTCTCGCGGAACTTCGCCAGTTTCTCCGGCTTGTCGGGGGAGACGCCGATCACGTCGTACCCCGCGCCTGCCAGTACGTCCAGGTTGTCGGTGAAGTCGCACGCCTGCTTGGTGCAGCCGGGGGTGAGGGCCGCCGGGTAGAAGTACACGATGACCTTGCGGCCCTTGTGGTCCGACAAGGACACCTCGTTGCCGTCGGCGTCGGGGAGGGTGAAGGCGGGGGCCACGTCCCCGGGCTGGAGTCGCTCGCTCATCGGTCTAGCGTAACGGGGGGTCCTGACAGTGCGGCGGCGCGGGAAGCTGACAGACTGTCCGAAACAGCACCAGCAGACTTCGGAGGCCGTACGGTGGCGGACACGTCGGACACCAGATCCCCGGCGCAGATCGAGGCGGACATCAGACGCCGCCGTGAAGTGCTGGCCGAGACGCTCGACGAGATCGGGGTGCGGGTGCATCCGAAGACCGTCGTCGGGGATGCCAAGGCCAAGGTCGTCGCCAACGTCGACCACACCCTGGGACGGGCTTATGTGCAGGTCAACCGGGTGATCAGCGATGTCAGGGCGCAGTTCGTCGACGAGGAGGGGGCGCCGCGGATGGAGCGCATCGTGCCCGTCGCGCTGCTCGCCGTCGGGGTGGTGGGCCTGGTCGCCCTCGGGTCCCGGCGCCGCAAGGGCTGACCCGGACTCCTACGGGTACGGCGAAGGCAGGTAGGTTCGAAGGCGTGAGCGCCAAAAGTAACGAGCACAGCAGCAGCTCCCAGCACGACAAGCTGCCCATCCGGATGCTGCACGACCGGGTCCTGGTGCGGCAGGACACCAGCGAGGGCGAACGGCGTTCGGGCGGCGGCATCCTGATTCCCGCCACCGCGGCCGTGGGCCGTCGGCTGGCCTGGGCCGAGGTCGTCGCGGTCGGGCAGAACGTCCGGACCGTGGAGCCGGGCGACCGGGTCCTGTACGACCCGGAGGACCGGGCCGAGGTCGAGGTGCGGGGTGTCGCGTATGTGCTGATGCGCGAGCGCGATCTGCACGCGGTGGCCGCGGACCGGTTCGAGGGCTCGGAGGACTCCACCGGCCTGTATCTGTAGCAAGCTCCGGGAAGTCTGTGATTCAACGGCCGGAGGGGCCGGTGGCCTTTGTCACCGGCCCCTCCGGCCGTTGTTTTGCTAGTTTTGGAGGAGCCCGACGAGACGCGCCGTACCGGGGCGCAGGCAAAGACGACGCACCCCCGTCCAGTCAGTGCGTATGTCCCGGAGGTGCCCGTCATGGCCTGGGTTCTGCTCGTCGTCGCCGGTCTGCTCGAAGTGGGCTGGTCGATCGGTATGAAGTACACCGACGGTTTCACCCGGCTGGTGCCCAGTGTGTTCACCGGGGCCGGCATCGTTGCCAGCATGGTGCTGCTCTCGTACGCCGCGAAGACCCTGCCGATCGGTACCGCCTACGGCGTGTGGGTGGGCATCGGGGCGGCCGGGGCGGCGGTGCTCGGCATGGTGGTGCTGGGTGAGCCCGTCACCGCCGCCCGGATCTTCTTCGTCTGTCTGCTGCTGGTCGCCGTGGTGGGTCTGAAGGCGACCTCCGGTCACTGACCGGGTGCCCGGCCCGTCCGGCGGGTCACTGCCTCCTGGTGAACGCGGACATCGGTCCCACCGTGCCGGTCGTGCCCGAGCCGCCCGGGTCGCCGGTGCCGCCGCCGGACGCGGTGCCGCCGTCGGCCGTACCGCCGGGGGTGCCGCCGCCCGATCCGGCGCCGTCCGAGGTGCCTGTGCTGCCCGTGCCACCGGTGCCGGTCCCGGCGTCGGTGCCCCCGCCGGTCGCGGTGCCTCCGGTGCCGCCCGTGCCGGTTCCGGCGTCGGTGCCGCCGGTGCCGGTGCCCCCGCCGGGCGTGCCGGTGCCGCCGGTGTCCTGGCCGGAGGTGGTCTGGCCCTGCGTCCGGCCCTGGTCGCCGTTGCCGCCGGTGCCGGTGGTGCCGGGCGTGCCGGTGGTGCTGCCGTTGCTCGGGTCGCCGGTGCCGGGCTGGGACGAGGAGGGGGCGCTGGGCGGCAGGGTGCGGTCGGCGCCCGGTTCCAGTTGGAGGTGGAAGGCGGCGGCCTGCTCGCCCTGGAGGGCGTCGCGGGTGTATTGGGCCCAGATCTCGGCGGACGGGCCGCCGCCGTTGATGCGTGCGAGGCCGAGCGCGCCGTAGAGCGGCATGTGCTTGGCCGTCACCGGGTCCTGGCCCATGACGGCGACGACCGTGGAGAGGTCGGGGGTGAAGCCGGCGAACCAGGCGGCGGTGTCGTTCTCGGCGGTGCCGGTCTTGCCCGCGGCGGGGCGGCCGGCGGCCTTGGCTGCGGTCGCGGTGCCGTTGTCGACGACGCTGCGCAGGATCGACGTGGTCGTGTCGGCGGCCTCGCGGCTGACGGCCTGCTTGGTCCGTTCGTCGGGCAGCTGGACGTTCTCGGTGCCGTTCTTGGTGATCTTGGCGACCAGGGTGAAGGCGGGGCGTTCGCCGTGGTTGGCGAGGGTGGCGTACGCCTCGGCCATGTCCAGCACGCTGGCGTTGGCCGTGCCGAGCGCGATGGACGGGTAGGGCTGGAGGTCGGTGGTGTCGGAGGGGATGCCGAGGTCGATCGCGGTCTGTTTGACCTTGGCCGGGCCGACGTCGACGGCCATCTGCGCGTACACCGCGTTGACGGACTTGTCGGTGGCGGTGCGCACGGTGATGTCGCCGTAGGAGACGTTGTCCTCGTTCTCGGGGGCGTAGGTGCCGCCGCTCCAGCCCTGGACGGGGCGTTTGTCGGTGCCGTCGTAGTAGGTGTTCGGGGTGATGGGCTGGCCGTTCTGGGTGGACGAGCCGTTCTCCACCGCCGAGGTGAACACGAACGGCTTGAAGGTGGAGCCGACCTGGAAGTCACCGCGGGTGGCGCCGTTGGTGTACTGCTTGACGTAGTCGATGCCGCCGTACATCGCGACGACCTTGCCGGTCTTCGGGTCGACGGAGGCGCCGCCCGCGCGGACGTAGGTGTCGACCTTGCGGTTCTTCTTGTCCAGCTTGGACATCAGCTGGTCGTCGACCGCTTTGACGAGGGCGTTCTGTTTGTCCTTCTCCAGGGTGGTGGTGATGCGGTAGCCGCCCGCGGCCAGTTCGTCGGCGCTGACGATGTCGTTCGTGGTGAGGTAGTGCTTGACCGCCTCGACGAGGTAGCCGCGTTGTCCGGACAGCCCGGTGGACGTCGTCTGTTCCTTCGGCATCGGGAACTTCAGGCCGGTCCGGTCCGACCGGCTGAGCCAGCCCTTCTTGACCATGCCGTCCAGGACGTAGTTCCAGCGGTCCAGGGCCTTGGCCCTGTTCTCGGGGTGGGCGATGACGTCGTACTCGCTGGGCGCGTTGACCAGCGCGGCGAGGTAGGCGGCGCGGGCCGGGTCGAGGTCCTTGGCGTCCACGCCGTAGTACGCCTGCGCGGCGGCCTGGATGCCGTAGGCGTTGCGGCCGAAGTAGCTGGTGTTGAGGTAGCCCTCCAGGATCTGGTCCTTGGACTGCGTGCGGTCGAGTTTGATCGCGATGAAGAACTCCTTCACCTTGCGGGTGACGGTCTGCTCCTGCGCCAGGTAGTAGTTCTTCACGTACTGCTGGGTGATCGTCGAGCCGGACTGCTTGCCCTTGCCGGTGGCGGTGTTCCAGCCGGCCCGGAGCATCGCTTTCGGGTCGATGGCGGACTCGCTGTAGAAGTCGCGGTCCTCGGCGGCGAGTACGGCGTGCTGGGCGTCCTTGGAGATCTGGGCGAGGGTGGCGTTCTCCCGGTTGACCTCGCCGTCGCGGGCCAGTTGGCTGCCGTCGGCGTAGAGGAAGACGTTGCTCTGTTTGATGGCGAGGGCGTTCGCCGGGGGGATCTTCACCAGGGAGTAGCCGAGGAAGAACAGGCCGACGAGCAGCAGGACGCCGATGACGGACGTGCCGAGCACCATGCGCCAGGTCGGCAGGAGGCGGCGCCAGCCGGTGCGCCTGGGCCTCTTGCCCCCCGCTTCGGGTGCCCCCTGTGGTTCTCCCGGTGCCAAGCCGTCGGTCGGCTGCTGCGGCTGTGGCTCGTCGCTCATCTCGTGCACGGACTCCTGTTTTCGCGTCGTACGTTCCCGTACGCCCTCGTAACGCCTTCTGCGCCCCCTGTTGAAGACTCTCGCACCCGGCGTTCCGTTCCCGGATTCCGGCGCGCTTCCGCAGGGAAAAATGCGTGGTCCGCCACATCGCCCGCCCACTAGGCTCCTGCGTTCGGTGTCGGTCGGTCCGGGAGGTCGGTGGGAGTGGGCGCGGGACGGTTGTATGCGGCCGTCGCAGCGGGCGGTTTCCGACGATACGCGACGTATCGGGTGGCGACCGCGGCCGGGGTGTTCACCAACACCTGTTTCGGGATCATCCTCGTGTACACCTACCTGGCCCTGTGGGACGAGCGACCTCACCTGGGCGGATACGACCAGACACAGGCCGTGACCTATGTGTGGCTCGGGCAGTGCCTGTACGCGACGCTCGCGCTCCAGGGCGGCGGCGTCGAGCGGGAACTGATGGAGCGGATCCGCACGGGTGCGATCGCCATCGACCTGTACCGGCCGGCGGATCTGCAACTCTGGTGGCTGGCGGGCGACTTGGGGCGGTCGCTGTTCCAGTTGCTGGGACGGGGCGTGATCCCGTTCGCCTTCGGGGCGCTGTTCTTCCCGATGGCGCTGCCGCGCGACGTCACTTCCTGGGCGGCCTTCCTGGTCGCCCTCGTGCTGGCGATGGTCGTCAGCTTCGGCATCCGCTACCTCGCGGCGCTGAGCGTGTTCTGGTTCCTGGACGGCATGGGGGTGTCGCAGGTCCTGATGGTCACGGGAGTCTTCTGCAGCGGGATGACGCTGCCGCTCAATGTCTTCCCGGGCGCGTTCGGTGACGTGGTCCGGGCCCTGCCGTGGGCGGCGCAGTTGCAGATGCCGGCGGACGTGCTGATGGGGGAGGCCGATCCGCTGGGCGCCTACGCGTTCCAGGCGGCGTGGGCGGTGGCCCTGCTGGCGGCGGGGCGGCTGATGCAGTCGGCGGCGACGCGGCGGGTGGTGGTGCAGGGTGGGTGAGCACAGTCGTGCCCTGGACGGGCTGCGGGCCTATGGGCTGATCGCCGGGATGTGGATCCGGTCCACGATGGCCTACCGTGCGTCCTTCGCCCTGACGATGGCCGGCAACCTGGTGGTGACCGGGCTGGACGTCGTCACGATCCTGCTGATGTTCTCGCAGGTCGACACGTTGGGCGGCTGGTCGCTGCCGGAGGTCGCGCTCCTGTACGGGCTGTCCGCGACGGCGTTCGGCGTGGCGGATCTGGTGCTCGGCTCGATGGACGCGCTGGGCGCCCGGATCCGTGACGGTTCCGTCGACACCTTGCTGGTGCGGCCCGCTCCGGTGCTCGCCCAGGTCGGCGCGGACCGCTTCGCGCCGCGTCGGCTGGGCCGGGTCGTCCAGGGCGCGTTGGTGCTGGGGTACGCGCTGGCCGCCGTGCACGTCGACTGGAGCGTGGGGAAGGTGCTGCTGGTGCCGGTGATGCTGGTCAGCGGTGCGGCCATTTTCTGCGCGGTGTTCGTGGCGGGCGGCGCCTTCCAGTTCCTGGCGGGGGACGCGGCCGAGGTGCAGAACGCGTTCACCTACGGCGGTACCACGCTGTTGCAGTACCCGCCGAGCGTGTTCGGGAAGGACTTCGTGCGCGGGGTGACGTTCATGCTGCCGCTGGCCTTCGTCAACTGGGTGCCGGCGAGCCGGCTGCTGGGCCGGCCGTATCCGCTCGGCCTGCCGGGGTGGACCGCGTTCGCGTCGCCGCTGGTGGCGGTGGTCTGCTGTGCGCTGGCCGGTCTCGCGTGGCGGGCGGCGCTTCGTTCCTACCGGAGTACAGGGAGTTAGCGCGTGACGGACGGCGACTTCATCGAGCTGGACGGCGTGGAGAAGGTCTTCGACGTCCGCAGGAAGGCGGGTTTCCTGCGGCGGGAGCGGCGTCAGGTGCGGGCGGTCGACTCGATCTCCTTCACGGTGGCGCGCGGCGAGATGGTCGGCTACATCGGCCCGAACGGCGCCGGAAAGTCGACCACGATCAAGATGCTCACCGGCATCCTGACGCCGAGCGGCGGGCGGCTGCGGGTGGCCGGCATCGAACCCGCCCGCGAGCGCAGGCGGCTCGCGCAGCGCATCGGGGTGGTGTTCGGGCAGCGTACGACGCTGTGGTGGGACCTGCCGCTGATCGACTCCTACCGGCTGGTGCACCGGATGTACCGCATCCCCGACCGGCGTTACCGCGAGAACCTCGACCGCTGCGTCGAACTCCTGGAACTGGCCGACCTGTTGGACGTACCGGTGCGCCAGCTCTCGCTCGGCCAGCGGATGCGCGGCGACATCGCGGCGGCGCTGCTGCACGACCCCGAGGTGCTCTACCTCGACGAACCGACGATCGGCCTCGACGTCGTCTCCAAGGCCAAGGTGCGTGCATTCCTGCGTTCGCTCAACGCCGACCGGGGCACGACCGTGCTGCTGACCACGCACGATCTCCAGGACATCGAGCAGCTGTGCTCCCGGGTGATGGTCATCGACCACGGGCGGCTGGTCTACGACGGCCCGCTCACCGGACTGCACGAGGTGGCTCAGGGCGAGCGGACCCTGGTGGTGGACCTGGAACGGGAGGTCCCGCCGATCGAGGTGCTCGGGGCGCGGGTGACCAAGGTGGAGGGGCCGCGGCAGTGGCTGGCCTTCCCGGCGTCCGCGTCGGCGGCGCCGCTGGTGGCGCGGATCGCCGCGGCCTACCCGCTGGCGGACCTGTCGGTGCGGGAACCGGACATCGAGCAGGTGATCGCCCGGATGTACGCCGGGGAGACGCGGGGGGAGGCGCGGGGAGCGGTGCCGTAGCCACCGTTCCCGGCCCCGGTCGGCTCGTCGGGCCCGGGGCCGCACAGCCGTCTCGTGGGCACGGTCGTCTCGTAGCACTGGACCCGGGGGAACTCGTAGGCTGCTCGGTATGACCGACGAAGCCCCGGAGTTGCGCGCCTCCGACGCCGATCGTGAGCGGGTCGCCGAGATCCTGCGGGACGCCCTCGCGGAAGGGCGGCTCGACATGGAGGAGTTCGGCGAACGGCTCGACGCCGCCTACAAGGCGCGTACGTACGGGGAGCTGGCCCCGATCACCAAGGACCTGCCCGCGAGCGGCACGGTGGCGCCGCCGCCCGCGGTCTCCATGCGCAAGGAGCCCGCACCGAACGGGAGTTGGACGGGCCGGATCGTCGGTGGCGAGGGCTCCTCGTCCTGGGCGGTCGCCGTGATGTCCGGGTTCCAGCGCAAGGGGCGCTGGACCGTGCCGCGCCGCTTCAACAGCTTCGCCTTCTGGGGCGGCGGCGAGATCGACCTGCGGGAGGCGGACTTCGCGGACCGCGAGGTCGTGATCAACTGCATCGCGATCATGGGCGGTATGCAGGTCGTGGTTCCGCCCGGGGTGGAGGTCGTGGTCCGCGGGATCGGCATCATGGGCGGCTTCGACCACCGGGAGGAGGGCGTGCTCGGTGACCCCGGCGGCCCGCGGGTGATCGTGACCGGCTTCGCCTTCTGGGGTGGTGTCGGCGTGGAGCGCAAGGTCACCCGCGCGGAGCGGCAGCGGCTGAAGGAGGAGCGCCGGCAGCAGCGGCTGGACCGGCGCGCGGAGCGGCGCGAGCTGTCGGAGGGTGGGCACGGCGGGCACGGCGGTTTCGGCCACCACTACGACCGCTACGACCGGGACCACCGGGACGACCGGGACGACCGGGACGACCGGGAGCGGCGCCGCCGCGGGGAGAACTGAAGGCCGGGTTTCCGGCGGCTGTGCCCGCCCCCGCCGCCGCTGTGTGCCTGCCCCGGCTGCGGCGGCTGTGGCTGTGGCTGTGGCTGTGGCTGTGCCCGCCCCGGCCGTCGCTGTGCCCGCCCCCGTCGCCGTGCCCGGTCGGCTACAACGCCGCCCGGCCCGCACCCTTGAGGTCCCGCAGGTCGAAGACCTCGGCCATCGCCCGGTAGCCCCGGTCGTCGGGGTGCAGATGGTCGCCCGAGTCGTACTCGGGGCGGAGCCGGCTCGGGTCTGCCGGGTCCCGCAGCGCCGCGTCGAAGTCGACCACCGCGTCGAAGACCCCGCCCGCCCGGATCCGGGCGTTGATCTCCTGGCGGACCAGTTCACGGGCGGGGGTCGACCCCCGGTGGCCGGCGAAGGGCATCAGGGTCGCGCCGACGACCTTGAGGCCGCGGGCGTGGGCCCGGCCGACCAGCGCGCGGAGCCCGTCGACGATCTTGCCGGGGTCGGCGAGCCGCGGGTTGCGGAGGATGTCGTTGACCCCCAGGTCGATGACGACGATCTTGACGTTCGTACGGTCGAGGACGTCCCGTTCGAAGCGGTCGAGCCCGCTCTGGTTGTCGGCGGGCCGGCCGAACCCGTCCGCCAGCACCTGGTTCCCGCTGATGCCCTCGTTGACGACGCTGTAGCGGGGCACGTCGCCGCCGTTCTCGACGGCCTCGCGCAGCCGCCGCCCGAGGAAGTCCGTCCAGCGGTGATCGGCGCTCTCGGTGGCGGTGACCCCGTCGGTGAGCGAGTCGCCGAGGACGACGACCGTGCCGTCGGCCTCGTTGCTCAGCACGTCCACGGCCGTCAGATAGCGCCAGACCGAGGTCCGCTCGGTGTAGGGGGCGGCCGTCGAGTCCTCGGTGTGGTCGCCCTGCGCGAGGTAGGAGAGCTGCCGCGCCTGCGGATGGCAGGTGACCGGGCCCGACGCGCTGGGGGAGTACGTGGTGACCAGGATGTCCGTGTCGCGCGGGACGGCCAGCCGTACGGCGTCGCTCAGCACCTGCCCGCCCGGCGGGATCACCACACCGGTGCCGCCGCCGAAGGTGAGCTGCCGCATCGTCCCGGCCGCGGCGGTCGCGCTGCCGTCGGCGGCCGCGACCGCGATGGACGCGTGCGTGAGGATCAGCGCCGACCGGCCGTACAGGTTGGACAGGGTGATGCGGGCGCTGCCGCCGCTGACGCCGGTGTGCACCACGTTGCGCACCGAACGGCCCGCCATGCCCAGTATCTCCGTACCCGGCTCGGCGCCCGCCGGCGCGGCGGACCAGGTGGCCACCCAGGTGCCCGCGGAGGCGGGGGCGGCGGCCGTGGGGCCGTGGTACGGACGGTGCGAGGCCACGGCCGCACGGGGCAGGCCGTCGTCCGCGGCGATGCCGGCCCAGAGGGCGGCGGACAGCCCCACGACCAGCGCGACGACCGCACTGAGCAGGACGTGTCCAGAACGCCTGGTCATGCTTGTGGTGTTCTCCTCGGCGAGGGGAGCCCTGGGCTCCGATCCGATGAGCCCATGATGTGTCATGGACCGGGGTGATCTGACAGGGCCCTGTCCAAACCCCCGCGCAGACGGACGACGGGAACTCTTGTTCCGTTCCAGGAGTCGGTCAGGAAGGGACAATGTGTGCGGGATCGCCGAACGGGTGGAGCCGAACGGGTGGAGCGAATGGACGGCACGGAGGACGGCGCGCAAGAAGGTACCGCGGCGCGCACACCGGACCAAACCGGTACGTCTGAGCAGGCACGTACGGCTGACCGGGCGCGCGCGGCGGAGGACGTAGGGAGGTCCGACAGGGTGCGTGCGGCGGAGGACGTCGGGAATTCCGAACCGGTGCGTGCGGCGGACGACGCCGGGCGGCCCGACCGGGCGCGAGCGGCGGACCCGGCGCTTCCGTCTGCCGCGTCTGCCGCGTCTGCCATGTCTGCCCCTGACCCGGCGGCTGCGGCGGACGCCACGGCGGCGGGCGCGGGGGAGACGGACGCGGGGACGGCAGACGGGGCGGCAGGTACGGCGGAGCCGGGGACCGCGGCGAGCATGGCGAAGTCGCGGACCGCGGTGGAGACGGGGACCGCGTCGGGCCGGGTGGAGACGGGGACCGCGGCGGGCCGGGCGGAGACGGGGACCGCGGCGGGAAGGACGACGGGCAAGGTGGCGCCCGAGTCCGCCGCGTCGCGCACCTACCGCGCCATGACCTCGTTCACCCCGGCCGACGCCGAGCGGCAGCGCGGCGTGCGGCGCATGAAGCTCACGGCGACCAGTCTCCTCCTGCTCGTGGCCGTGGTGTACGTCCTCGCGAGATGGGCGGGGAACGCGGGCGCGGGCCCTTGGGCGGGCTATGTCGCCGCGGCGGCCGAGGCCGGCATGGTCGGCGCGCTCGCCGACTGGTTCGCGGTCACCGCCCTCTTCCGCCATCCCCTGGGCCTGCCCATCCCGCACACCGCGATCATCCCGACCAAGAAGGACCAGCTCGGCGTCTCGCTCGGCGAGTTCGTCGGCGAGAACTTCCTCTCCGGGGACGTCGTACGGCAGCGGCTGCGCAGCGTCGGCATCGGCAGCAGACTCGGCGCCTGGCTGGCCGAGCCCGACCACGCGGACCGGGTGACCGCCGAGCTGGCGACGGCCCTGCGGGGCGCCCTGACCGTACTGCGGGACTCCGATGTCCAGGCGGTGGTCGGCGAGGCCGTCACGCGCCGTGCCGACGCCCAGGAGATCGCCCCCGGCATGGGCAAGATGCTGGAGAAGATCGTCGCGGACGGCGGCCACAAGCGGTTCGTGGACCTGATCGTCGGCCGGGCGCACGACTGGCTCGTCCTCCACGACGAGCAGGTCATGGACGCCGTCCAGGGCGGTGCCCCCGGCTGGACCCCGCGCTTCGTCGACAAGAAGGTCGGCGAACGGGTCTACAAGGAACTGCTGCGCTTCGTCACCGAGATGCGGGACATGCCCTCCCACCCCGCGCGCGGGGCGCTCGACCGCTTCCTCGGCGACTTCGCCTCCGACCTGCAATCCGACACGGACACCCGGGCGCGCGTGGAGCGGATGAAGGGGGAGGTGCTGGGCCGCGGCGAGGTCCAGGACCTGATCGCCTCCGCCTGGACGGCCGTACGATCCATGATCGTCTCGGCGGCCGAGGACGAGCGCAGCGAGCTGCGGCTGCGCGTCCGTGCCTCGCTGCTGTCCCTGGGCGCCCGCATGGCCACCGAGCCGAACATCCAGGAGAAGGTCGACAGCTGGGTCGAGGACGCGGCCGTGCACGTCGTGTCGACGTACCGCAAGGAGATCACCTCCCTGATCACCGACACCGTGGCCGGCTGGGACGCCGAGCACACGACCCGCAAGATCGAGGCCCACATCGGCCGCGACCTGCAGTTCATCCGGATCAACGGCACAGTGGTGGGTTCCCTGGCCGGCTTGTTGATCTACACGTTGTCGCGGGCGCTCGGCGCGTAGCCGGGGCGGCGGCACCGGCCGGCGGCACCGGCCGGCGGCGTCGGGCGCCGGCGCCGGCGCCGGGCGACGGCGGGGAACTCACCCGGGCCACCCAGGCCGCCCGAGTCCTTCGACGGCGCGCCGGGGCACGGGGATCCGGAGGCGGCGACGGATCGGGACGTTACTCGTTGTCCCGGTGTCGCGGCGTGCCGTCGTCGCGGCACCGCGACGACGAGGGAGCCCGTGCCCATGACCGCTGCCGAGGCCGCCGCAGGCCGGACCGTCACCACCGCCGTACCCGCCAGGCTGGACCGTCTGCCCTGGTCGCGCTGGCACTGGACGATCGTGATCGGCCTGGGCACCGTCTGGATCCTGGACGGCCTGGAGGTGACGATCGTCGGCAACATCGCGAGCCGGCTGTCCGAACCCGGCAGCGGGCTGGCGATCACCTCCGGCGAGGTCACCGGTGTGGCCGCCGCCCTGTACGTGGCCGGTGCCTGCTCCGGCGCCCTGTTCTGGGGCCGGCTGACCGACAGCCACGGCCGCCGGAAACTCTTCATGATCACCCTCGGGGTCTACCTGGCCGCCACCGCGCTGACCGCAGTCTCCTTCTCCTCCTGGTGGTTCTTCCTCTTCCGGTTCCTGACCGGCTTCGGCATCGGCGGCGAGTACGCGGCCATCAACTCGGCGATCGACGAGCTGATCCCGGCCTACTACCGCGGCCGGGTCGACCTGCTCGTCAACGGCAGTTTCTGGCTGGGCGCCGTCGGCGGTTCGCTGCTGTCGATCGTCGCGCTGAACACCGACATCCTGCCCGCCGACGTCGGCTGGCGGCTGACCTTCGCGCTGGGCGCCGTACTCGCCCTGGTCATCCTCCTCGTACGACGGCACGTCCCCGAAAGTCCCCGCTGGCTGCTGATCCACGGCCGGGAACAGGAGGCGGAACGGACCGTCGCCGCCGTCGAGCGGCGGATCACCGCGCAGCGGGGCGAGCCGCTGCCCCGGCCGCGCGGCGAACTGGTCATCCACCAGCGCAGCGGCATCACCTTCCGGGAGGTCGCCCGCACCATCTGCCACGACTACCGCAGACGCGCGGTCCTCGGCTTCGCCCTCTTCATCGGCCAGGCGTTCCTCTACAACGCGATCACCTTCGGCTTCGGCACGATCCTGACCACGTTCTTCGCGGTCCCCACCGGTGACACCGGGTACTACTTCGCCGTCATCGCGGTCGGCAACTTCCTCGGCCCGCTGCTGCTCGGCAAACTCTTCGACACCGTGGGCCGCCGGGTGATGATCTCCTCGACGTATCTGCTCTCCGGAGTGCTGCTGTTCGGCACGGCCTGGCTGTTTGGCCGGGGCACGCTGAGCGCCCTCACCCTGACGGCATGCTGGTGCGCGGTGCTGTTCTTCGCGTCGGCGGGTGCCTCCAGCGCCTATCTGACCGTCTCCGAGATCTTCCCGATGGAGACCCGGGCGATGGCCATCGCCTTCTTCTACGCCCTCGGCACCGCCGCCGGCGGGATCAGCGGCCCACTGCTGTTCGCCGAACTCACCGGCACCGGCCGGGTCGGCGACACGGTCATCGCCTTCCAGGTCGGCGCGGCCCTGATGTGCGCGGCCGGGCTGGTCGCGGCGGCCCTGGCGGTACCGGCGCAGCGGCGCGCCCTGGAGGACATCGCGCGCCCCCTGACGGCGGCGGACTGACCGCCCGCGCCCCGCTCCCCGGGGAGATCATGGCCAGTCGGCTCACGCGCCGGTGGTCGACCCCGGCCGGACGATCATCAGGACGGTCACGACCGCCCACAGGACGTTGAACATCCCGGTGAACATGGCGAGCCGCACGGTCGTCTCCGCCGTACCGGAGCCCGCCACCAGCGCATCCTGCCGGGGCAGCACCAACGCGATCAGGACGACGGCGGCGAGCACGGTCAGCACGATCGACGCGATCAGCCAGGCGCTGCCGAGCACCCCCATGGCGCTCGCGGTGGCGAACCCGAACACGGGCACGACGACGCCGACGAGGCCGTACACCTGGCAGATACGGTGCAGCACCGCGACGGTCCCGGTCGCCCGCGGGTCGTCCGGGGCGGCGAGGGCCCGGCGCGCGGCGGGCGGGAACATGCTGGCGGCGACGGTGACGGGACCGATGGCGACGATGGCGGCGAGCACGTGGACGGCGAGCAGGAACTTGGTCACGGCAGGACGCTAGACGGACGGCCGAAGCCGCAGAAGAGGCAGTAATGCCACAGCTGAACAGATTCTCGCCAACCTCCCTGCCTGGCCCTTCTGCCCTCCACTGTCCTTCACTGCCCTCCCTCCTCATCCCATCCGCTTGGCGACAACCCGGCGTGCGCTACGTTCCTGCCATGCACACCGTGGCCGTACTCGTCCTGGACCAGGTCATCCCCTTCGACTTCTCCGCACCGATCGACACCTTCGGCTTCGCCCGGCTGCCGGACGGCCGCGCGGCCTACCGGGTACGGGTCTGCTCCCCGGCGGCGGAGGTGAGCGCGGGCGCGTTCACGGTGCGGGCGCCCTACGGCCTCGAAGCGCTCGCGGAGGCCGACACCATCATCGTTCCCGGCGTCGCGGACCCGACGGTTCCGCCGCCGCCCGAGGTGGTGGACGCGCTGCGCGCGGCGGCGGCGAACGGCACACGCATCGCGTCGGTCTGCGCCGGCGCGTTCGTCCTCGCGGCGACGGGCCTGCTGGACGGCCTGCGCGCGACGACGCACTGGGTCGCGGCCCACCACCTGGCCGCGATGTACCCGGGCATCACCGTCGACCCGAACGTCCTGTACGTCGACAACGGCCAGTTCCTCACCTCGGCGGGCGCCGCGGCCGCGATGGACATGTGCCTGCACCTGATCCGCAAGGACCACGGTTCCGCGGTCGCCGCGCACGCGGCCCGCCTGTCCGTCATGCCGCTCGAACGGGAGGGCGGCCAGGCCCAGTTCATCGTCCACGACCTGCCTCCGGCCCCCGCCGGCGCCACCCTCGAACCGCTCCTGGAGTGGCTGGAGGACCACTGCGACCAGGACTTCACCCTGGAGGACATCGCCGCCAGGGCGGGCATGAGCACCCGCACCCTGAACCGCCGCTTCCGCGAGCAGACGGGCACGACGCCGCTCCAGTGGCTGCACCGGGCGCGGGTACGGCGTGCCCAGTACCTGCTGGAGACGACGGCACACCCGGTGGAACGCATCGCGCTACAGGCGGGCTTCGGCTCCCCGACGGCCTTCCGCGAACGCTTCAGAAGGGTGGTGGGGACGAGCCCTCAGTCATACCGGAGGGCGTTCCGGACGAGCGGAACGACCGGGACGGATCCGGGCCCGGGTCCGGTCGCTGGTGCCGCTGCTGCTGGTGCCGGTGCCGGTGCCGGTGCCGGTGCCGGTGCCGGTGCTGCCGGTGCCGGTGGTGAGAGGGCAGCCGATGTCCGAGCGCCGGTCGGCTCCGGAGCGAGCTGACGGACTGCCGGACGGCACCGCACCGACTCACCTCCGTACGGAGCCCGGCATCACGCGGGACCCGCACTGCTCAGGGGCCGTGCTGCTCAAGACCCGACCCGTACTACCCAGGCCACGTACTGCTCAGCGCCCGTAACGCTCAGAACCCGACCCGCACTCCTCAGACCACGTACTCCTCAGACCACGTACTGCTCGGGCCAAGCACTGCTCGGGGCATGTGCTGCACAGGTCATGTACTGCTCAGGCCCGCCGGTCGGCGACGGCCCAGGAGGCGAGGGCGACAGCCCCCGCGACCCCGAACACGGACGGCCAGGCGCCGACCTTCTTCGCCAGCGGATGCGACCCGGCGAAGGCGGCGACATAGGCGGCGCCGAGCGCCCCCGCGGCCTTCGCCCCGGCCGCCCTGTGCCACTGCTGCGCGGCAGCGGCCCCCGCGACGGCCAGCACGGCCCCACCGAGCTGCCGCTTCTTCGTCCAACGGGCAACGCCGTATCCTCCGACGAGCCCACCCGCGGCAATCACCGAACTGGGAACCTTGGCCATGTCTGCCTCCTTTGCGGTTGATTCAGAGACTAACTCCGGCGCCACAACCGGTGCTGGGCAGGCCGACAGCCGGGGGGTGGATCCTCGGCTGCCGTGATTCGGGTCCGTTCGCGCAGTCCCCGGGCCGGACGGTTCCCAGATCTCCGGGTACATGGCGACCGCTTGTAACGTGTCTGCTGCAACAAAGTCGCCGGCGGTCTTGGCGCTCACGAGGGTCGTAGCCTTTGACAGCCGAATTGCGAAAGCGACCCGTACCACCACCGCTGATTCCGGGTTGTTTGGGGGAACGACGATGTCCAAGGGCGATCTTGTCCTGAGTCTGGCCGGGCTCGACACACTGGCGGGCAGGTTGCGGTCGATCAAGAAACGCATGGACGACACCCGCCACGTCGACCGCAAGCTGGGCGACGGCGAGTTGGGATCGAGCTCGGCGTTCGACGCCATGGAAGCGTTCATGGACGGTTGGAAGGACGGACGCGAGGAGATCGATGCCGGCCTCGACAACGTGGCCAAGTCGGCACAGGAGATCGTCGACAAGATGACCAAGCTCGACGACGAGCTGAGAAAAGCCCTCCGTGAACACAAGAAGGAGGGGCGGAGTGGAAACTGAGGATCCCCTCACCGAAAAGCCGCTCACACAGGATCCCTTCGCCGGGGCGGCCGCAGGGGACGTCATCGGCGTCAACATCCAGGTTCCCAGCACCTGGTACGAGTTCGATGTCCATCCCGCCACGGTGAACCGTTCGATCCGTGAGGCGGTGGCGGAGCGGGTCAAGCAGAGGCCGGAGCTGGCGGAGCACCAGGCCGAGCTGGTCGGAACCCTGAAGAGGGCGGCACGCGAGGCCAGGCGAGGCAATGTCGTCTACTCCGGCTCCATGTGCGAGATCGTCGACGGCGAGCCCATGGTGGCGAGCGTCACGGTCAGCGTGACCACGGCCGTGCACGAGACCACGGGCGTGACCGTTCCCACCGGCCTCGACACCCTCATGGGAGTGCTGACCCCGATCGCTCCCGGCCGTCGGCCCACGGACCCGTGGCGCCGTGTGCGCGTAGTGGCCCTGCCCGAGGCAGGAGATGCCGCGCGCACCGAAGGCATCGAGGACATCGACATCCCCGACGACAACCGCAGCTATCGCGTGGTGATGATGCAGACCCTCGTGCCCTTCCCCGGTGCCGATCCGAAGGTCGCGGTCATCAGCGCCAGCACGCCGCAACTCTCCCTGCTCCAACCGATGTTGGAGCTTTTCGATCTCATCACCAGTACGTTCCGCTTCGTATACCGCGCCGACCTCGACACGGAGAGCTGAACCCGATGGCCCGCCCCACCGACTGGCACAACCTCGATCTGCACGACGACCCGACTCCCGGCGATCCGCACGAGGTCGAACTCCAGGGCCGGCGGTACAAGACCTTCGTCACGGACGTCTCCACGGTGCTCACGGGCCTGCGCACCGCCTCGAAGGACTCCGTCCTCCAGGACGTGGCCGGCAAGGCCATCGACGAGTTCAAGGAACAGATCGGTAAGCTGCCCGGCCAACTCCAGAAGCTGTACGACTCGTACGACATGGTCGCCGACGCCCTGCTGACCTACGCCGGGAAGCTGGAGCACACCCAGACGACCGCCGACCACGCGCTTGCCCGAGCCCGGACGCTGCGCGGTGACCTCTCCCGGGCGCGGACACAGCTGGCCGGCGCCACCACCGCGGCCGACCATGCCAAGTCCGCGCAGGACGGGCTGGAAAACCCGGTCGGCGGCCAAGTGCCCGCGCCGGACCCGGAGAAGGTCCGCAAGGCGGCACGCGACGCCAGGTACGCGAACGAGCACCAGCAGGCGGTGCAGAGCCAGGTCGACAACCTGTACGCCCAGTTGGCGGAGTTGAAGACAAAGGCGGAGGACGCCGGCAGGGATCAGGACAAGGCTGCCGACAAGCTCGTCAGGGACATTCAAGAGGCGTCCGATGCCGGGATCCACAACAAGAAGTGGTACGAGGAGGTCGGCGACTGGGTGGCGGATCACTGGGACGGTTTTGTCACGGTCTGTAAGGTTGTGGTGGCGGTTGCGGGTATTGTGGCACTCTTTGTGGCAGCTCCGTGGCTTGTGATCGTCATCGTGGCCGCCGCGCTGGTCGTCCTCGCCGACACGATTGCCAAGTTCGCACAGGGAAAGGCCGGCTGGGGAGATCTCGTCTTCGCGGTGTTGGACTGCATTCCCGTGGTCGGCCGGGTGGCGATGCTGGCGAAGGCCAGCAAACTGGTGGGCGGTTTCCGGATGGCGCTCAGGGTACGGAAGGCGGAGCTCGTATTCAGCAAGCTCATCAAGGTATGGCGTATGGGTGAGGACCTCAAGGGATTCCGTAAGGTCGGCTACGCGTTCGCCACGGGGGAACTCAAGACCACGCTGAAGGACGGCCTCAACGGCGGTTGGAGCGAGCTGAAGAAGAACGCGCTGGGAAATCTCGTCGGTAATGTGATCGGGGCCGGCGTGACCCCCTTGGTGGGCAAGGGATTCAGCAAGCTGCCCAAAATCATCAACGACAGCGGCTTCAGCAGTCTGACGCGCCGGCAGTATCAGCAGATGGCCATGACCTTCGCCGGGAAGACCTCGATGGGCCGGAGCGTCATCGGCGGTACCGAAGGCTTCGTGAAGAGCGTGACCCGGGCCACCGTGAATTCGGTGTTCTTCGGCGCGAACTTCGATACGAACGGCGTCATTCTGGACGGTTTGAGTGGCGCTGGTGGCGGCGGAGGCTATAAACCCGGCATCCTGCCGGCCAAGGCGGCGTTCAGTCAGTGATCGACTTGCGTGCGTCCTGGAACGCCGACATGGCCCTCGGCAGCTGAATCCGGTAGTCGATGTACTCGGCAGCTCCGCCTTTCCCGATCTCCGTGTATTCAGTTGGTGCCGTGACACGTGCCAGGAGGTCATCCGAAAGTTGCTGCGCCGCGATCCACACCGCGTCGGCGACGGCCTGCGGCGACGACTCGTCGATCACCGTCAGGCGACGCCTGACCGACATGACCTGGCCCTTCAGCTTGATTGTGAGCGGCAGTCCCAGGTCGGAGCAGGTAAATCTGCCGCGCCTCTGCCGAAGCAGACGTCCCACGCCATCGAGCAGGTCCACCAGGGCCGGGAAGAGGATGATCCCCATTCCGCCGTCCGGGTGCCGGGGGCTTCGCGTGGTGGCAGTGCCTGAATTACCCGTGACATCAAGGTGTCCCAGAAAGAGACCGTCATCGATCTGCTCCTGGTCGGCGAGCGGGGTGAAGATGAACTCAGGCACGGGAACCCCGCTTCCGAGCCGTGTTCAGTTGGCTTTGCTCTTCTTCGGTGAATGGTGATTCTCCGGAGACACCGGCTGCCTGGGCGCGTTCCCAGGCTCCCTCACTTACGCCGACAGGCCGGGTTCCCTTACTCGGGTTGAGCACATGTGTCGGCCGCGCGAAACCCAGTTCTCCTGGTCCGTCAAGTGCGATCACAGCCCCGAATCGTGGATCGCCGGCGAACTTGAATCCCTGACTTCTGGCGTTCGTCATTGCTTTACGCCAGCGCTTGCCTGAGAGTCCGTATCGTCGGACCACGACGCTGACACTCCTGCCCGGCTCATCGGGATGGGGGACTTTCAGATAGTCGAGGTCCGCGGGAACAACTGCCTTCAGTGGAGGGTGATCGAGCCAAGGATAGGTGGCCAGGATGCCCCGCATCTTCTTGAGCTGCACTCGGCGGACGTCCGATACGGCGATCCCGACAACCGAGACGAGGACGAGAATGATCACCGCGTACACAGGAAGCGAATCGCCCACGAACGACTCCCAGCCGATCGTCGCCAGGACGAAGAAGCCGGGCAGCGACAGCACCCAGAACACCGTCGCCGCGGTGGCCCGTCGCCGCGCACGTTTCCACGCGCGCAGTGTCGCCGGGTCGGCGAGTGCGGCTTCGGGTGCACGGTCGGTCATCTGGTGCGTTCCTCCCCGTACGGAAATCTGCGCCTTTCCTCCGGAGATCCGCCAACAAAGGCTGTGCGGACCTCGTCGGGAACCCCGGCGCCCGACGCTATCAGTGTGGATCCCGACTCGGGAGGTGTCTCTGAGGCGTCGCCAGTCCGGCAGTCCGGCTGCCTCAAACCCGGTCCAACGGCCGATGCGGCCCCTCCGGCAGTTCTACCTGGATGGTGTCGCCCGGCCGTACCCGGCCGCCCTCCTTCACGACGCTCATGATCCCGGCCTTGCGCACGAGGTTCCCGTCCGTGTCCCGCCCGACGACCTGCTTCAGCAGCCCGCTGCGGAAGTCGTCGATCTGCACACAGGGATTGCGCAGCCCGGTCACCTCGACCACGGCCTCGGCCCCGATCCGCAGCAGGGTCCCCACGGGCAGCCTCAGCAGGTCGAGTCCGCGGGTGGTGATGTTCTCCCCCAACTCCCCGGACCCCACCCGGAAGCCGGCCTCGCCGACCTCCGTGAACAGTTCCTCGTGTATCAGGTGCACTTGCCGCAGATTCGGCTGCGTGGGGTCCTGCGCGACGCGCGACCGATGCTTGACGGTCACCCCGGAATGCACATCCCCTTCGACACCGAGCCCGGCGAGAAGGGTGATGCTGCCCCGGTTGGGTTTGGTGAACGAGTAGTCGACGTTGCTGCTGACGGCCGCCACGATGCCCTGCATATGGAACCCCCCTGTTCGCATCAAGGCCCTATAGTGGCCTGCCGCTCCCAGGAACCGAAGGGCGGACCGCTCAGAGCTTGGGCTGGTCTTCCACGATGTGGCGATCGAGTTTCGCACCAGAGGCCCGCGCAGGGTCTTGACCTCAGCGCGAGCCGTGGGGTCTTGGACTTCAGCAGTCCAGCTCACGCCCCCGCAGGGCCCAAGTGAACGCGCGCCAAACCGGATCAGGAAGATCGAGCAAGGGGCCGTCCGCGGCCTTCGAATCGCGTATGAGAACGCCGGTCGAGACGAAGGCGGCCTCTACGCACTCGGTTGCGTTGCCGCCGCTGTACGACGACTTGAACCACCTGAGCGCGGGGACGGGCTGAGGCGCGGCGGGCATTCACAACTCCTTGAGGGCGCGATGGATCATGGCAGAGGAAGCTTCCATGTCCAACGCTTGTGCCTGGAGGTACTCGAACGCAAGTCTGTACCGATCCAGTTCCTCGTCCTTCTCCAGGAACAAAGAGCCCGTATGGAAGTCGACGTAGACCACGTCGAGTGCCGGCTCCGGCCCGCCGATGATGACGAAACTCCCTAGCGCCGCGGCATGGGCGCCCTTTGCGAAGGGCAGCACCTGGAGCGTGATGTGCGGAGCCTCGTTCGCCGAGAGCAGCCGATCGAGTTGCTCCTTCATGGTCTGTGGAGACCCGACAGCGCGGCGGATCACGGACTCATCAAGGATCGCCCACAGCCGCGGTGGCTGCGGGCGGGTGAGGATTTCCTGCCGCTTCATCCGGATGTCGACCAGTCGCTCGACCTCGGTCTGCTCCAGTGGGACTTCGTTAGCCCGCTGTACCGCAGTGCTGTAAGCCCGTGTCTGTAGTAGTCCTGGGACGTAGACGCAGCAGAAGTGGCTCTCGCGTACCGCTTCGTCTTCAAGGGTGAGCAGGAGGTTCATGCTTTCGGGGATGGAGTCGGCGAAGGAACTCCACCAGCCTTGCTGTTTGGCGTCCTTCGCAAGCGCGACAACGGCTCGGCGCTCGGCCTCGGTGGCCCCGTACTCGCGGCACAACGCGTCGACGACGATCCACTTGACCGGCCCCGCCTGAGTTTCGTACCGGCTGACGGTGGCCTTTGAGATACCGACGAGGTTTCCGGCCTCTTCGAGCGTCAGCCCCGTGCGTGCGCGCAACTTGCGCATCATGGCACCCAGTTGACGGCGGCGAGTTGTGGTGCGTACAGACATTCGGCTCCTTCGTCGAGCGCCGGGGACGCCCCGGAAACCCCACTCAGGCTAGGCAGGGCGAGGGCGGAGCCACCATCAGATTCACTCGATGGATTCTCGTGAGAAGTTACATGGAGAGATTTCTCTGTGCCATGCTCGATCACAGACCGCTACGCAGTGCAGTCGTACGGATACGGCAGGCGCAGCACGTGCGTGGCTCGGGAGGGAGGAGCGGTCATGACCGACCGCGAAGTCACCGAACCACCCCGGCTCCGCCATGTCCTGCCCTTCGAGGCGACGCCGGCGGGAGTGCCCATGCTGCGGAGAGCGGCCGTCAAGCAGTTGGGCCGGTGGAGTACGTCCATGGCCACTGACGAGGCCGAACTTCTGGTCACCGAACTTGCGACCAACGTCCTCAAGCATGTGGGTGAGGGCGTATCGGCGGCCTTGGTCCTCGAATGGGGCGGCGGGCGGCTACGGCTGGAGATGCACGACGGGAACCGCGTGCTTCCGATCCTCAGGTCGGCGAACTGCGACGAGGAGTGCGGCCGGGGCCTGCATCTCCTCGCCGCACTGGCTGCCGACTGGGGCACGGCCCTCACCGCCGCCGGCAAGGCGGTCTGGTGCGAGATCGAAGTGGACAGCACAGGCACGTGCCGACGTCTTGTGCGGGCTGCCGAGGTGCTTGAGAACTACCAGGGCGCGA
Organism: Streptomyces sp. NPDC056161; assembly: GCF_042268025.1. Lineage (NCBI taxonomy): Bacteria > Bacillati > Actinomycetota > Actinomycetes > Kitasatosporales > Streptomycetaceae > Streptomyces > Streptomyces sp. NPDC056161. Next base: position 173,059 of record NZ_JBHJUV010000003.1, read on the forward strand.
GCGCAGCTCTGACTCGAAGCGGGCACGAGGCGGCCCTCGAAGAGTCAGCGATCGAACTGATCGCGGACCTACTTCACTGGACCGCTGCTCACGGCCATGAACCGGTCGACGTTCTCTATCGGGCCCAGATGTATTACGAGGATGGAGTGGGTGCGGCCTGACAGATAGGCATGCTGTTCTCGGTGGTTGCCACCGTCTCGGGTGGGGCAGCTGCGCCGCCGGCCGGTTACTTCAGGGCCGCGTGCAGTATGGCGCCGGCGTCAGCTACCGCCCCCTCCGCGTGTAGCTCCAGCGCAACCTCCATGACCTGTCGGTCTCCATGGTCTCGACCATAGACATGGATGAGGTTGTCGGCTAGGTGATCGTGCGCATGCTGCCGAAGCTCCATCATGACCAGCGCGGTCTCCGACGTGCTCAGCAACTCTGCAGTGCCACGCTGAAGAATGTTGAGCGCCATCTCCTCCTTTCCGGCGTTGTCCAGCTCGGTCGCCTGCTCTGCCAGTTGCCGCGCGACGGCCCGTTCTTTCGCGCTCCGCTGCCGGTCCCTCCGTCGAAGGGGGACCGGCAGCGGAGCTCTGGATGCCTGGGCCGCAGCCAGACGTTCTCGCAGGCCGGCTTCAGAAGTCTTCAGCTCGCGTAGGGCCGCCCGCATGGCGGCTACCTGTTCCTTGGAAGAGGCCAACTGGGCCGCGGTCTCTTCGCGTTCTTGCTGGTGGGCAGCTTGTTCCTGCTGGTAGGCCGTACAAGACGGGCAGGGAGTGTTGAGCTGCTTGGTGAGTGAATCGATTTCCCTGCCCAGCTCCGCGCAGCGCTGACAGGTACCCCGCCTCTCCGCTTCCGCCTTGACCCGGAGAGCTTGCAGGTCCTCAAGGCTAATGCCCACGTTCCGGCCGCTGGCGGCGGCGCCTACACAGGCCGCCTTGTACAGATCTTCGATAAAGTCGGGTTTGGGCACCCTTGGGTCGAGGCTCGCGAAGCGCGACAGTGAACTTGTGTTGATATTTAACTTTCTCCCTACCTTTGCCTGGGCAGGTGGCCTATCGGTCGATTTGGTCGAATCGTCCGCCATTGCCAGGCAGAACAAGGGTCGGAGGGCTAGTGCGAGCGCCCGTTTTCGTGGGAGTTGGCCGTCGTCCGGGAGTTCTTTCTCCAGCCACCCGCCCACCCGCGCCCGGCCCGTTCCTCCAGATGACATGCGCTTCTTCCTCCCTGAGCTGTCAAGTTGCCCTGCGAGCCAACAGCTCAGGGCCATCCGTGTTTTGGTCATTGTGCCCGATGGAGGCAGGCGCAACACCGGCTTTCTGCTTGCTTTTTCGCGGGCCAGCTTGCTATTTGCCGAGCAAGTTCAGAGCCTCTGCTTGCTTTACCGAGGCAAGCTGGCAAGGGGTGGACTTTCGTCCCTGTCGTGGTGTGAGCTACTGGATGAGCCGCTGGAGAGCGGGGGAACGCGGAGTCAAGTGCGTACTGACGCACGCTCCGAACTACGACGTGTCTGACCGGCGCGTTCATGGAGGCATCGGTGGAAGTAATTCCGTCTCACCAGGACAAGAAGTTCGGAAGCATGGCTCGGGCTGCGCTGTGGCTGCTTGCCGTGGTCAAGGAGGGCAACGTATTCACCAAGGCGCAACTACGTGAGGCGTTCCCGGACGTGGCACAGATCGACCGTCGGCTTCGCGACCTCCGGGACCACGGTTGGCGGATCGATACGAGTCGGGACGACCCCTCCCTGCGCCAGCAGGAGCAGCGGTTCGTAGCCAGGGGCGCTGACGTCTGGATTCCGGGCAAGTCGAAGGCTCCGAAGCACAAGGCCAGCTTGACCGCCGCCCAGCGGGCGAAGGTTCTACACGACGACAACTACCTGTGCCGCTCCTGCGGTGTGGGGGCCGGCGAGGCGTACGAAGACGGTGGTGGCATCGAGCTCTCCAAGCTCAACGTCGCCCGGCGCAGGGTGCTTCACTCCGACGGATCTGTTGAACATCAGCTCATCACCGAATGCAAGAGGTGCGGGGTTGGCGGAGGACCTGACCGTGAGGTCGACCTCGGGGCTCTGCTGGAGCTTGTCGAGAACCTCGCTCCGCTTGAACGACGCCTCTTCGCCAAGTGGATCGAGGTCGATCAGCGTACGTTCAGCCCACTTGAGAAGGTCTGGGGTATCTATCGGACGCTGCCCCAGGAGTCGCGCAATGCCGTGGCGCAGACTATCGATGACATGACCAGCTGACCTGGCACCGGCAACAGAAGCTGACAGGACCGGCAACAGAGAGGGACGGGAAGATCATGCTGCGGGAGTTCCCGCCACCGCCGCGCGCGGATGAGATCAGTGAGCGGATCAAGAAGAGGCTGGAGGAAGTGCGGGCCGCTGGCGGTACCAGGGAGACTGTTACGGTCGAATGGAACGAGCAGCAGATCCATGTCGAAGTGATCGACCTTCGGCTGAGTGACCTTTACCTTAACCCTGGAACTCACCGGATCCGCGCCCAGCGTACCCACAAGCCAGACCAAGATCAGAACCTGTACGAGGCGCCCTTCGGGAACGCTGGTCAGGACTACCTGCGAAATTTGCTCAAGGCATTGCCGTCTAATCCTGAGCTACGGGACCCCGCCTTCGACAAACTGAAGGAGGATCTCAATCAGTTCGGACAGAACGATCCCGGACTGGTCACTCATCATGGCGTGTTGGTGAACGGCAACACGCGCGCTGTCGCTCTGCGCGAACTCGGCCAGCAGTCGATGCGAGTGGGAGTACTCCCTCCATCATTCACTCAGGCCGATATTGACGCCGTAGAGTTGGCGCTCCAGTTGCGCCAGGACCAGCGTCGCGACTACTCATACATCAACCGGCTGCTCGCCATGGAGGAGCAGGCAGCGCTCGGTCGGACGCCTGAGCAGATCGCCAAGGCGTTCCGGATCCGGACAGCGACGTACCACCAGGAGCGGTGGATCCTCAGTGTGATTAAGGAGTTGAACGACCGCAGCGCGAGCGCGGGGGGTGTCGCGCTGCGACTGGTCGACTGGGAGGGGGCGCAGGAGCGGCTCAAGGAACTCCAGCGCCTCTACACGAAACTGGAGACCCTTGACCGGGATCAGGCCGAGATCTTGAAAGAGTGGCGCCTTGCGGCGATTCTGCTGAACTTTTCGAAGACGGATGTGCGTCACATCGACGAGGTGTTCCTGGGCGAGGAATATCTAGTGAAGGCACTGCCGACGGAACTGACGGACACAGGGACGGCTGCCCAGGCTGAATCAGTATCCATTCCTGGGCTGGACTTGGATGTGCCGGCGGCCTCGTCGACTGTTTCGGCCGCCCGCATGTTGAATGACCGAATCCTTCGTGCGGCAGCAACCGTGCGTAACACGGCGGCGGGGCTGACCGACAGTGAGAAGGCTAAGGCGCAAAATCTGCTTGATGGGGCGAGAGAGGCATTCGACAAGGCGATCGACGACCATGGCCGCGACGCTCGAATCCGCAAACGCAAGCAGCTTGCGCCGGCCCGGCTCGCGGACGCATGTGTCAACATCGACCAGTGCGTCATCGAACTCGTCCAGGCCCGCACTTCGCACAGCCTGGACGAGGAAGCATTTGACGAAGCCGTGCTGAAGCTCCAGGGCAGTTTGCGCAAGCTCGCTCAGCAGGCCGGGCGCGGTATCCCCAATCCCGGCGACGGTGTTTCATGGCTTCTCGCGGCTGCTAGCGCGGAGGGCTCCCAGTGACGGAAACGTCCCTGCACCTGGGGTTTGATGACTCACGTACCCGGGTGGTCCTGCGGACCACCGACCAGTACCGGCAGAACCTCGTTCAGCTGGCTGCCCGTTTCCGTACGGGCGGCCAGCTGGGTCCTCATTCCGCCTCGGTGGCCCTGGACGAACTCCTCGCGGACCTGACCGTCCTCAGCGGCTGGCCCCACCGCTCTGGTGTCGAGTGGGCTCCGGAACTCAGGAACCTCGTGTCCGGCGTGGTTCGCGACTCGCGGCTGGTCGCGGAGCGGCTGGCCGGCTCTGAAACGCCTGCTGAAGTCGCTGCCGACGAGGTGCTGAGCCTGCTGGGGGATACCTGGGGCGCAGATCTCAACAACTTCCAACGGCGGGACATCGCCAAACTGCTCTCTCTGGGGCATGGGGCGAACTTCAGTGTGCCCGGAGCCGGCAAGACCCGGGTGGCGCTCGCCGTATACGCGGCGCAGCGGGCTCAGGGCAAGGCCACCAGGCTGTTGGTGGTTTGCCCTAAGTCGGCCTACGAGTCGTGGCGTTACGAGACCGCGGTCTGCTTCAGCTACCCGTTGCGCACTCATGTGCTGGATGGATCCCTGGATCAGTGGGCTGAGGTTCTGATCGTCAACTACGAGCGGCTTGACCGCTCGCTGCCGCTGCTCGCGAACTGGCTGAAGTCCGCATCTTCGATGATCATCCTCGACGAGGCTCATCGGATGAAGCTCGGCGCGCGTGGCACGTATGGCGCTGCGTGTATGGCACTGGGACCGCTCGCGGAGCGACGATTGATCCTGACCGGGACACCGGCCCCGAACGGCTCCAAAGACCTGGAGAACCTTTTGGGCTTCGTCTGGCCGGGGCATGGGCAGCGCACGGTGACCCGGGCGGTGGCAGGTGGTGACCTCGCCTACGCGAGCACGGTTCTGCGGCCGCTGTTCACTCGTACGACCAAGCAGGAACTCGGACTGCCGCCGATGACGCTGCGGATGCGCTATGTCGACATGCCGGACCTGCATTCCGAGATCTACAGTTCACTGGTAGGCGGCATCTCCACCGGTACCGCTCGGGACGACCTCAGCGCGCTCGGCAAGACGGCCCTGCGTCTGCTGATGGCGGCGACCAGTCCCGCCTTGTTGCTGGAAGGCGCCACTAAATACGAGCCGTTGGCTTACCAGTTGCCCCCGCTGGACATCCCGGTCGGCAGTTCGCTGTACTCGCTGATGCAGAACCTCCCTGACTACGAACTGTCGCCCAAGTACAAGGAAGCGCTGGCGATCGTCGCTGAGAACGCCGCGCAGGGCCGCAAGACGCTGGTTTGGACGACTTTCGTACGCAGCCTGACGACCTTGGCACAGATGCTGGAGAAGTACGGGCCGGCCGTTGTGTATGGCGGTACACCTGACCGGGATGAGCAACTGCGTCGTTTCCGCGAGGACCCCAGTTGCATGGTACTGATCTCCAACCCCGCGACCCTCGGAGAGGGGATCAGTCTCCATCACGTGTGCCACGATGCCGTCTACGTGGACCGGGACTTCATGGCCGGCCGTTACCTCCAGAGTCTTGACCGGATCCACCGGCTGGGCCTCGCCCCCGACACGGAGACGCGGGTCACTGTGATCGCGGCGCGCGAGACGATCGATGAAGTGGTCGAGCTACGTCTGGACCAGAAGCTCGAATTCATGGGCAAGATTCTTGACGACCCCACGGTCCAGCAACTGGCTGACCTGGAGGAGGAACCGTCTGTGGCAGCGGGTCTCGCACCCGGTGACATCGAGGCGCTGCTACGGCACATCGGCGGCGGATAGCTCTGGCGCTAGGGTGAATGGCTCCTCCCCGCCAGCAGCCCTCCGCCCGGACGGAGAGGACTCGGCGCGGGCAAGGGCGGCGTTACACGACCTCACCGCTGGGCCTGTCGGTGGCCAGCGGTGAGACAGTGGGAGACTCGTGGGTGTTGAGTGCTCAAGAGCCAGCAAGTGATCATGGTCTCTGGAACACTTGAGAGCCGTTTTGAGTCACTTCTGGAAGGAGCGCCATGAGCGCCAGCGGTCGCGAACGTCCGCAGTTCACCCGGCCACTGACCTCGGTGGAGATCTGTGCCGGCGCGGGCGGACAAGCCGTTGGGCTTCACAACGCGGGGTTTGACCACCTGGCTCTCGTGGAGTGGGATCCGCACGCGGTGGCCACGTTGCGGGAGAACGTGGGCGGCTGGTCGGGATGGGACAAGGAACGCGCTAACGCTCTGGAACCTATGGATGTAAAGGAATTTCTTAAATCCGAGGTTCGCGAAAACCTTGTCATCCCTGGAGAAGGACTCGACTTGCTGGCCGGCGGAGTGCCATGCCCTCCATTCTCTCTGGCTGGGAAGCAACTGGGGGAAGATGATGAGCGAGATCTCTTTCCGGCTGCCCTGGATATCATTAGGGACCTCGCGCCGAAGGCTGTAATGATTGAAAATGTTCGGGGTATTCTGGAGCCCCCGGAGGTTTTCATTGACTATCGCAGGCGTATCCTAAGTGATCTTCGCGATCTCGGTTATGTAATTCCGGAGATCAAAGAGAGCTGGTCGGCCGCAGAGCAGGACAGTGTCATGCGTAAAGTCTGGCGGCGGGTCGATGCGGTGAATTTCGGCGTGCCACAATTGCGTCCGAGAGCCATTTTGGTTGTGCTTCACAAAAGCGTACTCAAATCCTCGGATGTTGGGTATCTTTGGCCGTCTGGAGTAAATGACGGGCAGGCCACCGTGTTTGATGCACTTGCCATCAGTATGAAAGAGCGCTGCCGGAAATACTGGGCGAAGAACAAATACGGAGAGCCCGCCAAGCCGGGGGAACGTACCGGGAAGGATGTATTTCAGGCGTGGGAGCGTAAGGCTTCTAGGGCCGCCGATTTGCGGAGAGGTGTCGCTCCGACTCTAGTCGGAGGTTCGAGGAAGCACGGTGGGGCGGACCTCGGGCCGACCAGGGCCAAGCGTGCGTGGGAAGCACTGGGCGTCGACGGGATGGGCATCGCCAACGATCCGGAGAACTGTGATCCGGAGCGGGATCTTTTTCGTCCCGCTGGTCCTATGCTGACCGTCGAGCAGGCTGCACTTATTCAAGGATTCCCGGAGGACTGGGATTTTCAGGGAAGGAAGACCGCGCAATACCGGCAGGTTGGAAACGCATTCCCGCCCCCTGTGGCCGAGGCTATAGGGCGTGCTATCGCAGCTGTGCTTCGACCGGAGCATGACCGCAATGAACTCCTTGGTGGCTATGAAATGGATGGCGTTGATTCCGTCCCGAGTGTGCCGCAATCAGAACAAATGACCTTGCCTGTGTCGGTCGAGCCGATTCTAGATAAGGCCGCGTCTGAGGTTGACCGTCGTGGCGATCTTGTCGGCACAGGTTTCTGAGCGCTCGTGCTCCCAGAAACGGAGCACGAGCCATCCGGCCTTTTCCAGACGCTGGTCGGTATCGCGATCTCGCTCAACATTGCGGATGACTTTTTCCGACCAGTACCCGGAGTTTGTTTTCGGCGGTACGTAATGCTCCGGGCAGCCATGCCAGTAGCAGCCGTCGATGAATACGGCTACCTTCGCCGGACGGAATACTAGATCTGCTGTACGGCGAAGGTCCGGCAAGGGGCGCGCGGCGACGCGATAACGCAGCCCCTGGGCATGGACGAGGCGCCGGATCAGCTTTTCAGGTTTTGTGTCCCTGCTGCGGATCGCCTGCATGTTGCGGCGGCGCGCTGCGGACGAGGCCCAGGAGCCTTCCGGTGCTTCCCACGGGGAATCGTTAGACACGTTGCAAGCCTAGTCCGCGGCGAATTACGACCCATGACACCCCTCATACGACGCTCCCGCCCCGCACCAACACCCCGCCCCCCGCTCCGGCGGCCAGGTCGTTGCTCGGCCTCGGGCCGCCAGTGTCGTTGCGTACTGCGGCAGCAGTTCCGCCTGCGTCGGTGATGACGCCTCCGACGCCGCGAATGCCTCGTACGACGGGACCGTGCCCGTGACGATGCCCAGGTTGGGCGTGCCGGAGGATGAGAGTTCGCGTAGTGCGGCTTCTATGGTCGACAGGTGCTGTTCGCGGGACGGGTACTCGGCCGTGAGGGACGGGTAGGCGGACAGGAGTTCCGCCAGTTCGTCGGCCGGCCAGTGCAGGATCGCGACCGGGAACGGGCGGGACAGCGCCTCCCGGTGGGCGTCGAGTTCCGCGCGCAGGCGGGAGATCTCCGCCTCCAGTTCCGCGGGGTTGTCGGAGCCCAGGGCCCACACGCGTTTGGGGTCGTGGAGTTCGTCCAGGGACACCGAGGAGGCCGAGGAGGACGAGTGCAGGGCGTCGGCCCGGTCGTCCCAGTCGTCGTGCGGGGCGCCCAGCATGCGGCCGACCCGGTGGCGGCCGAAGAGGAGGGGGTGGGTGGCGTACGGGGGCTCTGCGACGTCCGTCAGGAGGAGCGTCGTGGCCTGGGTGAACGTCTCGTGCGCCGCTTCCAGTTCGTCGTGGGACTCCAGGGCCTCGGCCACGATCACCCAGGGGGCCGGGTCCCGGGGCGCGGCGGTGCGGATGCCGTCGATGATGGCGCGGGCCTCCGCCTCGTGGCCGTACTCCCACAGGTTCGACGCCTTCAGGGCCCGTACCAGATGGGGGGTCTCCAGGGTGTCCGGGGCGGACAGCAGGCGGTCGTAGAGCGCGGTCGCGGCGGGGCGGTCGCCGGAGAGTTCCCGGTGGGCCGCGGCCCGGACGAGCAGGGCTTCGGCGTCCTCGGGATACAGATCGGCGGTCCGCTCCAGGCGTGCCGCTTCGGCGGTGTGGTCGACGTTCTCGGCGTTCTCGGCGTTCTGGGCGTTCTGGGCGTTCTCGGCGTTCTCGGCGGGCGTGTCGGGGCGCATGGGGGACACCGTACTGCCGTCGGCCGAAGGGGCGAGCGGCAAGGGGACCGGCGGAGCGCCGGGGCCGCCGGTCACGGGATCGGTGTCCGGCCGGGTGCGGGGACGGCCGCCCGCGGGTCCGTGGGCGGGTGGGGCCGGGTGTGTGTCGCGTACGTCATCATCGCCGGCCCGGCCTGACAAAGGGTGCGGGGTGGTTTCCGTGCCGCGTCGGGGCGCGGGTCTGGTGAGTTGGCGGCCGTGGGCCTATCGTGCGGGCGGTTTCGGGTGTGTGGGCGATGCGGGCGAGCAAGGGGGGCGGCGCGGGGGCGTAGGAGGCGGGGCGGGGCGCACGGGCGGGTGAGGAGGCGTACTGCGTATGCGGGCTTCCGGTGTGGTTCGCGGGGTGCCGGTCGTGGAGAACGGCACGCGGCGGCGGCGTGCCCGGCGCCGCCGGGCGGTGTGGAGCGGCGGCGAGATCCTGGTGACCGTCGGGGTGGTGCTCCTGCTGCTCGTCGTGCACCAGTTGTGGTGGACGAACCGGGAGGCCAGGCGCGGCGCCGAGCGGCAGGTTCAGGCGCTGGAACGGGAGTGGGGCTCCGGTGGTCCCGCCGCCGCGCCCGCGGGCACCGACACGGCTCCGGTGACGCCGCCCGCCCCCTCGCCCGCGAGCCAGGGAGGGGCCACGGACCGGCAGCGGTCGTCCGGCGGCACCGGTCCGTCCGGGACCGGCCGTTCCCTGGCGTACGCCGTCCTGACCATTCCGCGCCTGGGGCTGCGGGTGCCGGTCGCTGAGGGCGTCGACAAGCAGCAGGTCCTGAACAAGGGGTACGTCGGCCACTATCCCGGCACCCAGCAGCCGGGCCGGGCCGGCAACTTCGCGCTCGCCGGGCACCGGAACACGCACGGGGAGCCGTTCCGCCGGCTGCCGCGGCTGCGGGCCGGGGACACGATCGAGGTGGAGACGAGCGCGGCGACCTACTCGTACGTCGTCGACAAGACCCTGCCGCAGACATCGGCCCGGGACTCGGGCGTCCTGCGGCCGGTGCCGCGGTCGGTCGTGAAACCCGGGTACGGCTACACCGAGCCGGGCTACTACATCACCCTGACCACCTGCACGCCGGAGTTCACGTCCACGTACCGGCTGGTGGTGTGGGGGAAGCTGGTGTCGATGCGGCCGCGCTCCCCGTGACCCGGCCCACGGGGAACGATCCTGTTCCGGTGGCCTCCGGCGCGTGGTTCAGCCGCGGTCTCAGCCCGTGGTCTCAGCCGTGGTCTCAGCCGTGGTCCCGGGCTTGGTCCTGGTTCAGCCGCGGACCTGGGCGTGGTCTCAGTCGCGGTTTCAGTCGTGGTCCCGGGCTTGGTCCTGGTTCAGCCGCGGACCTGGGCGTGGTCCCAGGTGCGGTTTCAGGCGTGGTTCCGGGCTCGGTCCCGGAGTGCCAGCACGCTCACCGCGCCCAGTACCGCGAGGCCCGCGGACACCGTCATCGCGAGGTTCGCGCCCCGGGCCAGGCCGGCGCCGGACGACGTGGCCAGCGCGATGGTCAGGGCCACCCCGGCGCAGGAGCCGATGTAGCGGAACGTCTGCTGGGCGCCGGAACCCATCGCCGCCCGTTCGGCCGGTACCGACTCCACCGACAGCAGCGGGAGCGCCGCGTTGAGCAGACCGCTGCCCACCCCGCCGATCACGAGTCCCGGCAGCAGCCGCACCCAGGAGTCCGCGGCCAGTGCGCCCAGCATGGTCAGCATGCCGACCGCGTGCAGGGCGAAGCCGATCGCCAGTTGCCGGCGCGGCGGCACCCGGCCCGCGAGCCGCTTCGCCTGCAAGGCCACCGCGAAGGACAGCCCGGACCAGAGCAGGAACAGCCACGCCGTCTCCAGCGGCGACAGGCGCAGCGTCTGCTGCAACAGCGCCGGGAGATAGCTGAACAGGCCGATCACCGCCAGGCCGGTGAACAGGCCGCCCGCCGAGGACGCGAGGAAGCGGGGGCTGCGCAGCAGGTTCAGGTCGATCATCGGGGTCCGCACCCGCCGTTCGACGACGATGAAGACCCCGACCAGCAGCACGGCCGCCGCCAGCAGCAGGCCGACCGGCGCCCGCAGCCAGCCGTCCCGGCCCAGGGTGAGCGCCGCGACCAGGGCGACCAGTGCGAGGCCGAAGGCCGTGGCCCCGGCAGCGTCCGGCCGTCCGCCCCGCGGCGAGCGTGATTCGGACAGTCCGCGCAGGCCCAGTCCCGCGATCACCAGCGCCGCCGCGCCCAGGACCACGTACGCGAGCCGCCAGTCGGGCAGGGCGCCGGAGACCAGCGGGCCGACCGCGATGCCGCCGCTGACGAACGCGCCCCACACGCCGGTCGCGTGCAGTCGGCCGCGCGGGCTCGGGTAGGCGGTCACCAGCAGGCCCAGGCTGCTCGCCAGGATCGCCGCGCTCGCGGCACCCTGGGCGGCGCGGGTCAGGGTGAAGGCCCAGGTCGACGTGGTCAGGCCGCCGAGGGCCGTGGTGATGCCGAGGGCCAGCGTGCCGGAGAGGAAGATCCGGCGCCGGCCGTAGTCGTCGGCGAGGCTGCCGGCCACCAGGAGCAGGGCGGCGAGTCCCAGCGGGGCGCCGTTGAGGAGCCATGCCTGGGCGGACAACGGGGTGTGCAGGTCCGCCGCCGTGTCCGGCAGCGTGACCATCGGAGCGGTGTACGTCATCAGGGTCACCGCCGTCGCGGCGCTGGTCAGGGCCAGGGTGACGGCGGGCCGGGGGTGTCCTGACGGCTGGGCGGCGACGACCGGGGGGCCCGGGGTGTGCGGGGCGTTCCGGGGGGTCCGGGTCGTCCGTATCAGGGTTCGTTCATTGAACCTACTCATGTGCGGTACCGTAGCATGGTAGGTTCGTTCATTGAACCAAGATGTCGGAAAGTGGCTGAGGCGGTCCCCATGGCACTGGGCAAGGACTACGCGACGCAGGAGTGCTCGATCGCCCGCGCGCTGGAAGTCGTGGGCGAGCGCTGGACGTTGCTCGTCATCCGCGACGCGCTCTACGGCGTCCGCCGGTACAACGACTTCCTCGTCCACCTCGGCATCCCGCGCGCCGTCCTGTCGGCCCGGCTCAGGACCCTGACCGAGCAGGGGATCCTCGAAAGGCGCCGGTACCAGGAGTCGCCGCCGCGGGACGAGTACGTGGTGACCGAGCGCGGGGCTGAGCTGTGGCCGGTGCTGCGGACCCTCGGGAGCTGGGGGCGCGAGCACTTCCAGGAGATACAACTGCGCTCGTACCGGCACGTGGACTGCGGCACGGAACTCGGGCCGTACGGCGAATGCCCGGCCTGTGGAACCTTCGTGCCCGTCGCGGACGTTGTCGTCGTGCCGGGGCCCGGACTCGACCCCGATCCGGCCGATCCGGTCAGCCGGGCGCTCCTGCGGCCGAAGCGGCTGCTGGAGCCCCTGGCGATCGAGACCGGACCGTCGGGCGGGTCGGGCGACGCGATGTACGACAGGGTGTAGACGGGGCGTGGACGGGGTGTGGATCGCGGCGTGCGGGGCCGACTGCGGGGGTGCGGTGCGGACCGGCGGGGTTGCGGTATGAACGGCAGCACGACACGCAAGCGCGTACGAGCGGGGGAGGGCAGGTCGATGGTCCGTAGCCGGTCCAGCCTGCGTCCTGCCGTCGTCCTGATGTTCCTGCTGCTCGGCGTCGCCCTCCTCGACACCGGCGTCCTGAGCGCCACCGTCGCGCTCGCGGCGACTGCGGCCGCCGCCTCGGCGCTCGCCGTCTGCACCCTCGTCGCCGCCCGCTGCGCTCCCGCCGTACCGCCCACCCGGGTGCGTACGGTCATCCGCGACCGGGACCGCCGCACCGCCTTCCTGCCCCAGCGGGACCCCGATGCCTCCGGCCGGCCGCGGCCCAGAGCACCGGGGCGCGCCCTCCCGGCGACCACCGCGTAGGGCCCCACCCGGATACGTAAACGTAGGTGACCCCGCGCGGGTCGTCATGCCGTCACGCACGTCCTCTCCCGGCACGACGAGACCCCCGGAGGGTTCACCCATGTCCGTTTTCGCCCGCCTTGTCGAGCAGCTCGCCGAGCTGCTCCAGCCGATCTTCCACGCCTCCGCGGCGGCTGCCGCGATCATCCTGTTCACCGCGTTCGTCCGACTGCTGGTGCATCCGCTGTCCCGGGCGGCGGCCCGCGGGCAGCGGGCCCGGACCGCGCTCCAGCCCAAGGTCGCCGCACTGCGCGAGAAGCACGGCAAGAACCCGGAGAAGTTCCAGCGGGCCGTACTGGAACTGCACGCCGAGGAAAAGGTGTCGCCGCTGTCCGGCTGCCTGCCCAGCCTGCTCCAACTGCCCGCCTTCTTCCTCCTCTACCACCTCTTCTCCAACACCACGGTCGGCGGCCGGACCAACGGACTGCTCACCCATCACCTGTTTTCCGCGCCGCTCGGCGGGCGGTGGACGGACGCCCTCGCCGACGGCGGGGTGTTCGGCGCGTCCGGCGCCGTCTACCTCGGCCTGTTCGCCGTCGTCGCCGCCGTCGCGACCTTCAACTACCTGCGGACGAAGCGGACGATGGCGGCCGACGCCCCGGTGCCCGCCGGGGGCGCGTCGGCTCCCGGGCTCGCGGCGGTCGGCCGGGCCATGCCGTTCATGTCGTACTTCACGCTCCTGACCGTGGCCGTGGTGCCACTCGCCGCCGCGCTGTACGTGGTCACCAGCACGACGTGGAGCGCCGTCGAACGGGTGCTGCTTTACCGGTGAGCACGTCCGTTGTGCTGGTGAGCACGCCCGCTGTGCTGGTGGGGTGTTCCGGTGGGGAGTACGGGTGGGGTGTCCGGGTGGGGTGTCCGGTCCGGGCGGTGGGGTACCGGTGAGCGCGCCGGTGCGCCGGTCAGCGCACCGGCCGTGTTCCAGTAGGTGAACCGGGTGTTGCGGACTTGATCTCGACCTTGGAGGATCGACCAGACCTCCGATGGCTGTGGCCGTCGGAGGGGATCCTTGACCGAGGGAGATGGTGACCATGAAGCTGCTGCGAGTCGGTACGGCGGGGACGGAGCGGCCCGCGCTGCTGGACGCCGCGGGGACCCTGCGGGACCTGTCGGGGCTCGTCGACGACATCGACGGGGCGCTGCTCGCCGACGAGGCCGCGCTCGGCCGGGTCCGGGCCGCCGCCGACGCCGGCGACCTGCCCGTGCTGGACGCGGCCGGGCTGCGGATCGGGCCGCCGCTCGCGCGGATCGGAAAGGTCGTCTGCATCGGCCTGAACTACCACGACCACGCCCGGGAGACGGGTGCCGAGACGCCCGCCGAGCCGGTCGTCTTCTTCAAGGCCGCGGACACGGTCGTCGGGCCGGACGACACCGTGCTCGTGCCGCGCGGGTCGGAGCAGACCGACTGGGAGGTGGAGCTGGCCGTCGTCATCGGACGTACGGCCCGCTACCTGGAGTCGGCGGACGACGGGCTCGCGCATGTCGCGGGGTACGCGGTGGCGCACGACGTGTCCGAGCGGGAGTTCCAGTTCGAGCGCGGCGGGACCTGGGACAAGGGCAAGAACTGCGAGACGTTCAATCCGCTCGGGCCGTGGCTGGTGACCGCGGACGAGGTGCCGGATCCGCAGAACCTGCCGCTGCGGCTGTGGGTCAACGGCGAACTGAAGCAGAACGGGACCACCGCCGAGCAGATCTTCCCGGTGGGGGAGGTCGTCCGGTACGTGAGTCATTTCATGACGCTGTACCCCGGTGACGTCATCAACACCGGTACGCCCGCGGGGGTGGCGCTGGGGCAGCCCGAGCCGAAGCCGTATCTGCGGGGCGGGGACGTCGTCGAGTTGGAGATCGAAGGGTTGGGGAGGCAGCGGCAGGTTTTCGCCAACGCGTAGCGCTCCGCTGGGTGGGGCGGGGAAATACGGGGTGGGGGGAGGGGGGTGGTTTTTGGGGTGCGGGGGGTGGGGGTGCGGGTTTTTTGCGCAGTTCCCCGCGCCCCTGGGGGTGGGGGATGGGGACGGGGGCGTGTTCGGGTGCGGGGGGTGGGGGTGCGGGTTTTTTGCGCAGTTCCCCGCGCCCCTGGGGGTGGGGGTGGTTGTGTGGTTTTCCGTGCGTGTGGAGGGGTGGGAGGGGTGGGGTCGTCAGGACAGGATGGTGGCGAGTTTTTGCCAGGCGGGGCGGGGGAGGGCGTCTCGGGGGTCGTCGGTCACCACCTGGAGGACCACGTGGTCGGCGCCCGCCTGGTGGAAGGCGTCGATGCGGTCCCGGATCCTGGCGTCGTCGCCCCAGGCGAACAGCGCGTCGATCAGGTGGTCGCTGCCGCCCGCCGCCAGGTCGTCCTCGGTGAAGCCGAGCCGCAGGAAGTTGTTGGTGTAGTTCGGCAGGGCCAGGTACATGGCCAGGCTGTCCCGGGCCAGGGCACGGGCGCGGTCCGGGTCCGTCTCCAGGACCACCTTGAACTCCGGCGCCAGCAGCGGCTCCTCGCCCAGGATCCGGCGGGCCTGCGCGGTGTGCTCGGGGGTGACCAGGTAGGGGATGGCACCCGCGGTGCGTTCGCGGGCCAGGCCCAGGGTCCTCGGGCCGAGCGCCGCCACGACCCGGCGCCCGGCCGGGACCCCGGCCGCGTCCAGCGCGTCCAGGTACTCGACCAGGGCCGAGTACGGGCGGCGGTACTGCTCGGCGCGCTTGGCGTGGCTCACTCCGAGGCCCAGCAGGAAGCGGCCGGGATGGGCCGCCTCCACCTCGGCGAAGGCGGCGGCGCTGGTTACGGCGTCGTAGTCCCAGATGCTCTGGATGCTGGTGCCCACGACCAGCCGGGAGGTGGCCTCCAACAGGGGCAGCGAGTGCCGGGCGGCGCTGTTGCCGCCCAGCCAGACGGCGCCGAACCCGAGCTGTTCGAGTTCGGCGGCGGCAGCGCCGAGTTCCGCTCGCCGGTCCGGCTCCTCCGAGCGGAGTCCGACGCTCCAGATGCCGTACCGGCCGACCGATTCCTTCAGGGCGGTGTTCATGGTTCCGTTCCCTCCGGGTGCGTGTCATTCCATGATCGCTGAGTGCTCTGGCGGTTCAACCGGAGGGAGCCTCGGGATAGTCCCGTGGGGCGTCAGATGTCCAGGAAACGCTCCAGTGCCTCCACCACCAGGCGGTGGTCCTGGAGCTGCGGCAGGCCGGAGACGGTGACCGCGCCGATCACCCCCACGTCCGCGACGGTGATCGGGAACGAGCCGCCGTGCGCCGCGTACACGTCCGGGTCGAGTCGGGAGGAGTCCTCGAAGCTCGTGCCCTTGGCCCGGAATCGGGCGCCGACCAGGTAGGACGGGGCGCTGTAGCGCTCCACGACGCGGCGCTTGCGGGCGATCCAGGCGTCGTTGTCGGGGGTGGCCCCGGGCAGCGCCGCGTGGAAGAGCTGCTGGCCGGCGCGGTGGATGTCGATCGCCACCGGGGCATTGCGTGCCCGCGCCAGCTCCACCAGGAGCGAGCCGAGGGCCCAGGCGTCGTCGCAGGTGAACCGGCGGAAGACCAGCCGGTTCTGCTGTGCCTCCAACTCCTCGACGCTCGGGGCGACCTCGGCGGCGGACCCCGGTCCGCCCTGCGGGTGGCGGCTCACAGCGTCACCGCCACACCGTCGCGGGCGGAGCGGCGGGCCGCCTCCAGTACGTCGAGGGCGTCGGCCGCGGCCAGTGCGCCGACCGGGTTGGGGCCGGCACCGGTCAGCGCGTCGGCGACGGCGGCGTAGTACGCCGGATAGTCGCCGGGCCGGGTCGGTACGGGTGTGCCGCCGCCGGTGAGCGGGGACTCCCCGGAGCCGATACGGCCCCACAGGGACTCGGGTTCGGTGCCCCAGCCGGGGCCCGGCCGTCGCCCCTCGCGCAGCGCCGCCTCCTGCGGGTCCAGGCCGTACTTCACATAGCCCGCGCGCGAGCCGAGCACCCGGAAACGGGGGCCGAGCTGGGCGGCGGTGGCGGAGGCGTACAGGTGGGAGTGGACACCGCCGGCGTGGGTGATCGCGATGAACGTGTCGTCGTCGGCCTCGGCGGCCGTGCGGCGCACGTCCGACTCGGCGTACACGCGCGTGGCCGGGCCGAACAGGACCAGGGCCTGGTCGACCAGGTGGCTGCCGAGGTCGTAGAGCAGACCTCCGATCTCTGCCGGGTCGCCGGACTCGCGCCAGCCGCCCTTGAGTTGCGGACGCCAGCGCTCGAAACGGGACTCGAACCGCTGGACCTCGCCCAGCACGCCCTCCGCCAGGAGTCCCCGCAGGGTCAGGAAGTCGTTGTCCCAGCGGCGGTTCTGGAAGACCGACAGCAGCAGGCCGCGCTGCTCGGCGAGGGCGGCCAGCTCCCGGGCCTCGGCGGCCGTGCCGGCCAGCGGCTTGTCCACCACCACCGGCAGGCCCGCCTTGAGGGCGGCGGTGGCCAGCGGGACGTGCGTCTTGTTCGGCGACGCGATGACGATCAGGTCCAGTCCGTCCGCGCGGTCGAACAACTCGTCGGGGTCGGCGGCGAGCCGTACGTCCGGGTGCTCGGCGCGGGCCTGCCGCTGCCGTTCGGGGTTCGCGGTGACCACCGTGTCGAGGGCGAGGCCGTCCGTGGCGGAGATCAGCGGGGCGTGGAAGACGGAGCCCGCCAGGCCGTAGCCGATCAGGCCCACACGCAGGGGGGTGCCAGTCGTACCAGTTGTCATACGCCCACTTTCGCAACGCTGTTTCCAAAGTGCAAGGTGCCGGGGAGAATGGGGGGTGTGGATCGGGCGGACAGGGAGTACGCGGAGAGCGCGGCGAGCGCGGAGCACGCAGCGAGCGCCGCCGGGCGGCGTGACGGTGGCCGGCCGGCCGCCTTCAGGAGCGCGGCGGGGGCGGTCGGCGCCGCCGCCGGGGCCGGGGCGGACGTCGGTGCGGCCGGTGCGGGTGGCACGGCGGGCGGAGCGGCAGGAGGCGTAGGCGGTGGGGCGGGCGCTGCGGGCGCGGGCACTGTGGGCGGTGGGGCGGGCGCGGGCGCGAATCTGCTCGCCCTGCGCAGTCACAACACCGCGCTCGTGCTCGACCTGCTGCGCACCGCGGGGAGCGACGGGATCAGCCGGCTGGAGCTGGCCGAGCGCACCGGGCTGACCCCGCAGGCGGTCAGCAAGATCACCGCCCGGCTGCGCGCGGAGGGGCTGGCGGCGGAGGCGGGGCGGCGCGCGTCGACCGGCGGGAAGCCGCGGACGGTGCTGCGGCTGGTGCCGGGGGCCGGGCACGCGGTGGGTGTGCACCTGGACCGGGACGAGGTGCGGGCGGTGCTCTGCGACCTCGCCGGAGCGGTGGTGGCCGAGACCCGGTCCGCACTGGATCTGGGAGGCGGGGCGGCGGCGGTCGTCGAGCGGACGGCCCGGCAGGTCGAGGAAGTACAGCCCGGCTCGCGGGGGCCGTTGCTCGGGGTCGGGGTCGCGCTGCCGGGCCCGCTGGACCACACGCGGGGTGTGCTGCACCGGGTCACCGGGTTCCCCGAGTGGGACGGATTCCCGCTGCGGGACGCGCTGGCACGGCGGCTGGGTCGGCCCGTGGTGGTCGACAAGGACACGAACGCGGCGGCGCTCGGGCTGGCGGTCGCGGGGGAGGGCGGCTCGTTCGCGTACCTGCACCTCGGTACGGGGCTCGGCGCCGGACTGGTGATCGGCGGGAGCGTGCACCGGGGCGCGCGTACCGGCGCGGGGGAGTTCGGCCACCAGGTCATCCAGCTCGACGGACCGGTGTGCACGTGCGGCGGCCGGGGATGCGTCGAGGCGCTGTGCCTGGCGGCCGTGGCCCGCGGAGACCTGGCGGAGGCGGCCCGCGTGCTGGGCGCGGGAGCGGCGAACCTGGTGGGACTGCTGGACATCGACCTCGTACTGCTGGGAGGCCGGACGGTGGCGGCGGCACCGGGGGAGTTCGTGCGGGGGGTCGAGGCCGTACTGGCGGAACGGGCCCGGCGGGAGGGGGCCCTCGGGGACGCGGTGCCGGTGCGCCTCGCCTCCGGCGGGGGCCGGGGGGTCGCGGAGGGTGCCGCGCATCTGCTGCTGGCGCCGCTGTTCGGTCGGCCGGACGGTTGAGGCCGTCCTTCTTGGCACAGGGGCACGCACGCGAGGGTCGGGTCGGTCGTGCCGCACGGAGTGGTCGGCCGGGGCGGCGTCTCGACGGGGTCTGCTCTGGGCGTGTTCTGGGCGTGTTCCGGGCCTGTTCCGGGCCTGCTCCGCCGCTGGGGCCGGGCACGGGGGCCTGCTGGTGGGCGGAAGGGGCGAGCCGCGGGCTGATGTGGGCTGCTGCGGGCTGACGCAGCGTCAAGTGTCGTACGGGGAAGCCGGGCAGGACCGTAGCCGGGTGGGGCCGTAGGTCGGGCAGGACCCTAGTCGGGCAGGACTGTTGCCGGGAAGGACTGTTGCCGTGAAGGGGCGCGGCCCGCGTACGGCCGGCACCACGCACGGTCCGCCCACCCGTCCGCCCACCCGTCCGTCCGCACGCCGCCCACGTGCACCCTGCCGATCCGCCGATCCGCCGATCCATCGGCCCGCCGACCCGCCGGCCCGCCGACCCGCGCACGATCGTGCCCTACCCGGGGTCCCCGCCCGCCGCGGCGGCGCCCGTCTGCGACGATCCCTGCGTGGACTACCCGAACGACCAGGCACCAGGCGCCCCCGTCCGCTCCGGCATCCCGGAGCACGGGCGCATCCCCAAGTACTACGCGGTGAAGGCACGGATCGCCGCACTCGTGGAGGAACTGGGGGAGGGCAGTCTCATCCCCACCGAGCGGGACCTCGCCGACCGGTTCGAGGTCGCGCGGGAGACCGTACGGCAGGCGGTGCGCGAACTGGTGCTGGAGGGACGGCTGCGGAGGCAGGGGCGGGGGACCGTCGTCGCCGGGCCCAAGCTGGCGCAGCCGCTCTCGCTGGCGAGCTACACCGAGGGCGTACGGCGGCAGGGGCGCACCCCGGGCCGTACGCTCGTCTCCCTCGACCGTTTCCCCTGCCCGGACGCGCTCGCCGCCGAGACCGGTCTGACCCGCGGTGAGCCGGTGTGGCACCTGGAGCGCGTCCTGCTCGCGGACGACGAGCGGGTCGGCCTGGAGAGCACCTATGTCGCGGTCGCGCGGGTACCGCGGCTGGACGCCGACTTCGAGCCCGACTCCTCCTTCTACGCCTACCTCCGCGAACGCGGCATCGCCTTCGGCGACGCCGACGAGCGGATCGAGACCGTACTGGCCACCCCGCGCGAGGCCCTGCTCGTCGGCACCCCGCCGGCCCTGCCGATGCTGCTGATCCACCGGGTGTCCCGGGACGGCGCGGGGCTTCCCCTGGAACGGGTGCGGAGCCTGTACCGGGGAGACCGGTTCTCCTTCACCACCCACCTCACGGGTTGAGGCCACCCACCTCACGGGTTCCTCACGGGTTGAGCCACCCGGGCGGGCCACCGTCGTCCGGCTCACTCGCCCCCCTCCCCTCAACATCACAAAAAGATAACGGGTCTAGCCCAAACTTGATAGGTCGTTCACGCTCTCGTTGTCAGCCGGACCTTTCCGGTTCCCCGATCGCGAGGAGCGTTGCCGCCGTGAGAGTGACAGTCGTAGGAGCGGGCGTGCTGGGCACCATGCACGCCTGGCAGGCAGTGGAACGTGGCCACACGGTCGTCCAGATCGAGCGGGAGGCCGAGGCGCGCGGCGCCTCGTTGCGCAACTTCGGGCAGATCTGGGTCAGCGGACGCGCGGGCGGGGACGAACTCCGCACCGCCCTGCGGGCCAGGGAGCTGTGGGAGACGATCGGCGGCCGGGTCCCCGGTCTCGGATTCCGTGCCAACGGCTCCCTCACCCCGGTCCGCGGCCCCCGGGAACTCGCCGTCGCCGAGGCCGCCGCGGCCCGGCCCGACGCGGCCGAACGCGGATACGAGCTGCTGACGCCCCGTGCGGCACGCAATCTGAATCCCGCGCTGCGCGGCGAGTTCACCGCCGCCCTGCACTGCGAGCGGGACGCCGCCGTCGAACCGCGCACCGCCCAGCTCGCCCTCCGCGCCGAGCTGTTGAAGTCCCCGCGCTACACCTTCCTGCCGGGGCGCGAGGTGCGCGAGGTCGTCGGCGCCGGCGCCGTACGGGACGACCACGAAGACGTGCACACCGCGGACGCGGTCGTGCTGTGCACCGGTGCCTGGCTGGGCGGTCTGGTGCGGGAGCTGGCCGGACCGGGACTGCCCGTGCGCCGGGTGCGGTTGCAGATGATGCAGACCGACCCGCTGGGCGAGCCGCTGCCCACCTCGGTCGCGGACGCGGACAGCTTCCGGTACTACCCGGCGTACGCCTCCCCCGCCCTGGACGAACTCAACGCCCGTCAGCCGCAGCCCGAGACGGCCGCCGCCCACCGGATGCAGCTGCTCATGGTGCAGCGCGCCGACGGCGGCCTGACCATCGGCGACACCCACGAGTACGAGCACCCCTTCGCCTTCGACACCGTCGAGGACCCCTACGACCACCTCACCTCGGTCGTCGAGTCCCTCCTCGGCCGCCCGCTGCCGAGGATCAGGCGCCGCTGGGCCGGGGTGTACGCGCAGTGCACCGACCCCGGCCGGGTCGTGCACCGGCAGCGGGTGCGCGACGGCGTGTGGCTGGTGACCGGGCCCGGCGGGCGCGGCATGACCTGCGCACCCGCGATAGCCGAGACGACCGCCGACGAACTGGGCTGGTGAGAACAGTGCCCCCGCAGACCGACCGCATCCCGCAGACCGACCAGAACCCGCAGGGCCCGCAGGCTCCGCGGAACCCGCAGCCGACCGGTGTCCGGCTCGTCGTCCTCGACATGGCCGGCACCACCGTCGCCGACGGCGGCCTCGTCGAGCTGGCCTTCGAGACCGCCGCCGGTGAACTGGGCGTCGAGCCCGGCTCCGCCGACCACGCCGAGAAGCTCGCCTACGTCCGCGCCACCATGGGCGAGTCCAAGATCTCCGTCTTCCGGCACCTGTTCGGCGACGAAAGCCGCGCCCAGCGCGCGAACGCCGCCTTCGAGAAGGCGTACGGCGACCTCGTCGACGGCGGTCGCATCGCCGAGGTGCCCGGTGCCCGCGCGGCGATCGAGCGACTGCGCGCCGACGGCCGGACCGTCGTCCTGACCACCGGCTTCGCCCGGATCACCCAGGACGCCATACTCGGCGCACTCGGCTGGCGGGACCTGGTGCCGCTGACGCTGTGCCCGGCCGACGCCGGCGGGCGCGGACGGCCGTACCCGGACATGGTCCTGGAGGCGTTCCTGCGCACCGGGGCCGCCGACGACGTACGCCAGGTCGCCGTGGTCGGCGACACCTCCTACGACGTGCTGAGCGGACTGCGCGCCGGGGCGGGCCTGGTGGCCGGGGTACGCACCGGGGCGCACGGGGACGCGGAGTTCCGGGCGGCCGGCGCCACGCACGTCCTGAACTCGGTGGCCGCACTGCCCGGCCTGCTCACGGAGGTCCGGTGAGATGGGCATCCGGTTCGATTCCGTCACGGTCGCCTACGACGGCAACGTCGTCCTCGACTCGTTCGACCTGACCGTCGAGCCCGGCGAGGTGATGGCCCTGCTCGGGCCGTCCGGCTCCGGCAAGACCACCGCGCTGCGGGCGGTCGCCGGATTCGTACGGCCCGCCTCCGGGCGGGTGTTCCTCGGCGACCGGGACGTCACGGACCTGCCGCCGCACCGGCGGGGCATCGGCATGGTCGTCCAGCAGTACGCCCTCTTCCCGCACCTGCGGGTCGCGGACAACGTGGCCTTCGGCCTGAAGGCGCGCAGGGCCGCCAGGAGCGAGATCCGCACCCGGGTCACCGAGGCGCTGGAGCTGACCGGGATGGCGGCGTACGCGCGCCGCTATCCGCGGGAGCTGTCCGGCGGACAGCAGCAGCGGGTGGCCATCGCCCGCGCCCTCGCCATCCGCCCGGACGTGCTGCTCCTCGACGAGCCGCTGTCCGCGCTCGACGCCCGGCTGCGCTCCGGGATGCTCACCGAACTCGCCCGGCTCCACCGCGAGCTGCCCGACGTCTCCATCCTGTACGTCACCCACGACCAGATGGAGGCACTGACCCTCGCCGACCGGATCGCCGTGCTGGACCAGGCCCGGCTCCAGGACGTCGGCACCCCGCTGGAGCTGTACCGGGCGCCGCGCACCGAGTTCACCGCCTCCTTCGTCGGCAACGCCAACCTGCTGCCGGTGACCGTCGGCGAGCGGGGGGTGTCCTTCGGCGGTGCCGAGATCGAGGTCGCGACCGGCGGCGCGGTGCCCGGGGCGCGGGCCACGCTGTGCGTGCGGCCCCACCTCGTCGGCCTGGGCGGCGGCCCGAACCAGCTCACCGGGACGGTCGGCGAGATCCAGTGGCGGGGCGCCACGCACCGCCTGCACGTCGACGTCGACGGGCACCGGATCATGGCGGACCTGCGGGAACTGCGCGAACCGCCCGCCCACGGCGCGTCCGTCACGCTGCACTTCGCGGCCGAGGACGCGGTGCTGCTGCCCATGGGAGCCGGCGATGACTGAGGCCGTCCGCCGGGCGCGGCCGGTCCGCGGCCGGCCGCGCAGTTCCCCGAGCGATTCCCCGAGCGATTCCCCGAGTAGTTCCCCGAGCGGTTCCCCGGGCACTTCTCCGCGGACCCTCGTGTGGACGGTCCTGCCGCCCGTCGCGCTGCTCGTCCTGTTCTTCCTCTATCCCCTCGCCCTGGTCGTCGAGCAGTCCGTGCACCCGGACAGCGGCGGCACCTCGCTCCAGCCGTACGCCGACGTCTTCGCCTCCGCGGCCTTCCGCGAGGCGCTGTGGACCACCGTGTGGCTGGCGTCGGCCGCCACCGCCGGATGCCTGGTCCTCGGGTTCGTGCTCGCGCTGGTCATCGCCTTCGTGCCGTTTCCCGGGGCCAGGGCGGTCTCCCGGTTCATCGACGTCTTCCTGTCCTTCCCGTCGTTCCTGATCACGCTGGCCCTGCTGTTCGTCTACGGCAGGGTCGGCATCGCCAACGGGGCGTGGACGGACGTCACCGGCGCCGCCGAGGGGCCCTTCCAGTTCCTCACCACCCCGTGGGGGGTGCTGCTCGCCGAGATCACGTACTTCACACCGTTCGTGATGCGCCCGCTGCTCGCCGCGTTCTCGCAGCTCGACACCGGGCAACTGGAGGTCGCCGCCAGCCTCGGCGCGCGGCCGGCCAGGATCGTACGGCAGGTCGTCCTGCCCGAGGCGCTGCCCGCGCTCGCCGCCGGCGGCAGCCTGGTCCTGGTCCTGTGCCTCAACGAGTTCGGCATCGTGCTGTTCACCGGCGCCAAGGGCGTCACCACGCTGCCGATGCTCGTCTACAGCAAGGCGATCCTGGAGTCCGACTACCCGGGCGCCTGCGCGGTCGCCGTCGTCAACGTCCTGATCTCCGTCGGCCTGTACGGCCTGTACCGGGTGGTGAGCCGCCGTGCTCGTGCATAGCCGCAAGGGCAAGTGGACCGCCTGGGCGGTGTTCTTCGTCCTCTTCCTGCCCCTGTTCGCGCTGCCGTTGCTGGTGATCCTGGCCGCGTCGTTCGCGACCAACTGGTCGAGCGTGCTGCCGTCCGGCTTCACCACCGGCAACTACACGGCCGCCACCCGCGGCGAGGCCCTCCAGGCGCTCACCACCAGCCTGCTCACCGCCGCCGGCGCGAGCCTGCTGGCCCTCGTCGTCGGCACCTGGGCCGCCCTCGCGGGCACCGCCCTCGGCCGGCGCCTGCGCACCGTGCTCGACGCCCTGTTCGTGCTCCCGGTCGCCGTCCCCTCCGTGGTGGTCGGCCTGGCGATCCTGGTCGCCTTCTCCCAGCCGCCGATCCTGCTCAACGGCACCCGGTGGATCGTCTTCCTCGCGCACACCGTGCTGGTCACGGCGTTCGCCTACCAGTCCGTCGCGGCGGCCCTGACCCGCCTCGACCCGGCCTACGAACAGGCGGCGGCCTCGCTCGGAGCGGGCCCGGCGTATGTGCTGTGGCGGGTGAGACTCCCGCTGCTGCTGCCCTCGCTGACCGCCGCCACCGGCCTCTGCTTCGCCCTGTCCATGGGCGAACTGAGCGCCACGATGATGCTCTATCCGCCCGACTGGACCACGCTTCCGGTCCTGATCCACTCGGCCACCGACCGCGGCGCCCTGTTCGCCGGCTCCGCCCTGGCGGTCGTCCTGATGGCGGCGACGCTGCTCGTCCTGCTCGTCATCGCCCGCATCCGCACCCGAGCCTCGTTCCGCTGATCCGGCTCACCCCCTCCCGTCGCGCATCCCCCGCTTCCCCGCAAGGAGTTCAGTCCGCCATGCCCAAGAACGGCGCCAAGCTCGCCCTCGTCCTCGCGCTGTGCGCGACCCCGCTGCTCGCCGCCTGCTCCGGCACCTCCACCGGCTCCGACGCCAAGGAGGTCACCGTCTACAGCGCCGACGGCCTCAAGGGCGAGAACGGCGACGGCTGGTACGACAAGATCTTCAAGGACTTCCAGCAGCAGACCGGCATCAAGGTCAACTACGTCGAGGGCGGCTCCGGCGAGGTCGTCCAGCGCGCCCTGCGCGAGAAGAGCAACCCGCAGGCCGACGTGCTGGTCACCCTCCCGCCGTTCATCCAGCAGGCCGACGGCAAGGGACTGCTCCAGAAGTACGCCCCGCAGGGCTCCGACCAGGTCGGCGGCGCCGACAAGGCGACCGACGGCACCTGGACCTCCGTCGTCAACAACTACTTCGGGTTCATCTACGACAAGAAGGAGCTGAAGCAGGCCCCCACCACCTGGGAGCAACTGCTCGACGGCAGCTACAAGAACAAGCTCCAGTACTCCACCCCGGGCGTCGCCGGCGACGGAACCGCCGTCCTGATCAAGGCCATGCACGACTTCGGCGGCAAGGACGCGGCCCTCGCCTACCTGAAGAAGCTCCAGGCCAACAACGTCGGCCCGTCCGCCTCCACCGGCAAGCTCGCCCCCAAGGTGGACAAGGGCGAACTGCTCGTCGCCAACGGCGACGTGCAGATGAACTACGCGCAGTCCAAGACCATGCCCAACCTCGGCATCTGGTTCCCCGCCGGGCCGGGCGGCAAGCCCACCACCTTCGCCCTGCCGTACGCGGCCGGCCTCGTCACCAAGGCCCCGCACTCCGACAACGGCAGGAAGCTCCTCGACTTCATGCTGGGCCGGCAGGCCCAGCGGGAGGTCAGCGAGGTCGGCGGCGGCTTCAGCGCCCGCCAGGACGTCAAGGCCGTCGACGCCGACGCCATCGCCCTGACCAAGATCATGGACGGGGTCGAGGTGTTCGAGCCGGACTGGGCCGACATCGAGCAGAACCTGACGTCGTACGTCGAGGACTGGAAGTCCGCCACCGGCAGCTGACCCCCTCCGCCCGGCAACACGCCCCGCAGGCCCACGACTTCACCCGAGCAGGGGCCCCACGGCCCCGCTCGGGCGGGCCGCACGGAGCCCCTCCGCGCGGCCGGCCCGGTCCGCAAGGTCCAGCCCACCGTGTCCGACGACCCCGACGACCCCGACGACTTCGACGCGCTGCGCCCGCAGTTGCAGACCCGCGTGGACGAGACCGGCATCGGCGCCGCCGTGGTCGGCTTCACCCACACCCCGCCGAGCGGCTGGTCCGTCGACAACTCCGCGATGGGCACCGGCGGGGTCACCGAGTGGCGTGGCTGGTCCTTCACCACCGACGAGTTCTGGACCGCGGCCCAGCGCGACCAGGAACGCGAGTCCAACGTGCGGGCCCGGGGCGTCTTCGCGGTGGCCGACGGCGACGAGTGGAACGACAGGACCGTCTCCGGCACCTTCGACTCCACCCTCGTCAGCCCCGCCCACCCGGTCACCGGAGGCCGCACCGCCACCTTCACCTACACCACCTACTACCGCCAGGAGGCCCCGCAGAAGGGCGAGGTCCTGGTGTCCTACGACGGCGCCGCCCCGGTCACGGTGAAGACCTACACGGCCGACGTGCCCTCCCGCACCGAGACCGTCACCCTCCAGGTCCCGGCCGGCGCCACCACCGCCCGCATCCGCTTCCGGTACACCGGCGGCAACAACTGGTACTGGGTGCTCGACGCGGTACGCCTCACCCAGCCCTGACCCCGCCCCGACCAGTTCCCCGCGCCCCAAAAAGGGGCGCGGGGCCCGATCCCCACGCGGCTCCCCGCGCGGGCGCGACCGGCCCTGACGCTCTCGCGGACGACGTCGCACCTTTCCTGGTCGCCCTTGAGGGGCGCGAGGAACTGCGCGACCGGCCTCGACGCTCTCGCGGACGGAATCGCACCTTTCCCGGTCACCTCAAGGGGGCGCGGGGAACTGCGCGACCGGCCCCGATGCTCTCGCGGACGGAATCGCACCTTTCCCGGTCACCTCAAGGGGGCGCGGGGAACTGCGCGACCGGCCCCGATGCTCCCGCGGACGGAATCGCACCTTTCCCGGTCACCTCAAGGGGGCGCGGGGAACTGCGCGACCGGCCCCGACGCCCCCGCGGACGACAACGCACCCATCCCGGTCACCCCAGTGGAACGCTTACGCTGGGGTCGTCGGCACGCCGTCGTTCCGCCACCCCCGCCCAGAAAACCCACACGCATGCCAGGAGACCGAAGCACATGGCAGACAGCAGGCCCATCGAGTCCTGGCTCACCGACATGGACGGTGTGCTCGTCCACGAGGGAATCCCGATCCCCGGCGCCGACGCCTTCCTGAAGAAACTGCGCGAGTCCGGCCGCCCGTTCCTGGTCCTCACCAACAACTCGATCCAGACCCCGCGCGACCTGCACGCCCGGCTCGGCCGCATGGGCCTGGACGTGCCCGTCGCCAACATCTGGACCTCCGCGCTGGCCACCGCCCAGTTCCTCGACGACCAGCGCCCCGGCGGCAGCGCGTACGTCATCGGCGAGGCCGGCCTGACCACCGCCCTGCACGACATCGGGTACATACTCACCGACCAGGAGCCCGACTACGTGGTGCTGGGCGAGACCCGCACCTACTCCTTCGAGGCCATGACCAGGGCGGTGCGGCTCATTCTCGGCGGGGCCCGGTTCATCTGCACCAACCCGGACGAGACCGGCCCGTCCACCGAGGGCCCGCTGCCCGCCACCGGCGCCGTCGCCGCACTGATCACCAAGGCCACCGGCAAGAAGCCGTACTTCGCGGGCAAGCCGAACCCGCTGATGATGCGCACGGGGCTGAACGCGATCGGCGCCCACTCCGAGACCAGCGCCATGATCGGCGACCGCATGGACACCGATGTGCTGGCCGGCATGGAGGCCGGGATGCGGACGTACCTGGTGCTCACCGGCCTGACCAGGCCCGAGCACGTAGAGGACTTCCCGTACCGGCCGTCCGAGGTGGTGGACTCGATCGCGGACCTCGTCGACCATATCTGAAACCTTTGTGACCCGAACGGAGCAGGCGGACGCCGCCGAGGATGCGGGCCGACGGCTGCCGGGGGAGCCTCCAGATATCTGGAGGTTTCACGATGGGCTCACTACCCCTCACTCTCGGTACAGGAATCCTTGTCGTCGCCGTGCTCACCCCGTCGGCGTACGCGGCGGACGGCGGGGTCTCGGTGGCCCCGTCCGCCCCCGCCCCCGGCGGGGACGTGGCCGTGCGGGTCAGCGGCTGCGACGCGCGGACCGGCACCGCGGTCTCCGACGCGTTCGCCGCCGACGGCACCCTCAGCGGTCCGGACGGCACGCTGGGCGGCCGGAGCCGGATCAGCCAGGCGGCCTCGCCCGGCCCCTATGACATCCGGGTCACCTGCGGCGACACCCAGCTCACCGGCACGGTCACGGTGACCGGCGCCGACTCCGGCGCCGCACCACCGACCGCCGTCCCCACCGCTCCCCCCTCCTCCGCATCCCCCGCCACTCCTCCCTCCCCCGCATCCCCGGTGTCCCCGGTATCCCCTGCCGCCTCCGGCACCCCGGCCGACGTGGGCGCCGAGGACACCGCCTACTTCGCCTCCGTGGACACCCACCCGACCGGTCCCGGCCTCGCGCAGGCGATCATCGGGCTCGTCCTGGTCGGCGTCGCCGCGGTCGCCGTGGGGCTGCGCAGCGCCCGTCGCAAGCGTGACGGCAAGGACTGAGAGCGCCGCCCGCCATGTCAGACCGCGTACGAACCACCGGGGCCGGCCGACTGGTCACCGGCATCGCCTGGGCGCTGCTGCTGCTCGGGCTGTGGCTGTGGGGCCGCGAGGCCGCCGACGTACCGCCGGGGGTCTTCGCCCCCGCGACGGGCGACATGGCCGCGGTGGGACGCCCCGCGGGGGCCGAACTCCCGCCGCAGGCCGAGCCGTTGCCGGACGCGCCGCCGCAGCGCCTGGAGATCCCCGGGCTCGGGGTGCGGGCGTCCGTCGTGGACGGCGGCCCGGCCGGGCGGGACGCGGTCGGCCCGCCGTCCTGCCCCCAGCCGTCCGGGTCGGTGGCCTGGCACGGAGGCGGAATCGAACCGGGAGCGGCCGGGGCGGCCGTCCTGGTGGGCGCCGCGGACACCGGGACCGGGACCGCCGTCTTCCACCGGGTCGGCGCGATGCGGCCGGGCGAACAGGTCCGGGTGGCCCGCGCCGACGGCACGGTCGCCGAGTTCACCGTGGACGACGTGCGGGTGCTTCCCCGCGACCACTTCGACACGGGGCAGGCGTACGGGCCGCGCCGGGCCGGCCGTGCCGAACTGCGGCTGGTCACCTGCGGCGACTTCGACCGGGCCGGCGACGACTACCCGGCGAACGTGGTGGTGTCGGCGTATCTGACCGGAACCGGCCGCTGAGACGCTGATCGTGTCCCCCACCACCACCTGGCCCGGTCGGCGGCCAACTCCCCCCGAAGCCGCCGGCCGGGCCGGTCCTCTACCGCGGACGCCAGGGCTGCGGGAGTGGCCCGGCGATCGGCGCGGGAGGCCGGTGGAAACCACGGTGGACGCACAGCCGGCCGGGGACTGGGGCCGCCTGAACCCACTCTGGAAAGAAACTCTAGACGGCGAGGACGCCCCGGCCTAGGGAGAGTTGACGCCAAGTCCCGCACCGGTGGCTCTCCGTCATCCCCACAGGTGGCCGGATGCCGGCGCCGCAGCCGGCGCCGACCGGACGGCGCTGCTTGTCCTGTACGACATCCCGCACCGCGACTGCGGCCAGTGCTCGCGGGGCGGCGCCGCCGACGGCGCCGCCTACCGCGCCTGGCTCTGCGGCGTCGCCCGGGGCATCGGCGACCGGGCGGCGACGGTCGTCCTGGAACCGGACGACGTACGGCCACCACGTCGGCGCGTGCGGACATGGAGCGGTGACCTTCCGGTTGCTCGTGCCCCTCGGCATCCGCTCCCGGGCGGGGCCCCTCTCCCCGCCGTCCGGCAACCGGTTGCCTTCCCCCCCAAGTGCCGTGAATCGGCGGCAGCTTGAACAACCGGGTTTCTACGGTGCTCCGCGTGATCGCAAGACGCTAAACGCGGTGTCTACCGGTCATACGCGCTCATTGTGGCGCGTACAGGGATCCTGTGGACGTGTCGTGACGGCGGTGGACAGGCGGGCGCGGATGTTGTCGAAGTGGTCTCTTATGGCCTGTTCCGCCCGTGCGGCGTCGCCGGAGCGGACCGCGTCCAGGATCTCCCGGTGCTGGTGGCAGGTGACCCGCGGATCCTGCGGCACGTCCACCAGGTCCCGCTGGACGCGGTGGAAGACGTCCCAGAACGCCTCCAGCACCTCGCTCAGCAGGACGTTGTCCAGCCCTCGGTAGAGGGCGGCGTGGAAGGCCCGGTCGGTCTCGGCGAGGCCGGCCCCGTGTTCGGCCCGCTCGTCCATCCGGTCGACGAGCGCGGCCAGCTCCGCCAGGTCGGCCGCGGGGAGCCGCCCGGCCAGCCGGGAGACCAGGCCCGCCTCCATGGCCTCGCGCAGTTCGAGCAGTTGGACCAGGGAGTCCTCGCCCCGGTGGTGCCCGGCGACCGTGCGGAAGGTGAGGCCCTCGACCATGGGGGCGAGGGACATCGGGCCGACGTAGGTGCCGAAGCCGTGCCGGATCTCCACGATGCCCATCGCCTGGAGGGCCTTCAGCGCCTCCCGCACCGAGTTCCGGCTCGCGCCGAGGAACTCCATCAGCTCGGGCTCGGTCGGCAGCGGCGCGCCGGAGGGCAGTCGTCGGTCGACGATGAGCTTCTTGATCCGCTCCTGGAGATCTCGGGCTGGCATGGGCAGAGGGTATCCGGCCAGGCTGTCGAGAGATCCCTCGTCCGTGTGAACAGTCGACTCGGCCGACGAGTCGGAGCGCCGTGCGCGTCTTGTGTGCCGGGTGGGCGTGATATGAGGCGTGTCCGCTGCGCCGGGCGGACGTGATGATGGGCGCGTCCGCGGCTGACTCGATGCGCGTCCGCGGCTGACCTCGATGCGGGGTCCCTTGCGGGGTGGTGGTGGAGGGGAGTGCCGATGGGGGAGGAGGGCGGAGGGCGGGATGGAGAAGAGTGCCCGAGGAACGCGAACGGGCGCCCTCGGATATCGAGGACGCCCAGGTCAGCGTGGTGCTGCGATGATGCTGTGGTGGTGCGCCGCCAGGGACTCGAACCCCGGACCCGCTGATTAAGAGTCAGCTGCTCTAACCAACTGAGCTAGCGGCGCCCGCTGACGCGAGAACTCTACCCGACCTCCAGGTGTGCTCCCGACCACGACCGGACGGCGCGGGGGTGCCCAGGGGGCGTACATCATTCGGACCGTCAACATGCGCGCCGCGACGACAGTTGAGAAACTGATCAATGTGCACAGATGCGGACATTTCACCCCGGGATGGGAGAGGGATCGCATGGCGACTCCGGTATTCGAGGAATTCGATCCCGCGAGCGACTGCGACTGTCCGGGATGCGTTCACTGGCGGCGGGTGAGCCCGCGTTCCCTGCCCGGCCGGCTCGGCGGGCACCCGGCCTCCCGGCGGGCCCTGGTCGTGGCCGCCGCCACGTCGGCCGCCCTCGCCGCGGGCCACCAGGCGTCCGCCCTCGCCGTACCGCCCGCCCCGCCGGGCCCGCACCGCGCGGGGCTGCCGGCCGGCCCGGAGCCCGGCACCCCGCAGGGCGGGAAGGGGCCGCTGCACGGCGGGGGCGGCGCGTCCGTCCCGCCGGCCCAGCCGCGCGTGCTCACCCGTACGGAGATCATCAACCGCGCCAAGACCTGGGTCGACGCCAAGGTGCCGTACAGCATGTCCAAGTTCTGGTCCGACGGTTACCGCCAGGACTGCTCGGGCTTCGTCTCGATGGCCTGGGGGTTGCCGCGCAACGAGTGGACGGGCAGCCTCGGCGGATTCGGCGTGAAGATCAAGAAGGCGGACCTGCAACCCGGCGACATCCTGCTGTTCCACAACGCCGCCGACCCCGAGAAGGGCTCGCACGTCGTCATCTTCGGCGGCTGGACGGACTACACGCACACCTACTACACCGCCTACGAGCAGACGCCCCCGCACACGCGCAGGCTGGCCACCCCGTACGCCTACTGGAGCCAGTCCGACAAGTACGTCCCCTACCGCTACAAGAGCCTCAAGGCGGGCGCGGCCGGTGCCGAACCGGGCGCCGCGCTCAAGGCCGGGCCGTTCCCGGGGGCCGCGTACTTCGGACCCGGGGCGGAGAACAAGTACGTCACCCAGCTCGGCGCGCTGCTGACCGCCCGCGGCGGCGCGGCCTACTACACCGAGAGCCCCGGGCCGCGGTGGTCGGACGCGGACCGACGGGCGACCCAGGCGTTCCAGCGGGCCCAGGGCTGGAACGGCGCGGACGCGGACGGGCTGCCCGGACCGCGCACCTGGGAGCTGCTGGCCGGCGGGAAGGGCAAGGACATCCGGACGGCCCCGGCCGGCGTACCCGCCTCGCACGGCGTGCCCGGCTACCCCGGCCGGAACATGTTCCGGCCGGGCGCGGACAACCTGTACGTCACCCGGCTGGGGCAGCGGTTGGTCGAGAAGGGGTACGGCCGCTTCTACGCCACCGGGCCGGGACCGCGTTGGGGCGAGGCGGACCGGCGGGCCGTCGAGGCGTTCCAGCGCGCCCAGGGCTGGCGGGGCGGCGCGGCGGACGGCTGCCCGGGTCCGGAGACCTGGCGGCGCCTGTTCCGCTAGGCCACCACACCGTCCCGTACCGTCCCGCCCTGGCCCACCCCGTCCGGCCCCGTCCTGCCTGCCCGTCCCCGTCCTGTCCCGCTCTGTCCTGTCCTGTTCCGTTTCTGTCACTCACTCACCTGTCATGACGCATCTGGCGCGGAGGCTGGAGGCACGCATGAGTACGACGACGTCACACACGCCCGAATCGGAGGGACCCGTCGAGGGGCCGTCCCGCCCGGTCCGGCTGATCCAGAACGAGGCGACCACCGAGATCCCCGTCCACCTGCTGTTCCGCGACGACCCCGACCCGGTGTCGGTACCGCCCAAGCCGGCGGTGGTGGCCCGCCGTCAGGGCACCGGCGAGCAGCCGCGGCTCAGGCGTCCGGGGCCGGCGCGGGCCCGGACGGTGCCCCAGACCGACCCCGGACTCGCGGAGTGCCCGGCGCGGGTGCTGCCCGGGATCGCGGGGGTGCTCGCCGGTCTGGGCGGGGTGGCCGGGTGTCTGGCCACCTCCTGGTGGGCGGGGGCGCTGCCGCGGTTCACGGTGACGGCGCTGGGGCTGCCGGGGGCCGCGGACGCGGGGCCGGGTCCGGCCCAGTGGGCGGCGTACGCGGGCGCCGGGGCGCTCGGCGCGCTGGGCTTCGCCGGCCTCGCCCGGGGCACGGCCGGCCGGGCCTGCGTGCTCGCCCTGTTCGGCCGCTACCAGGGAACGGTGCGGCGCACCGGTCTGCTGTGGGTCAACCCGCTGCTGCGGCGCCGCCGGGTCGACGTGCGGCTGCGGCACTGGCGCAGCGAGCCGATGCCGGCCGCCGACGGCCACGGGGTCGCGCTGCGGGTGGTCGTCCTGGTGGTGTGGCGGGTGCGGGACACCGCGCGGGCCGTGCTGGGCGTGGCGGACCACGAGGCGTATCTGCGGGACTGTGTCGAGGCGGCGCTGGCCCGGGTGCCGGTGAACATGCCGGGCGGGGCACGGGGTGCGGTGGACGCGGCCGGGGAGGCGCTGACCCGGCTGGTGGCGGCGGACGCGGTGGGCATCGGACTTGAGGTGTTCTCGGTGCAGCCGGTGCGGGCCGAGTACGCGCCCGAGGTCGCCGCGGCGATGCACCGGCGCCGGGTCGCGGCGCTGGACGCGCAGCAGCGTTCCTCCATGCTCACCTCGGTCGTGGACTCGGTGGAGGACACGGTGACCCGGCTGACCATGCGCGGGCTCGTCGAACTCGACGACTACGAGCGCAAGGTGCTGGTGCGGGACCTGACGGTGGCCTTCTGTTCGGGCCGTACGGAGTCCGCACCGTGATTGGTATGGACATGTTCAACTGATGGCAATAATCTGAGACTTGGTCTAGACCTGCACGGCTCACTGAAACTCCCCCACGTTCTCCAGGAGCGGCAGCATGCGCACACAGACCAAGTTGTCCGCCGTCGTGGTGGGTCTGGCCACCGCCGGAGCCTTCGCGCTCTCCTCCGGCGGGGCCAGCGGCCACGGCTACACGGACCTCCCCATCAGCAGGCAGAAGCTCTGCCAGAACGGAACGGTGGCGAACTGCGGCAGCATCCAGTGGGAGCCGCAGAGCGTCGAGGGTCCGAAGGGCTTCCCGGCCGGCGGTCCCGCCGACGGCCAGCTCTGCAACGGCGGGCTGGGGCAGTTCGCCCAGCTCAGCTCACCGACCCAGCCGTCCGGCGCGGCCTGGCCGACCACCAAGGTGACGGGCGGACAGAGCTACACCTTCCGCTGGCAGTTCACCGCGCGGCACGCCACGACGGACTTCCGTTACTACGTCACCAAGCAGGGCTGGAACCAGAACCACGCTCTGGCCCGCTCGGACCTCAACACCACACCGTTCCTGACGGTGCCCTACAACAACCAGCAGCCGCCGGCCACGCTGTCGCACAGCGGCACCCTGCCCAGCGGGCTGAGCGGACACCACGTCATCCTCGCGGTCTGGACGATCGCCGACACGGGCAACGCGTTCTACGCCTGCTCGGACGTCACGTTCTGATCCCGTCCGGGTGAGGCCCGCGTGCGCCGGCGCGGCGGCGTCCGACGCGCGCGGGTCGAGGTACCGAGCCGGAGAACCGGCGCCGGTGGGCGGAACCGGTCCACCGAGGAGGTCGGTCCACCGGGGACGTCGGTTCACCGAGGAGGTCGGTCCACCGGGGAGGTCGGTCCACCGGGGAGGTCGGTTCACCGGGGACGTCGGTTCACTTCACCGGGGATCCCGGTTCACTGAGGACGCCGCGACCGGGAAGTCGAAGTACGTGTCCGGGTACGGCTCGTCGTCGAGGGTGTAGTGCCACCACTCCACCGGAAGATTCGTGAATCCGGCCGCTTCCATGGCGGTCTTCAGTTTCAACCGGTTCGCGCGGGGCGTGCCGGTCACGCGGGGGTCGAGCGTGTTCGCCAGGGTGTCGAAGCAGTCGTACCCGGTGCCCATGTCGACGGAGTTGTCGGGAAACCGCTCGTCCTGGCCCGCGTAGCACGGCACCAGGGGCCGGCCCGGCACGTAGGGCGGCGTGGCCTTCGCCGGCAGCTTGACGATGGTCAGGTCCATGGTGCTGCCCCGGCTGTGTCCGGACCGCTCGGCGATGTATCCGTCGGTGAACAGGTCCTCCTTGTCCTCGTCGGGGTAGAACTCGGCCTTCATCGCCTGGTCGTCGAGGTCCTGGGCCCAGGCGACGAAGTGGTCGACGGCGCGTTGCGGGCGGTAGCAGTCGTAGACCTTCAGGGAATAACCCGTTCTGAGCAGTTTCTCCTGCACCGTGTGCAGTGCCTGGGCCGCCGGCCTGGTGAGGATGCACATCGGCTGCACATACCCGTCGACGGGCTCCCCGACGAAATTGTGCGGGGTGGCGTACCGGATCTCCTGGATGATGCCGGGGTCCACCGAGCCGAGCGCCACGAAGCCGGGCGCGGCCCCGCTGTCGTCGGCGACGGCCCGGTTCCCCGGCAGGACGAGGAGCGAGGCCGCCGACAGGGTGACGACGGACAGCATGCGAAACCTGACGGAGCGCTGGTTGTTCTGCATGCCTGTGCTATATCAGCGGCACGCCGCGCCGAGGGAGCCCCGGGAAGTCCACGTCCGACAACCCTCCACATCTGACGATAGGTCAGCTACCGTGCCCGCCCATGGAGTCCAACGGGCGTACGGTGGCGGAGCTGGTCGCGGCGCGCTGGGGTGACCGGCGGCCCGGACTGTGGTTCGAGGAGACGGTGCTGAGCCACCACGAGGTCGCGGCCGGCGCCGCCGCCCGCGCCGCGCTCCTCGCCGACCTGCTGCCGGCCGGCGCCGAACCGCACGTCGGCGTGCTGCTCGACAACACCCCGGAGTTCCCGCAGTGGCTGGCCGCCGCCGCCCTCGCGGGCGCCGCGGTCGCCGGGATCAACCCCACCCGGCGGGGCCCCGAACTGGCCCGCGACATCCTGCACACCGCATGCCCGGTGCTGGTCACCGAACGGGCCCAGCTGCCGCTCCTGGACGGCCTCGACCTGCCCGGCGTACGGCTGCTGGTCACCGACACCCCGGACTACGCCGACCTGCTCGCCCCGTACGCCGACGCCGAACCCGACCCCGCTCGGGCCGCCCCCGGCGACCGCGTCCTGCTCTACTTCACCTCCGGCTCCACCGGCGCCCCCAAGGCCGCGATCTGCACCCAGGGCAGGCTGACCGCCGCCGGACGCTCCCTCGTCGACCAGTTCGGCCTCGGCCCGGACGGCGTGCACTACATCTGCATGCCCCTCTTCCACGGCAACGCGGTGATCGCCGACTGGGCGCCCGCACTGGCGGCCGGCGCCGGGGTGGCGCTGCGCCGGCGGTTCACCGCGTCGGGCTTCCTGCCGGACGTGCGCCGGTTCCGGGCGACGTACTTCACCTATGTCGGACGGGCCGTGCAGTACGTCCTCGCCACCGAGCCCCGGCCGGACGACGCGGACAACCCGCTGCGGCTGGGCTTCGGCACCGAGGCCGGGGCGGTCGAGGCGGCGGCCTTCGAGCGGCGGTTCGGGGTGCGGCTGGTGGAGGGGTACGGCTCCTCCGAGGGCGGCGCGGCGGTGCAGTGGACGCCGGGCACACCCGCCGGGGCGGTGGGACGCGGGGCACCCGGACTGGCCGTCCTCGACCCGGACAGCGGCGCGGAGTGCCCACCCGCCCGTTTCGACGGGGCCGGCCGGCTGCTCAACGGCGAGGAGGCGATAGGCGAGCTGGTCAACCGGGGACCGAACCCCTTCGAGGGCTACTGGCGCAATCCGGCCGCGGAGGCCGAGCGGCGGCGCGGGGGCTGGTACTGGACCGGCGACCTGTTCTGCCGCGACGCCGACGGCTACCTCTACTTCGCCGGCCGCGCCGACGACCGGCTGCGGGTCGACAGCGAGAACCTGGCCGCCGCGATGATCGAGAACATCCTCGCCCGCTACCCGGGCGCCGAGGCCGTCGCCGTCTACGCGGTGCCCGACCCGGTCACCGGCGACCAGGTGATGGCGGCCGTCTCCGGCACCTTCGACCCGGCCGGCTTCGCCGACTTCCTCGCGGCCCAGCCGGACCTCGGGACCAAGATGGCGCCCCGGTTCGTCCGGCTGGTGGAGCGGATGCCGGTCACCGCCACGAACAAGATCCACCGGGCCGGGCTGCGCCGCGAGGGGCTGCGGTGTGCCGATCCGGTGTGGTGGCGGCCACCGGGCGAACGGGCGTACCGGAGGCTGACCGCACAGGACGCCGAAGGGCCCCTCGTCGCGACGAGAGGCCCTTCACCGATGTGCGCCGCCAGGGACTCGAACCCCGGACCCGCTGATTAAGAGTCAGCTGCTCTAACCAACTGAGCTAGCGGCGCCTGACTCCCGCCACCCACTGCTTCCGGGCGGCGACGAAGAAAATACTACCTGGTCCGAGGGGGTGCTCCGGACCATCCCGGGACCCCGCCCGCGCTGGGGCCCGCACCACGGGCGCCCGACCACGGGTGCCCGACCACGGGTGCCCGACCACGGGTGCCCGAGCCCGGCAGGCGACGCCGCCCGCCAGGACACTAGATGGCGAGCGAGAGCAGCACCGGGGCCGCGCCGCGGTTCAGGGTGTCCGCGGCCTGCCGCAACCGGTGCGCGTGCGCCACCGGCAGGGACAGCGCGAGACAGCCCACCGAGGAGCCCGCCGTGATCGGGACCGCCGCGCAGACCGTGCCGACCGCGTACTCCTGGAGGTCCAGGACGGGCATGGTCGGCGGCTGGGACTCCAGACGCGACAGCAGCTGCCGGTCGCTGGTGATGGTGCGCGAGGTGAGCCGGGCCATCTTGTGCCGGGCGAGGTGGTCGCGGCGGGCGTCGTGGTCGAGCTGGGTCAGCAGGCTCTTGCCGAGCGCCGTCGCGTGCGCGGAGGAGCGGAAGTCCACCCACTCGTTGACCGCGGGCGTGGCCGGACCGTCCGCGTACTGGGTGATCCTGACCTCGCCGTCGACGTACCGGCTCAGATAGACCGCCGCGCCGACCGAGTCGCGCAGCCTGACCAGCATGTGCTGGAGCTTCTCGCGCAGCGCCCCCTCGCGGTCGTG
Organism: Streptomyces sp. NPDC056161; assembly: GCF_042268025.1. Taxonomy (NCBI): domain Bacteria; kingdom Bacillati; phylum Actinomycetota; class Actinomycetes; order Kitasatosporales; family Streptomycetaceae; genus Streptomyces; species Streptomyces sp. NPDC056161. Next base: position 211,134 of record NZ_JBHJUV010000003.1, read on the forward strand.
CGCGGAGCCGAGACGGCGCAGGGTCTCACCGGTCACATAGGCACCGCCGGCGACCTGTGCGACGTACCCCTCGCGGCGCAGCATGCGCAGCAGCGCGGTCAGCCGCTCGGGGCCCAGGCCGGTCCGGCGGGCCAGTTCGGCGTCGGTGACGCCGGTGGTGTGCCGTGCCACCGTCTCCAGGACGCGCAGGGCGTCCTGGGCCGAGTGGTACGGGGCGGTCGGCTCGTTCAGCAGCGCCACAGTGGTCCCCCCTCTGCTCGCTCTCAGTGCCGCAATCCGGACAGCGGATCGTTTCCACGATAACCGGCAAGAGCCCGGTACGGAGGGGGCGTTCGCGAGATCACCGGGCCCCTGACCGGGGCGTCGACGCGTAGGCATATGCCCACGTCATTTCCCGGCCGGTGACCAGCCGTGATGCCCCCCTCACCTGCTGCAATTGCAGCGCCGTTCGAGGGAAAAATCCCGGTCACAGGACTGCGCTCAGAAACTCCCGTGTGCGGTCCTGCTCGGGGGCGCTGAAGATCTTCTCCGGCGTCCCCGCCTCGATGATCCGGCCCGAGTCGAACATCAGGACCTGGTCGGAGATGTCCCGGGCGAAGCCCATCTCGTGGGTCACGCACAGCATCGTGATGTCCGTGCTGCGCGCGATGTCCCGCAGCAGGTCAAGGACGCCCGCGACCAGCTCGGGGTCGAGCGCCGAGGTCACCTCGTCCAGCAGCAGCACCTGCGGCCGCATGGCCAGCGCCCGCGCGATCGCCACCCGCTGCTGCTGCCCGCCGGAGAGCTGGGACGGGCGCATGTCGCACTTGTCGCTGAGGCCGACCAGCTCCAGCAGCTCGCGGGCCCGCGCCGCCGCCTCGTCCTTGGCCAGGCCGAGCACAGTGACCGGCGCCTCCATGATGTTGCGCAGCACCGTCATGTTCGGGAACAGATTGAACTGCTGGAACACCATCCCGATCTTCTTGCGGACCTCGCGGACCTCCTTCTCGGTGGCCGGGAACAGCTGCTGCCCGGCCACCGTGATCGTGCCCTCGTCCGGTTCGGCCAGCGTCATCAGCAGCCGCAGGATCGTGGTCTTGCCGGAACCGGACGGACCGATCAGGGTGACGTGCCGGCCCGCCTCGACGGACAGGTCGAGCCCGTCGAGGACGGTGTGCTCCCCGAACCGCTTGGTCACCCCCTCCATCCGGACGAGCCGGGTCGGACCGCTCTCGTCGGTGGCCGGTTCTTGCTTACGGGTCTCAACGGACAAGGCGACGCTCCAGGGTGCGCAGAAGAAGGGAGGCCAGATAGGAGATGACGATGAAGGCCACGCCGATCACCGTCACCGGCTCGGTGAACTGGAAGCGCTGCTGGGAGAAGAGACGCGCCTGCCCCAGCATCTCCAGCACGGTGATCGTCATCAGGATGGGCGTGTCCTTGAGCATCGAGATGACGTAGTTGCCCAGCGGCGGCACCACCCGGCGGACCGCCTGCGGCAGGATCACCGCCGTCCAGGTGCGCAGCACCGGCAGGTTCAACGCGGTCGCGGCCTCCCACTGGCCGACGGGCACGGCCTCGATGCCGGCCCGGTAGACCTGCATCGTGTACGTCGAGTAGTGCAGCCCGATCGCGAAGACACCGGTGGTCAGCGCGGAGAAGGCCACGCCCCACTCGGGCAGCACGTAGAAGAGGAAGAACAGCTGCACCAGCAGCGGGGTGTTGCGGACGAACTCCGTCACCAACCCCACCGGCCAGCGCACCCACCGGGTGGGCGTCCGCATCAGCAGCGCCCACACCAGGCCCAGGCTGAACGAGAGCAGTGAGCCGAGCGCCAGCGCCTGAAGGGTCACCAGCAGTCCGTCCCAGAAGTGCGGCATGAAGTCGCTGACGGCGTTCCAGTCCCAGGTCATGCGGCACCTCCGTCCGCGGCGCCGACACCGGTCGTCTGCGCCCGCTTGGCCGCACGCGCCGCCTGCTCGGTCCCGGGATCCTTGCCGACCCCGGCCTTCAGCCGCTTCTCCAGCGCCCGCATCAGCCGGGTGATCACGAAGGCGATCACGAAGTAGATCAGCAGCACGTACGTGTAGACCTCCGCGCTCTGCTGGAGCGCCAGCCGCACCAGGTTGGCGCTGAACGCCAGATCACCCATGCCCATGACGGACACCAGCGCGGTGCCCTTGAGCAGTTCGACGACCAGGTTGCAGAAGGTCGGGATCATCTCCGGCACCGCCTGCGGCAGCAGGATCAGCCGCAGCCGCTGCCAGGGCGTGAAGCTGAGGGCGATACCGCCCTCCTGCTGCGCCGCGTCGACCGAGTTCAGCGCTCCGCGCACGATCTCCGAGCCGTACGCGCCGTAGGTGAGCCCGAGCGCCAGGGTGCCCGCCCACAGCGGCATCAGCTGCCAGCCGAAGGCGATCGGCAGCACGAAGAACACCCAGAAGATCATCACCAGCGCCGAGGTGCCACGGAACACCTCGGTGTAGAGACCGGCGACGAAACGGACGATCCACAGCCGGTGGGTGCGCGCGATACCGACGGCGAAGGAGACCGCGCCGGCCAGCAGCGCGCTGAGGACCAGGAGCTGGATGGTCGTCCAGACTCCCTTGAGTACGAGTTCCCAGAGCCCGGTGGTCATCCGCCGCACAGCTCCTTCGCGGTGAGGTCGGTCATCTCGTCCTTCGTGAACCCGAACGGCCGCAGGATGCGGAACAGCTCGCCGCTCTGCTTCAGCTTGTGCAGTTCGGTGTTGAAGGCGTCCCGGAGCTTCGTCTCGGTGGGCCGGAAGGCGAACGCGCCGCCGTCCACGTGCGGTTTGCCGTCCACGAGTGGGGCGAAGGCCGCGGTGGACTCCGCCTTCGCGGACTTCTTCACCACCTCGCGGGTGGTCAGGGCGGTCCCGGCGAACACGTCGACGCGCCCGGCCTCGACCGCGTTCAGCCCGGCCACCTGGTCCGGGACGATCAGGATGTCGCCCTTTTCGTACCCGGCGTCGACCGCGTACTGGATCTCGGCGTATCCGGTCCCGGTCGCGAATGTGGCCTTCTTGGCGACGACGTCCTTGTAGTCGTGCAGCCCTTTCGGATTTCCCTTGCGCACGATGAAGGAATCGAGCATCTGGTAGTCGGGATCGGCGAAGATCACCTGTGCGCAGCGCTCGGGATTCACATACATCCCGGCCGCCACGACATCGAACTGCTGTGAATTCAGCCCAGGGATCAGCGATCCGAACTCGGTCGGCACCGGCTGCACGGTGTCCACACCGAGCCGTTTGAAGACGGCCTTCGCCAACTCCGGCGCCTCACCGGTCAGCTTGCCGTCCTTGTCGATGTAGCCGAAGGGTATTTCCCCCGCGATCCCGAGCCGTACGACGCCCTGCGCCCGCAGCCGGTCCAGCAGATCACCGCCGTTCGTCGTGGACGCCGTGGCCACGCGCGAGCAGCCCGCCGTACCCAGCGCCCCGAGCGCCGCGACGCCCGCGAGCACCGCCCGTCGGCTGTGTCCGTGTTCGTGACCGGTCGGGTGTACGCCGTTCCCAAGTGGTGGAGCCATGGCGGCGCGGCTACCCGGGACCACACGAGTTATGCCCCCGGGATCGCCCGACGGATTCCACGACCACCCGATGGCCACCCGATTCCAGGCCCTTTCGCTGGTCGCGCGGACGTTTGCGGTCAGGACCCGGTTTCCCGGGGCCCCGCGCCGACCGCCCGTACCGCGGTATTACGACGTACCACCGTGATCCAGTGACATTTATCACGGGAAATGCGGGCAAAAGTATCACGGGAAATGCGGGCAAAAGCGGGACGCACGGTGTGGCCGCGCGGTGCACGGCCTCGAAGCCACTCCGGAGAACCAGAGGGAGCGGAAAACACCTGTCGGTGCGTCCCGTGTCGCCCGCTCGGGTGCATGCCGGAGCGGTCAGTGACCCGGCACGTACCCGCGTTTCTTGTCGACCACGTTCACCAGGGACCTGCCCGCCGCCCACCGCTCGTACTGCTCCACGAACTGCGCGCCGAGTTCGTCCCGCCAGCCGACCGTGTCACCGCTCATGTGCGGGGAGACGATCAGCCCGGGTGCCCGCCACAGCGGGCTCTCGGGCGCGAGCGGCTCGGTGGCGAACACGTCCAGGGCCGCGCCCGCGATCCAGCGCTTGGACAGCGCCTCGACGAGCGCGTCCTCGACGACCAACTGTCCGCGGCCGACGTTGACGAAGTGCGCCGAGGGCTGCATCACACCGAAGCGCCGGGCGTCGAACATGCCGCGCGTCTGCTCGGTCAGCGGCGCCGCCGCGATCACCCAGTCCGCGCGCGACATCAGCCGGTCCAGGTCGTCGGGGCCGTGGATGCCGGTGCGCGGTACGCGCCCGACGACCGCCGACGTCACCTCCAGCGCCTTGAGCGTGCGGGCGATCGTCCGGCCGATGGGCCCCGCGCCGACCACGCACGCGCGCGTACCGGCCAGCCGCCGGGCCTCGCGGTGCCGCCAGGTCCGCTGCCGCTGGAGGTCCAGGGTGCGCGGCAGGTCCTTGGCGATGGCCAGCACGAGCGCCGCCACGTACTCGGCGACGGGCCGGTCGAAGATCCCGCGCGCGTTGGTCACCACGGTGTCCGACCCGACCAGCTCCGGGCACAGCAGGTGGTCGACGCCCGCGCTCGCCGTGTGCACCCAGCGCGGGCGCGGACCGCCGCCCGGCCAGGCCGCGCGGACCGCGTGCGAGGTGAAGTCCCAGACCAGCAGGACGTCCGCCGTGGGCAGCAGCCCGGCGAGCGTGTTCTCGTCCGCGTGCACGACGCGGGCCCGGCCGGTGAGCCGGCCGAGGCGGGGCAGGGGGTCGGCGTCGAGGACGAGGAGCGTCGGTACGGGCGTCGGTACGGGCGTCGGCAAACCGTTCCTCCGGATTCCGGTGCGGGAGACAGGACGGGCGGAAGACAGGACGGGCGGAAGACAGGACGGGCGGGAGACAGGACGGGCGAGGCAGGACAGCAGGAACGGCATGGAACACGGTCTGACATGCACGGATTGACCACGCTCGCACCGGAACCCGCCCTCGTCAACACGGCGGCGACCGGACGCCGTTGCGCTCCCGGTGCCCCGGTCCGCGGACCGGTGGCCACCATGACCGCCTCCCTCGCCACCGGCGCTGCCCCGGCCCTGCCCCTGCCCTCCACCGGCGCTGCCCCGGCCCTCTTCCGGCCGGACGGTCGTCGCGGCCCGGCGGTGATCCGGCGGTGATCCGCCGTCCGGACGCGGAGAGACGGGTCCCGCGCTGTCGGCCAAGCAGGTAACGGTGTGGGCGGTGCCGCACCCGGCTGGGTACCCGACAACGGTGGGGCCGTACCGGGCGCGCAGCGCCGGGAATCCGCCACGCCCACGGGGCGGTGGGGCGAGGCGGCGTACGGGCGGTCCGTACCGCTGGAAGAACCGCTGGAAGAACCGCTGGAAGAACCGCTGGAAGAACCGCAGGAGGGCTGGACATGACCGCACTCGGATTCCTCTACCCGGGGCACTCCGCAGAGGACGACTATCCGCGCATCGAACAGCTCCTGGGCAGCGACATCCGTGTGGACCTGGTCCACACCGGCCCGTGCGAGGACACCGACCGGGCGGATCCGCTGGGCCGCCTGGGCGCGCCGCAGCGGCTGGCGGCGGGCGTCGAGGAACTGCGGCTCGCGGGCGCCGAGGCGATCGTGTGGGCGTGCACCAGCGGCAGCTTCGAGTACGGCTGGGAGGGCGCCCAGGAGCAGATCCGCGCCCTGGCCATGGCCGCGGGCATGCCGGCCTCCTCGGCGTCCTTCGGCTTCGTGCACGCGGTGCGGGAGATCGGGGTGGGCCGGGTGGCGGTCGGCGCGGCCTACCCGGACGAGGTGGCCGGGCTGTTCGTGGACTTCCTGCGGGCCGCGGGCGTCACGGTGACCGGAGTGCGGTCGTCCGGGACCGGTACGGCCGCGGCGGTCGGCGACTGGGGCGAGCGCGAGCTGTTCGAACTGGCCCGGCAGGCGGACCGGGCCGACGGGGAGGCGCTGCTGCTGCCGAACACGGCCCTGCACACGGTGGCACACCTGCCCGCGCTGGAGAAGGAACTGGGCAAGCCGGTCCTCACCGCCAACCAGGTCACGGTGTGGGAGGCACTGCGCCTGACGGACCGCAGGGTGAACGCCCCGATGCTGGGTTCCCTGTTCACCCGGGAACCGATCATCCAGGTCTGAGCCCCCAGGCCGCACCCCGCGCCACAGCGTCCCCCTGTCGATCCTCCCTGTGGATCCCTCCTGTCCATCCCGCCTGCTCATTCCCCCTGCCCTTCCGGCGTCCTGTCCGCCGGTCCGCGCAGAACCCGCGCCACCCCCGAAGCACCCCCCGGGAATAAACCGGAGTCACCCTCCTGTTGCCCACCGGAACACTGCGCACAGCCGCGCAGCGCACGGCGAAACACAGGAGGCAGCACCGTGGCGGCAGACGAGATCCGGGGGACGGCCCACGGGACCGCACCCGTCCCCCTCTCCGTACTGGACCTGGTGACCGTGGGGGCGGGGAGCACCGCCACCGACGCGCTGCGTACCAGCGTCGGGCTGTCCCGGTTCACGGAGGCGCGCGGCTTCCACCGGTACTGGGTCGCCGAGCACCACTCGATGCCCGGTGTCGCCTCCTCCTCGCCGGCGGTGATCCTCGCCCACCTCGCCGCCCACACCGAGCGGATCCGGCTCGGCTCGGGCGGTGTGATGCTGCCCAACCACGCGCCCCTGGTGATCGCCGAGCAGTTCGGCACGCTGGAGGCGCTGGCACCGGGGCGGATCGACCTCGGCCTCGGGCGGGCACCGGGCACCGACGGCGCCACCGCCGCCGCGCTGCGCCGCTCCGACACGCTCAACGAAGGCGCCGACGACTTCCCGCAGCAACTCGCCGAGCTGACCCGGTTCCTGGACGACGACTTCCCGGACGGCCACCCCTACAGTCGCATCCACGCCATTCCCGGCCCGGTGCAGGGCAGCACGCCCGGCGGCGTCCAGTCCCCGCACCGGCCGCCGGTCTGGCTGCTCGGCTCCTCCGGCTTCAGCGCCCGGCTCGCCGCCATGCTCGGCCTGCCCTTCGCCTTCGCCCACCACTTCTCCGCGCAGAACACCGTCCCGGCCCTCGACCTGTACCGGGAGAACTTCCGCCCGTCCGAGGTGCTCGACGAGCCCTACGCCCTCATCGGGGTCGGCGCCCTCGCCACCGACGACGAACGGGAGGCACGCCGGCAGACCCGGGCGATGGGACTGAACATGGTCCGGCTGCGCACCGGCCGGCCCGGTCTGTTCCCCGACCCGGAGGAGGCCGAGCGGCACGAGTTCAGCCCGTTCGAGGAGGACTTCATCCGCTCCTGGAGCAGCAACGTCGTGCACGGCAGCGCCGAGGAGGTGCGGGCCGGCCTCGACGCGCTGCACAAGCGCACCGGCGCCGACGAGCTGATGATCACCTCCCACGCCCACCACGGCGACCTGCGGCTGCGCTCCTACGAACTGATCGCGGACGCCTACGGATTGCCCACCGCGTAGGACTGCGTCGCCAGCAGTTCGGAGATGCGGTCCGGTGACACCGGCCGGGAGTAGAGCCAGCCCTGGCCGGTGTCGCAGCCGATGTGGCGCAACCGGTTCGCCTGGGCGGAGGTCTCCACGCATTCGGCGGTGACCGTGAGGCCGAGCCGGTGGGCCAGCTGGATCATCGCCTCGACGACGACCTCGTCGGCCGGATTCGGCTGGTCGCCGGGGTCGTCGTACTGGAAGCCGCGCACGAACGAACCGTCCAGTTTGAGGACCGACACCGGCAGCCGGCTCAGGTAGGCGAGGTTGGAGTAGCCGGTGCCGAAGTCGTCGATGGCGATGCGTACGCCCATGTCGCTCAGTGCCTGGAGGGCCTCCAGCGGGCGGCCCGCCGAGCCCATCACCGCCGACTCGGTCAGCTCCAGCTGCAACAGGTGCGGGGCCAGCTCCGTCCGGGCGAGGGCGTCCGCCACGTCGGCCACCAGGTCGGAGTCCCAGATCTGGCGGACCGCCACGTTGACGCTCACGAAGATCGGCGGTCCGCCCGGCTGGTCCAGTTGCCAGCGGCGTGCCTGGCGGCAGGCGGTGACCAGCGCCCAGCGGCCGAGCGGCACGATCGAACCGTCCTCCTCGGCCAGCGCGATGAACCGATTCGGCGTCAACGTGCCGAACTGCGGGTGGTGCCAGCGGACCAGGGCCTCCACCCCGCGCAGCCGGCCGTCCTCCATACCGACCAACGGCTGGTAGTCCAGGATGAATTCACCGCGGTCGATGGCGGGGCGCAGCGCGGAGGAGAGGGCCTGCCGGGTCATGCGGTGCGCGTTGCGCTCCGGGTCGAACAGCGTCCAGCGGCCCTTACCGTCGGCCTTCGCCCAGTACAGGGTGGTGTCGGCGGCCTGCATCAGACCGGTGGCGGTCGTGCCGGCCGCGTGCCGCTCGACGACTCCGATGGAGGCCGTCAGCGACAGCCGCCGGCCCATCAGGTCGAAGGGGTCCCGCAGCGCGGTCAGCGTGGCCTCGGCCAACTCGGCCAACTGGTCGGTGCCGGTCGAGTCCTCGACGAGCAGGGCGAATTCGTCGCCGCCGAGCCGTGCCACCAGGGGGGTGCCCGCCCGTCCGGAGCCGGCCTCGTCCGCGACCCGGGACAGCCGCTCCGCCACGGCGGCCAGCAGCCGGTCGCCGACCCGGTGGCCGAGGGTGTCGTTGACCGCCTGGAAGCCGTCCAGGTCCAGGTAGCACAGGCCGATCCGGCCGGTTCCGCCCTGTTCGTAGGCGTCCGTCTCCAGCGCCGCCGTCAGCCGCTCGAAGAACAGCGTGCGGTTGGGCAGCCGGGTCACCGGGTCGTGCATCTGCAAGTGCCGCAGCCGGGCCTGGAGTTCACGGCGGGCGCTGATGTCGGCGACGGAGAGCAGGATGCCCTCCTCGGGTCCGGTGAGCGGGGAGATGGTGACCTGCACCCACACCGAGCGGCCGTCGGGCTGCTTCACCCGCCGGGTGCAGCGCAGCCGCGCCTGCCGCCCGCGCAGCACCTCGCGGTAGGCGTGCCAGGCGCGGGCGTCGGAGGCCAGGTCGACCAGGTCGGCCGCGACCCGGCCGGTCAGTGCCGCGGCGTCGGTGCCGAGCAGTTCGCCGAGGGCGTCGTTGGCGCTGACCACCAGGCCGCCCCGGTCGACGACGGCCATGGCCAACGGAGCCGCCGTGAAGACGGAACGGTAGGTGTGGGGTGGCGCCCCGGCCCGCGGCCGGGCACCGGGAGGCGTACTCTTGTCACTCTCTGTGACGGCGGACCGGTCGAGGTCTGCCGCGGGCGTCGGCCCTTCGGACGTTCCGCTCACCGCTCGCTCCCGCCGTGCACTCGATCTCTGTCCGTGCAGGAAAGTGTGCCGATCATAGAGGCTGGCCCGAGGGCCTTGCAGCCACCTTCCAGTGTCCCTGATCGACCCACCGTTCTGACAGATCGTTTCTGCCCGTGCCTGGACGGGTTCTGCGGGCCCCCGACCGCTTGTGACGTTCCGTGAGTGATTCGGGGTGTCGGTCGTTCAGGGGTGGTCACCCTTCTGGTGCAGACAAACAGGGCGTTATGCGGCAAAGTGTCCCAAGCTGGGTGCGGTGTCCCGTGCTACCGCACCCGGAGGTGCCCCTTTGCCGCCCCATCTGCGCAGTGCCGCCGCCGTGTTCACCACGATGTCGGCGCTCGCCGCGACGTCGATCCTCACCGTCCCGTCGGTGGCCGAGCCGTTCTCCACGGCGCCCTGTGCCCTGCGGCGGACCGACGCCCACCACTCCGAGGGGGTGGACACCTGGAACCCCGCCTACCCCCGCCCGACCCGCCCGCTCGACGCCGTGATGGTGTTCCTCTCCTTCCCGGACTCCGCCCCGCGCAGCACACCCGCCCAACTGGCCGCCGACCACTTCCCCGGCACCAGCCGCTTCTTCGAGCAGGTCTCCTATGGCCGGTTCACGCTGCGTCCGCATCCGCTGGACCACTGGATCCGCATGCCGCAGGCGTCGGCGTCGTACGCCATAAAGCGTGACTGGAACGCCGCGCAGCGCTCCGCCTATCTGCGTGACGCGTTCGCGGTGGCCGACCGGGAGGTCGACTTCTCGCGCTACGACGTCGTCTACTTCGTGGCCGACCCGGACGCGCCCGGCGTGGACTCCGACGCGACGAAGGTGGTCAATCTGGACGCCCCGGTGCGGGTGGACGGCAAGGAGATCCGTCGGGTCGTCACGGTCTTCGAGCGGCATCCACCGGACCGGCTGGTTCTCGCGCACGAGACCGGGCACCTCTTCGACCTGCCGGACCTCTACCACCGCCCGGCGGACCAGCGGGGCGACTGGGACACCTATGTGGGCGACTGGGACCTGATGGGCAGTCAGTTCGGGTTGGCGCCCGACCTGTTCGCCTGGCACAAGTGGAAACTCGGCTGGCTCGAACCCCGCCAGGTGCGGTGCGTACAGGGCACCGCGCCGACCCGGCTGACCTTGGAGCCGCTGGGCGCCGGGGAGGCACCGGCCGGCGCGGCGGCGGGATCCCCGGCGTTCGGGCTGGGCGGCGGCGTGAAACTGGCCGTCGTGCGCACCGGGCCGGACAGCGCGCTGGCCTTCGAGGCGCGCGGCCCGGCCGGGCCGGACCACGGGATCTGTCACCAGGGTGTGCTGGTGTACCGGGTGCACAGCGCGGCGGCGTCCGGGGACGGTCCGGTCGAGGTGGTGGACGCCCATCCGCGCACCGAGGGCTGCTGGGAGGGCTCGGTCTACCCGCCGCTCGCCGACGCCCCGGTCGCGCTGGGCGAGAGCTTCACGGTGCCGGGGGACGGCGTGAAGGTGGAGGCGGAGGCCAGGACGGCGTCCGGCGCCTGGACGCTGAAGATCACACCGAAGCTCGGGGGCTGAGCGTGCCGGGCAACGGAAACGTCGGACAGTAGAAACGCCGGACGACAGACATACTGAAGGGTTCACGCCTTTGGCGTGAACCCTTCACCGTCATCACTGTGCGCCGCCAGGGACTCGAACCCCGGACCCGCTGATTAAGAGTCAGCTGCTCTAACCAACTGAGCTAGCGGCGCCTGCTGACGTCGTAGACCTTAGCACCCTGCTCGGCGGGAGGAAAAATCGATATCCGCACGGTTTCCCGGGCCGCCCGCACCGCCGCCCAGAGCGCGACCTCGGGTCCGGGCAGCCACGGGTGACGGCTGTCGGGGGCGACCAGCCAGCGCGAGTCGTCCCGGGCGGGGGACCGCTCGGCGTCCGGGACGGCGGACCGCTCGCCGTCCGGGGTCCGCAGCGCCGGTACGGTCACCGCGTCCCCCGTGCCGTGGCACAGCAGCGGCGGCACACCGCAGGTGCGGCCCCCGCAGCCCCACTCCTCCCAGGCCAGCAACGAGGGCAGGCGCTGGGCCGTGCCCGGGGCGGTGAACAACAGCACCCGGCCGCGGAACACCGCGACCGGTCCCGAACCCGGGCCCTCGGCCCACAGCCGGTCCAGCATCCGGCGCCCGAACACCGCCGGCGCGCTGACCACGTCGAAGACGGTGCCGCAGGGCAGGACGAGCGGGGCGTCCGGCCGTTCCTCCCACAGGGCGAGCGTGCTCCGCGGATACGTTCCTGCGGAGACGAGCCAGGCGGCGCCGTCAGCGGTGACCTTCCGTGTGCTGCTCATGACCCATAGGTCTACCGCCGGTGAAATTCCGATCGCGCTGAGTTGCGGAAATTCGGGACGCGGGGGTGTAAGAGGGAGTATCTTGCCCGCTTGGCATATGCCCTGGGCGGATGGCGCGGCACGGGTCCCGATGGCGACACGGGCCCCGGGCCTCACACCGGATCGGCGGTGCCGCGGTCCTCGGCGTCGACCCCGCGCATCAGGTCCCGGCCGAACTCCACCATCTTCTTCGCGTAGTCCTCGGTCCACTCCGCCCGCTCCGCGATGTCCGCGGGCGTCAGCCGGTCGAAGCGGCGCGGGTCCGCCAGCTGGGCCGCGGCGACGGCCTGGAACTCGACGGCCCGGTCGGCAGCGGCGCGGAACGCCTGGGCCAGCTCGGTCGCCCGCGCCAGCAGGGCCCGGGGATCGTCCATCGACTCCAGGTCGAAGAAGTGCTCGGGATCGGCGACCGCCGCCACGGGCTCGAAGAGCAGGGGCGCGGGGCGTAGCCGCGGTTCGTTCCGACGCGGCGTGGGCTCCGCCATGTCTCGTCCTCCTCGTACGGTTCGGGTGGCCGCCCCTCAGGCTGCGCCACCCACCATTCTCCCGCGTGCCCGCAAGACCTCCTCGCGGACGGCGGGTGATCGGGTGACCGGGGCCCGGCAGGGCGCGGCCGACGCGGTGTCCGGCCGTGCCCCCGCCGAAATCCGGAGTCCGGCCGCGGCTCCGCCGAAATCCGGAGTCCGGCCGCGGCTCCGCCGAATTCGGTGCCCGGCCGCGGCCCGGCACGGCGGCGTGCCGGACTCCGTCCGGCGATGCGGTGGCGACGGGTGTGGTGCTCGTCGGCCTGGTGCCGGTGTCCGGTCACGGCCGCCAGGTCACCCGGTGTTCCGCCAGGTGGGCGAGGACGGCGTGGTTCGCCTCCCAGCCGTCCGGGAACTTGACCAGCGTCCCGAGCTGGACCGGGTCCGTCGACGGGTAGTCGTCGAGCAGCTCGGCGACCCCCGCGCGGCACACCACGACGCAGGCGTGGCGGTGCCGGGAGGCGAGCACGCACAGGCGGCCCGTCTCCAGGTGGAAGGCGGTGGCGTCGGGGCGGCCGGACAGCGGGTGCAGGACCACCGTCACGTCGTACTCGCGGCCCTGCAACCGGTTCGCCGTGTCGACCGTGACGTCCGCCACGCCCAGAGCGGCCAGCGCCGCCCGCACCGCCGCCGCCTGGTCCCGGTGCGCCGTGCCGACGGCGATCCGGTCCGCGGTCAGCGGTGTGGGCCCGCTGCCGCGCTCCGAGGTGGCGGCGCCGCCGCGGTCCAGCAGCCGGCGGACCACCGCCGCCACCGCCCGCACCGCCTCCGGATCCGTGCGCGGGGTGTGCCGCGCGGGCAGTTCCAGCAGGCCCCAGCCCGAGGCCGCCGCCTCGTCGATCACCCGGTCGGGTCCCGAACCGTCGGACGGCACGGCGAAGACCAGCTCGCGATCGCCGTGGCCGGTGCCGCTGCGGAACGGCGTGTACGGGTAGAAGGCGTCCGAGACCAGGGGCGCGGCCGAGGCCGGCAGCCGCCAGGACACCGGCAGCCGGTGCTGCGGCAGCTCCGGGTTGTGCGCGAGCAGCGTCGTCACGGCGGAGGCCGAGGGGTCGTACGACAGACCCGCCCACTGCTCGCTGCCCACGATCGCGAACGGGTCGAGCTGGCCCGGGTCGCCCACGAACAGCGCCTGCTCGAACAGCCCGGCCACCGACAGCAGCGCGTCCGACCGCATCTGGTACGCCTCGTCGACGATCGCGTGCCGCCAGGGCTCGTCCACCGTGACGTGCGCCCACTTGGCGGCCGTGGACAGCACCACCGGGAGGCCGGCCAGGTCCGCCGCCTTCGCCGACGTGCGCACGGCCGGCAGATCGTCCAGCGCCTTGTCGTACGGGTCGGCGTCGCTGCTGTGCAGGCGGCCCACCGGCAACTCGGGGTTCTTCTCGGCGAGGCGCAGGACCAGGTCGTCGACCTGGGCGTTGGTCTGGGCGACCACCATCAGCGGGCGCCCCGCGTCGGCCAGTTCGAGCGCCGCCCGGACCACCAGGGTGGACTTGCCCGCGCCGGGCGGGGAGTCGACCACCACGCCCCGGTGCGCGCCGTGCAGGGTGTCGTGCAGGATCGCCGTGGTGGCGCGGGCGGCGGCGGCGCCCGGGTCGAAGGTCCCGTCCGTCACAGTACGTCCTCCTCGGTGACGGGATCGGCGGCCTCCGCGGCGGCCTCGCCCGGCGGCCCGCCGTGTGTCCAGGGGGTCCGCTCCGGGTCGGGCAGCTTCGCGCCGCCGCGCTGGTCGTGCTCGAACAGCGTGAAGCAGAGCCGGTCGCCCTTCTCGGGCACCGACCCGGCCTCCGGCTCCTTGCCGCGGCCCATCTTGTCCAGGATCCGCAGCACGACCAGCCCGTCGCCCTCGCCCGCGTACCCGACGAACTCGGCCGACTGCGGGCGGCCGGCCAGCGAGCGGTACGCCTTCGCCCGCTCCCCGAGGTGCGGCCGGTCGTCCGTGCGGACGGTGACCAGGGGGCGCGGACTGGGCCGCTTTCCCTCGCTGTACGCCGGGACGACCTCGACGACCTCGCCCGCGAACGCCTCCCCGGCCAGCCGCCGGCCCGCCATCACCAGCGGGTCGTCGAGCGCCTCCTGCGCCTCCAGCCGGGCCTGTTCGCGTTCGCGCGTGGCCAGTTTGTTCGCCGCGGTGACCGCGTCGTCGCGGCGCGGCTGCGGGGGCTCGCCGGCCCGCACCCGGTCGCGGTGGCCGGTGAACGACCAGCGGTCGCGCAGCCACCGCTCCTCGACGTGCGCGCCGTCGGGCAGCGCCCGCAGCAGGTCGAGCCCGCGCCACACGGCGTCCCAGGTGGGCCGGGTGCGGCTGTCGACCAGGGCGTGGATCTCCCGCTCGGCGGCGGTGAGCGGACCGAGCCGGTCGTCGGCCTCCAGGCCGTCCTCGGCCGCCGCCAGCGCGGTGCGGGCACGGTGGTGGCGCTCGATGGCGGGGGCGAGCAGCCTGTTGTCGAAGGCCGGGTCGGTGGCCGGGCCCGCGGGCGGGAACAGCAACTGGCCTGCGGCGTCGCGGGCCCGCTCGACCCGTTCGGCCGCCGCGGCGCCGGACTCCCCGGCGGGCGGGTCGATCCAGGCCAGCAGCGTGCCCAGGTGCTGGTCCTCCAGGCTCGACTGGCCGGTCGTCCAGTGCCGGGCCAGCACGTCGGTCAGCGCGAGCAGCAGCGACGAGCCGGGCACCCGGGCCCGTTCGGCGAAGTGCGTCAGCCACCGCCCGAGCAGCGGCACCCGCGGCGGCGCCGGATACGGCGCCTGCGGGTCCTGCTCGGCCGTGCGGCGAAAGCGCATGGAACGGCCCAGCAGCCGTACGAAGTCGACGCCCGCGCGGCTCGGCACGATCAGCTGGGGCGCGTCCGCGCACAGCTCCGCGTCGACCTTGACCCGTTTGCCGGTCTCCGGGTCGGTCTCGGTGCGCTCGGCGGCCTCCACGTGGTCGGTGTACGCGTCGAGGTGGGGCAGGACGACGTCGGCGAGGTCGGCGAGGAACGCGAACCGCAGGTCACGGTCGCGCGGCTGCTCCACGACCAGCAGCCGGGGCGCGTCCCGGTCGGTGCCGACCAGCGCGCCGAGCGGGGCGCCGGCCTCACCCGCGGTGGTCAGCGGTACGAACACCAGGGGCCGGTCGGACAGGTGCCGGTGCCGGACGGTGGCGGCGGGGCGGGCCCGGCCGGAGCTGACCGCCTCCAGCCGGCCGAGGGCGGTGATCAGCGACAAGGGGCCACCTCCTGGCCGTCCCGCGCCCCGGGGAGCGCCTTTCCACCCGGTGCCTGTCCGTCCGCCGCCTGTCCGTCCGCCGCCTTTCCGCCCGGTGTCTCTCCGTCCGCTGCCGCCCCGCCCGGTGTCTCGCCGCCCGGTGCCGTGTCGTGCAGGGCCTCCGCGTGCAGGGCCTCCGCGCGCAGGGTCGCCGCCCTGCGCAGCGCGGCGACCGCCGGATCGGCCGGGTCGCCGCTCGCCCCGCGGGCCGCCGACAGCACCTCCTCGACCGTGGTCAGCCCGCCCAACTCGGCGCGCAGCGGGCGGCCGAGCGCGGTGACCGCGCCCGCCGCGCGCGAGCGCGCACGGCAGTGGAAGGCGAGTTCGCAGACGGCCAGGCACTCGGGCGCGTAGGCCGCCGGGACCGCCTCGACCGCGGTCGTCAGCTCGGCGGCGGGCAGGTCGGGCGCGAAGCAGGTGCCCTCGGGCAGGGCGTCGGCGATGTCCTGGATCCGGGTGAGCCGGGCCAGCTGGCGGGCGGTGACGGCGCGCTGCCTGCGGACGTCCACGGCCGAGGCGGTGGGGAGGTTGGAGAAGTCCCTGGGGCAGACCAGGAGCACCCGGTGGCGCACGCGCGGGGCGGGGTCGAGGCGGGCCGCGACCTCCTCCAGGGCCAGCACGTACACCGCGGCCTGCCGGGCGGCGGCGCCCACCTTCGCCGGGTCCGCCGAACCGTCCAGCATCGGGAAGGACTTGATCTCCACCACGGACCAACTGCCGTCCGGGTGCACGACCACCGCGTCCGGCTCCAGGAACGTGGCGGAGCCCGCGACGTCGAGCGCCAGCATCGGATGGTCGAGCAGCGTCCAGCCGCCCCGGACGGCCGCGGCCTCGCGCAGCGCCAGCGCCGTACGGGCCGTGCGCCCCTCGGGGCCGATCGCGGACAGGTCGGGGACGGCGGCCTCCCGCGGGGGTTCGGCGGCCGGGTCCAGCGTGGCGTGCACGAGTCGCAGCAGTTCGGCGCCGTCGCCCGCCTTCACCCGTGCCTCGAAGGCGTTGCCCCGGGTGAGGGCGAACTGCGACTGCCCGAAGACGGGCGGTGCGCCCAGCGCGCCCGCCAGCGCCGCCTTGTCCACCCCGGCGCCGTCCAGGACGGCCCGCCTGCGGCATCCCGGGTTCGCGGCGAGCGCCGCGAGGGCGCGCGCGTCCAGTGCCTTGGGCGGCACGCCGGGGCCGCGCAGCTCAGCGAGCCTTCCCCAGACTCTCGACCTCGCCGGGGCGGGGGAGATCCCAGTCCGGTGGTCTTTCTCCCGTGTCCCTCGGCTCCCCGGGGGCGGGGTGCGGTTCGGCTCCGGACCCGAACCGTTCCGCGCGCTGCTGTGGAATTCGTTCACCCGTCGAAGTCTGGCATCCGCCACCGACAATCGAGGCTGTTGCACCGCCGGAGCCGTCCGCGACGGCTGCGGCGGAGGGGGCGGTACGGGCCCGCACCGACTCCAGGACCCGCACCGCGGGCGGCGCGAGACGGGCCCGCACCGCGGCGGCGGCCCGCGCCACGTACGGCGTGATCAGCAGTCCGACGCCCATCACGGCCACGCCCGCGACCGCGTCCAGCAGGTAGTGGTTGGCGGTGCCCATGACCACGGTGGCGGTCAGCAGCGGGTAGGCCACCCCGAGGACCTTGGTCAGCCGCGTACCGCCGTAGCGCCACAGCATCACCCCGCACCACAGCGCCCAGCCCACGTGCAGACTCGGCATGGCCGCGTACTGGTTGGTCATCCCGCCAAGGCCGCGCGGGGCACTGGCCTCGCCGCCCCACCAGCCGTACGAGCTGTACTGGGCCATCGTGTCGACGAAGCCCTCGTCGGGTGCCAGCAGCCGGGGCGGGCAGGTGGGCAGCAGCGTGAAGCCGATCAGGCCGATGAACGTGGACGTCATCAGCCAGGTGCGGACCGCACGGTAGTGGGCGCTGCGGAACCGGAATATCCAGATCAGTATCGCCGGGGTGACCAGATAGTGCAGGGAGGCGTACCAGAAGTCGGCGGGCACCCCGATCCACGCCTCGCGCGTGAACAGCCGGTTGAGCGGATGTTCGGCGTTGATGCGCAGGATCTTCTCCAGGCGCAGGATCGCCAGGCCGTGGTCGACGGCGGTCGAGACGTCCCCCCGGGCCAGCAGCCGCCCGGCCGAATAGCAGCCGTACACCAGGACGATGAGCGGCAGCTCGGTCCACCACCGCAACCGGATCCGCGGGGACACCCCGGTGCCCGGTGTCTCGGTCTGCGGCATCCGACTGCCCTCCCCCTTCTCCACGCGGCGCCCTGCGGGCCGACCGTGCCACTTTACGGTGTACGCGGTACGCCCCGTGCGGGACGTTCCAGCCCAGATAGACGCCGAGGTCGCCCGGCGGGTTGCCCGTGACGGCGATGCGTGATGATGGAAGGGTTCCGGTCCCGTTCCCTCGTGTTCCTTCCGGTTCCACCCCTCGTTCCGCTCCCTGGATCCCGGCCGGTCTGGCACCGCCCCGCCCCCGAAAGGCCCCCCTCATGGCACCCCGCATCGTGCTGGCCCGGCACGGACAGACGCAGTGGTCGCTGTCCGGCCAGCACACCGGCAGAACCGACGTGCCGCTCCTGGAGGAGGGTCGGAGGGGCGCCAAGCTGCTCGGCGAGCGGCTGCACCGGCCGCCGTTCGACGGCCTGCCCGGGGCCGAGGTGCGCACCAGCCCGCTGGCACGCGCGCGTGAGACGTGCGAACTCGCCGGATTCGGCGAGCGCGCGGCCGTCTGGGACACGCTCCTGGAGTGGGACTACGGCGCCTACGAGGGCATGACCCCCGCCGAGATCCAGGCCGTTCGCCCCGGCTGGCTCATCTGGCGCGACGGCGTCCCCGAGGGCGAGGACCTGGCCGGGATGACGGCACGGGCGGACGAGGTGGTGGCCTGGGCCAGGTCCGCGGACCGTGACGTCCTGGTCTTCGCCCACGGGCACATCCTGCGCTCCATAGGGGCGCGGTGGCTGGGCCTGCCGCTCGACTTCGCCGCGCGCATCCGCCTCAGCCCCGCGTCCCTGTCGGTCCTCGGCTGGGCCTACGGGGAACCGGCGATCGAGAGCTGGAACGACCTGGGCCACCTCGCGGGGTGACCGTGTTCACACCCGGCGACCGGGTGAGCGTCCTCACATGATGCGGGGGAGCGAGGCGTGCCGCTCCAGGAACTCGGACACCCCCGACGCCCTGCGATGCGGCAGCAGCACGCGCGCCGTTCCCGCCAGTATCGCGTGGACCCGGGACGACTGGACCTGGTCCAGCAGGTCGAGCACCCGGATCCCGGCCTGCGCGGCCTCGTCGGGGCGGCCCCCGCGCGCGAGATCGTCGGCGAGTTCCGCCGTGTACAGGGCGATGTTCCGGGTGAAGTGCGGGTCCTGGAGCCGGGCCGCGCGGCGGGCGTGCCGGGCCGCGCGCGGCCAGTCGCCCAGCATCGACCAGCACTGGGCCTCCAGCCCCTCCAGTTCGGCCCGCCCGTAGAAACTCATCCACTCGGGGTCGGCGTCCGAGCGTCCGCGTTCGTACAGGGCCTGCGCCCGTGCCAGTGCCTGCTCGCAGCCCGTGCGGTCGGCGAGCCCCGCCCAGCCGCCCGCCTCGCGCAGCGCGAGCAGCGACATCAGGCGTGCGGAGCCCAGCCCGCGCCCCACCCGCTGCGCGGCCTGAGCCGCCCGCACCGCCTCCCGCGGCCGTCCGGCGTCCCGCGCGAGGAACGCCGTGTTGCAGAAGGCGTGCGCCTCCAGGGCCGGGTCCGCGATCATCCGGGCGGTCGCCAGTGCCTCCGCGTAGTGCGAGCGCGCGTCGTCGAACCGCCCGGAGTCGTGCGCCAGCCAGCCCACCGAGATGGCCAGCTCGCCGGTGCCCGCGTGCAGTCGGTCCGCGGTCTTCTGCCGGGTCGCCCCGGCGTCCAGCAGCGCGTACGCGGCGCGCAGCGGGGCCGCCGCGCGCCGGTAGAGGCCGTCCGCGCCGTGTCGGTCGTCGAGCAGTCGGATCCGGCGGACGGCTTCTTCGAGAGCGGATGCCTCGCTCGATCCGGGCCGCCGGTGCGGGTGGTCCGCGGGCGGGGCCGCGGCGTCGGTGGTGAGGGCGAAGGGCCCCAGGGCGGCGGCCACCGTGGCGCCCCCGCCGGTCATGAATGCGCGACGCAGCACGTCGCTCTCCTCGTGGTTCTGGTGCGTGTCGTACGGGTCCTGCGGGTCCTGCGTGTCCCGCGGCTCGACGGCCGCACCCGCCTCACCCGCGGCGGGCACCGGCTGGGTGCCGGACGCGGGGGACGCGTCCCCGGCCGGGCGCGCCGCGCGTCCGCGTACGGACGACCGGGGCGCGAAGCCGAGGTCGGCGAGCGTGCGGCCGGGGAACATGTGCAGGAACACCCGCTCGTACGCGTAGTTCGGGCAGCGGATCTCACCCGCCTCCACCCGGCCGACGTAGCGCGCGTCACAGCTCACCCGTTCACCGATCTCGCGGGCGGCACGCCGTACCAGCGCCGCGAACTCGGCGGGTGAACGCCGGCCGCGCAACTGCCGGAAGGCGAGGTTCGGCCGCGGCGGCCGGTCGGGCTGTGACGAGGTCACCGTTGACGACGCAATGGCCGGGGGTCCTCTCGTGCGAACCGTCGAACCATGCCGGATTCGAGGTGATTTCACGAGAGTTGTCCGTGAGGCACCCTTCATCCGGCGGGCAAGAACGTACCTGCTGTGACCCACCCGCCACGCAGTGTTTGGCCACAAACCGGATATCCGCCCTGCGATCTGCCATGAACTGCCATCCTTTGCGGCGGCCTGGCGCGTAGCTGTTGACGCCGTGTCTCGTTGGAAGGGGTGGACTGCCAGATGCTGCGTGGTGGAGGCCGGGATGGAGACCAGCCGGAGCAACGATCTTGATATGTCGATCGTGTCGTCCACGTCGTCGCCGGAATCGTGCGACCTCGTGACGGTGCCGACCCGCCAGGGTCTGGAAGCGGTCGACATCCTGCGGCGGGGAGCCGGAGAGGCGGTGGGCCCCGTCCTGCACGACGACGGGGGCGAGACCCTCTGCTTCCTCGTGCCCTCGGGGACCGCGGCTGCCTGGGACGTCCCGGGCAGCACGTGCACGGAGACCGACGGGCGCGGGCTGAGTCTGCACCGGGAGCCCCCGGTCGCCGGCTCGGACTGGCTGCTGCCGCCCGGCGAGGCCGACCTGGCGACGGATCCGTCGGTGTTGCGGCGCGCGTTGGGGGAGGCGGCTCGGTTGATCGAGGCGGCCGACAGTTGCCGGTGACGCTCCGCTGGGGTGGCGGGGCGAGTGGGGTGGATGGGGGGATTTGTTGTGGGGTGGGTGCGGCGGGCGTCGTGGCTGGTCGCGCAGTTCCCCGCGCCCCTGGGTGGGTAGGTACGTGGGGGGTGTCGTTGTGTGGTTCTCGGGTGGCGTTCGGCCGGGGGCGAGGGGGCTGCCAGAATGGGTGGGTGGGTAGGGCCAGGAATTCTCGGCGTCGTGCGGCGGAGGCCGATGCCGTCGCCGAGAGCGTCGACGGTGGGCTGGCACAGCTGGTACCCGATCCGGACCGCCGACGGGCCTGGACGCTGCTGATCGACGGGGCGCCGCAGTCGCACGTCGATCTCGACGACCCCGCCCACCTCTCCTTCGAGTACCAGCGCCGGCTCGGCCACGTCGTCGATCTGGCCGCCCCGCCCGGACGGCCGCTGCGCGCCGTGCACCTCGGCGGCGGCGCCTGCACTCTCGCCCGGTACATCGCCGCCACCCGCCCCCGCTCCACCCAGCAGGTCGTCGAACGCGACACCCGCCTCGTCGAACTCGTACGCAGCCGACTCCCGTTGGACCCCGCCGCCCGGATCCGGGTGCGGTCGACGGACGCGCGCGCGGGCCTCGCCAAGATCCCGGACGGCTGGGCCGACCTGGTCGTCACCGACGTGTTCAGCGGCGCCCGGACACCCGCGCACCTCACCTCGACCGAATTCCTCGACGAGGTCCGCCGCGCGCTCAGCCCCACCGGCGTCTACGCCGCCAACCTCGCCGACGGCCCGCCGCTCGCCCATCTGCGCGGCCAGATCGCCACGGCCGCCGCCCGTTTCGCGGGGGTCGCGCTCGTCGCCGACCCGGCCGTGCTGCGCGGCAAGCGGTTCGGCAACGCGGTCCTGGTCGCCGCCGACGGCCCGCTGCCGATCGCCGAACTGACCCGGCGGGCGGCCTGCGATCCGCACCCCGGACGGGTCGAACACGGCAGGCCCCTCGCCGACTTCACCGGCGGCGCGGTCCCCGTGACGGACGCGGCGGCAGTGGCCTCACCGGCGCCGCCGCCCTCCGTGTTCCGCTGACCGCGTCGCCGGACTACGGGGTCCCGGCCGGCGGCAGTGAACCGGACCGGGCGGCCCGCCCGTACCACTGCGCGCTCGACTTCGGCGTCCGCTCCAGCGTGGCGTAGTCGACGTACACCGCGCCGAACCGCTTCTCGTAGCCGTACCCCCACTCGAAGTTGTCCATCAGGGACCACAGGTAGTAGCCGCGTACGTCCGCGCCGTCCGCGACGGCCCGGTGCACCGCCGAGAGGTGGCCGTGCAGATAGGCGACGCGTTCCGGGTCGTGGACCCGGCCGTCCGGGTCCGGCTTGTCGTCGTAGGCGGCCCCGTTCTCCGTCACGTACAACGCCAGGTCCGGGGCCTCCCGCGAGTACCGCATGATCAGTTCGTGCAGGCCCGTCGGGTCGACGGTCCAGCCCATCTCCGTGCGCTCGCCCGGGGTCTGGTGGAAGGTCACGCCGCCGGCGCCCGGCCAAGGGGAGTGGTCGCTCGCCCCGTGTCCGTCGGCCCCGTGGCCGGCCGCGTCCGACCCGCTCGCGGAGACCAGTGTGGGCGTGTAGTAGTTGAGGCCCAGCGCGTCCAGCGGCTGGTGGATCGCCCGGAGGTCGCCGTCGCGGACGTACGACCAGTCGGTGAGCGACGCCGTCGACTCGAACAGCGTCCCGGGGTACGCGCCGTGCAGGATCGGGCCGTGGAAGACGCCGTTGGCCAGGTCGTCGATCTGCCGGCCCGCCGCCAGGTCCGCCGGGTCCTGGGAAACCGTGCGCACCACGGAGGAGTTGAGGCTGAGCGCGATCGAGGCGTGTCCCGGCAGCACCGAACGCAGGGCCGAGGTGGCGAGACCGTGTCCCAGGTTGAGGTGGTGCGCGGCCCGCAGCGAGGCCACCGGTTCGGTCCGGCCCGGTGCGTGCACCCCGGAGGCGTAGCCCAGGAAGGCGCTGCACCAGGGCTCATTGAGGGTGATCCACTGCTCCACCCGGTCGCCCAGCGCCTCCCCGACGATCTGCGCGTACTCGGCGAACCGGTGGGCGGTCTCCCGCTCCGGCCAGCCGCCCGCGTCCTCCAGCTCCTGGGGCAGATCCCAGTGGTAGAGGGTGACGGCCGGCTTGATGCCGGCGGCCAGCAGTTCGTCGACCAGTCGGCGGTAGAAGTCCAGGCCCACCTGGACGGCCGGGCCCCGGCCGGTCGGCTGCACCCGCGGCCAGGAGATGGAGAAGCGGTACGCGTTCAGGCCCAGCCGGGCCATCAGCGCGACGTCCTCGCGGTAGCGGTGGTAGTGGTCGACCGCGACGTCACCGGTGTCGCCGCCGGCCGTCCTGCCCGGCGTGTGGCTGAAGGTGTCCCAGATCGAGGGGGTACGGCCGTCCTCCCGTGCCGCCCCCTCGATCTGGTAGGCGGAGGTCGCGGCGCCCCAGAGGAAGGCGGGGGGAAAACTCACGGGGGTAACGGGTTCAGGCATGGAAGCGCTCCCATCGAGTGGTCGGGGAGGGGGAGGGAGAGAGAAGGGGCGGGGGGAAAGGGGGGAGGGAAAGGGGCGAGGGGAGTGCCGGGGGCCGGGGTGGCGGTGGTCCGGTCCCCGGGGCTCCGGGGAAGTGATCGATGGTTGGTGAGGGGTGGGTGGTGGGTGGTGGGTGCCCGCCCAGGGGTTCCGAGGTTCCGGGGGCCGTGGTGGGTCAGCCTTTGATCGCGCCCTGCATGATGCCGCCCACGATCTGCTTGCCGAACAGCAGGAAGGCGACCAGCAGCGGCAGCGTGCCGAGCAGCGCGCCCGCCATGATCACCGACTGGTCCGGTACGTAGCCGGTGCCCAGCGAGTTGAGGGCGACCTGCACGGTCGGGTTCTGCTGGGTCAGGGCGATGATCGGCCACAGGAAGTCGTTCCAGGCGAACACGAAGGTCAGCAGGCCGAGCACGGCCATCGCCGGCCGTGCCGCCGGGAACACCACGTGCCACACGATCCGCAGACTGCTCGCCCCGTCCACCCGGGCCGCCTCGACCAGTTCGGTCGGCAGCGCCTGCACCAGGTACTGCCGCATGAAGAACGTGCCGAACGCGGTCACCAGGCTGGGCAGGATCACCGTCTGCAACTGGTTCGACCAGCCGAGATCCGACATCCACAGGTACAGCGGTACGACGGCCAGCTGCGGCGGGATCATCATCGTGCCGATCGTCAGCAGCAGCAGGAGATTCGAGAACCGGAACCGCAGCTTGGCGAAGGCGAACCCGGCCATCGTCGCGAACAGCACCGTACTGACCGTGATGGTGCCCGCCACGATCACGGAGTTGACCATGGCGCTGCCCAGCCCCGCCTCGTCCCAGGCGGACTGGAGGTTCTTGAACAGGTTGCCGCCGAACCACAGCGGCGGCGGGGTCTCGGCCAGCCGCCGGTCGGTGCGGGAGGCCGCGATCGCCGTCCACACCAGCGGCGCCAGCGAGACCAGCGCGAAGACGGTCAGGACGACATAGGTGACCGGCCCCGCGTGCAACTGCTTGCCCGCGCCCATCACCCGGCGCTGGCCGCGCCGCTCGGTGCCCGTCCCACGGGGGAGGGTGAGTTCACTGGTGGTCATCGGGACTTCCTCAGGCGTCGGACGAACAGCATGTTGATCAACGCGATGATCACCAGGATGAGGAACATCGACCAGGCGATCGCCGATGCCTTGCCCAGGTTGCCGATGATCCAGCCCTGGTCGTACATGTACAGACCGAGCGTCTGGTACTGGTGCTCGGAGCCGCCCTTCGAACCGCTGACCCCGCCGAACAGCAGCGGCTCACCGAACAACTGGGTCGCGCCGATGGTGGACACGACCACCGTGAACAGGATCGTCGGCCGCAGCTGGGGGATCGTCACATGCCGGAACTGCTGCCAGCGGCCGGCCCCGTCGATCGCCGCCGACTCGTACAGATCGGTCGGTATGGCCTGCATCGCCGCCAGATAGATCAGCGCGTTGTAGCCGGTCCACCGCCAGATCACGATGGACGACACGGCGAACTGCGAACCCCAGTCCGACTCACGCCAGTTGACCGGATCCACGCCGACGAAGTGCAGGATCCAGTTGACCATGCCGCCGTCCCAGGAGTACAGCAGCGTGAACACCAGCGTCGCCGCCGCCACCGAGGTGGCGTACGGGGTGAGCATCACGACCCGCCACACGGTCGAGCCGCGCAGCCGGTAGTTGAGCAGATGCGCGAGCCCGAGCGCCGCGAGCAACTGCGGCACGGTCGAGATCACTCCGATGGTGAGGGTGTTCCGCAGGGCGTTCCAGAAGAACTCCGAGGACAGCAGGTTCTGGTAGTTGTCCAGGCCCGCCCAGGTCTTGTGGTCCAGCGACGACAACTGCACGCCGTGCAGCGAGTACCACGCCGTGTACAGCAGCGGGACCAGCGAGAAGGCCCCGAAGAGGATGAAGAAGGGGGCGACGAACGCGTACGGCGACGCCTTCATGTCCCAGCGGTACAGCCGGCTGCGCCAGGAGTCGGCGCCCGCCGGCGCACCGCGACCACGAGGGCCGGGGGCCGCGCCCGGCTGGGAGCCGGGCGCGGCGTCGGCACTCGGCGCGGCCTGCGCCAGGGCCTGCTCGGGGCCGGTCACTGGCCGAGCACGTCCTTGATCTCGTTCTTGGCCGCGTCCCAGCCCTGCGCCGGTGACTTGCCCTTCTGCTCCACCTGGAGGATGCCGATGTCGGTGATCGCGGTGCCGATCGGCTGGTCCTTGGGGCCGTGGAACTGCGTCGGGATCGTCTTCGCCGCGTCGGAGAAGATCTGGGTGAGCGGCGCGTCGGAGAAGTACGCGGTGGTGTCCGCGGCCGGCTTCAGGTCCGGGTACGCCGACGGGGTGGACGGAAAACTCGCCTGCTTGGCGAAGACCTTGGCCTGCTGCTCGGGCGCGGTCAGCCACTTCGCCAGGGCGACGGCCTCCTTCTGGTGCTTGCCCGCCGTCGGCACGCCGAGGAAGGAACCGCCCCAGTTGGCCGCGGTCGGGGCCGCCGCCACGTCCCACTTGCCCTTGCCGGAGTCACCGGACTTCTCCTGGATGTAGCCGAGCATCCACGCCGGGCAGGCCACCGTGGCGAAGCCGCCGCCCGCGAAGCCCTGGTCCCACGGCTTGTCGAACTGCTTCAGCTTCGCGGACATGTCGCTGGTGGCCGCGGTCATCGCCACGTCCCATGCCGTCTTCACACCGGCCGACTTGTCCCAGACGACGTTGCCGTCCTTGTCGTAGTACATCTCTTTCTCGCCGCCCACCGCCGCGTTGTAGACGGAGGAGGCGGAGTCCACGAACTTGGTGCCGGACGGCGCCTTCTTCATGTACTCCTTGCCGAGGTCGACGTACTTGGCCCAGTCGCCCTTCCACTGCGCGGCGAGCTTGGTCCGGTCGGTCTCCAGGCCGGCCTTCTCGAACAGGTCCTTGCGGTAGCAGATCGCCATCGGACCGATGTCGGTGCCGAGCCCGATCAGCTTGCCGTCCTTGGTGGTGGCCTGGGCGTTCTTCCAGTCCAGCCACTGGGACTTGTCGACCTCCTTGCCGAGGTCCACGAACTTGTCGGCCTGGGTCTGCACGGCCTCGGTGATGTTGCCGATCTCGATGGCCTGGACGTCGTCGGTACCGGAACCGGCCTGGAGCCTGGTGAGCACCTTGGGCCAGTAGACGTCGGTACGGGTGGTGACGTTCTCCTTGATGGTGATGTCAGGGTGGAGCTTCATGTACTCGTCGTACAGACCGGCCTGCTTGTAGCCGAAGACACCGAAGGTTCCGACGGTCAGGGTGGTCTTGCCCGTGCCGTCGCCGTTGCCGCCGTCCGAGTGGGACGACCCGTCGTCGGAGTCGCTGGCGCAGCCGGCCAGTGCTCCCGTGGCCAGCGCGGCGACGGCCGCGAAGACCACCAGTGAGCGGGACCGGCGGGTGCTCGTGCGCATGGAGTCCTCCTGTTTCCTGATGTGCCGACCCCCCGGCCGACTGCGCTGTCGGGCCCGTTGGTACAAGCTGCGGCGCGGGCGGGGAACGTGTAGGACGTGTATGTGACAGGTGGCGTGGGAGCGCTCCCACTCTTGATGCGTTGAAGAGTCGTCGGTTCGCGCGGGGGTGTCAAGGGAGCCGACGCGGACAACTGTGTTCAGTTATCGGCCTGTTAACTGGCGCTCGGGCGGCTGCCGGAACGGGGTCACGGTGTCGCGGCGAGGGCGAGTGGGGGGAGGGCGCGGGTGAGGGCGAGGTGTCGCGGCGAGGGCGGGGGTGAGGGCGAGGTTGCCGTGCGGGGCGAGGGCGAGGTCGCCGGTCTTCTGTCCGGCTCCATGCCGCTGGTACCCGCGGTGGCTTCGGCGGCGTGCGCCGGCCGAAGCCACCCGTCCGGTTCCCGGGCCGGAACGCGCCCGGTGGCAGGGGAGCGCGGCGGGGGTGGGCACCCCAGGTCAGCCGGGCTGGCTGCTCTCCTTCAGCGCGCCCCAGCCGTGCCAGCGGTCGATCTCGATCCAGGCGCTGACCCGGCCGCGGTCCCGCTGCGGATACGGCTTGCCGATGTACTGCTGGGACAGCCGGTCGATGTCGGCCAGGTCGGTGTCGTCGCGCAGTTCGGCGATGTGCCCGATGATGCTGATGTGGGTGTGCCAGTCCTGGTCGTCGAGCACGGTCAGGGTGACCCGGGGATCGTTGCGGAGGTGTTCGAGCCGCTTGCGGCCCTCGTCCATGTTGACCAGGATGCGGCCCTCGCCCTCCTCCCAGAGGTACCAGGTGGCGGTGGACACCGGCTGGCCGTCCGCCCTGAGCGTGGCGATGACGGCCGGATTGGGCTTCCGTAGCAGGGTGACCGCGGCCTGCGGGAGCGGTGGTTTCGACACGTGAATCTCCTCCTCGGGGATCCGTCCTCGGCGATCTGTTGATCACCTTCGTTCACCGTGCCACATCGGCGGCCGACGGCATCCGCGCGCCCTTCCCGCCCCGCCGGGGCACTGCCGACGACGGCGTACGGAGACCCGCGCGGGCCGGGCTGTTAGATTCCAGACCAGGGAGATTGCGGGTGCAGGGAGGGCGGGAACCCATGGCAAGCCACGGAGCGCGGGGGCGCAGTGCCCGTCGGCCGACCCTCGAAGAGGTCGCCGCACGGGCCGGTGTCGGCCGTGGCACGGTCTCCCGGGTGATCAACGGGTCGCCCCGGGTCAGCGAGGCGACCCGGGCCGCGGTGCAGGCGGCGGTCGCCGAGCTGGGTTACGTACCGAACACGGCCGCCCGCGCTCTCGCGGCGAACCGTACGGACGCCATCGCCCTGGTGGTCCCCGAGCCGGAGACCCGGTTCTTCGCGGAGCCGTACTTCTCGGACATGCTGCGCGGCGTAGGGGCCGAACTGTCCGAGACCGAGATGCAGTTGCTGCTGATCTTCGCGGGCAACGACCGCGAGCGCCGTCGGCTGGCCCAGTATCTGGCGGCACACCGGGTGGACGGCGTGCTCCTGGTGTCCGTGCACGCCGACGACCCGCTGCCCGATCTGCTGGCCCAGCTGGGGATCCCGGCGGTGATCAGCGGCCCGCGCTCGGCGGGGGAGACGCTGACCTCGGTGGACTCCGACAACTACGGCGGCGCCCGCTCGGCCGTCGAGCACCTGCTTGCCCGCGGGCGGCGCACGGTCGCCCACATCACCGGCCGGCTCGACGTGTACGGCGCTCAGCGGCGCGTCGACGGCTACCGTGACGCCCTGCGGGACGCCGGCCACGGGGCGGACGAACTCCTCGTCGAGCCGGGCGACTTCACGGAGGAGGGCGGCCGGCGCGCGATGACCAGGCTGCTGGAGCGCAGCCCTGGCCTGGACGCGGTCTTCGCCGGTTCGGACGTCACCGCGGCCGGAGCCCGGCAGGTGCTGCGCGCGGCGGGCCGGCGCATCCCGGACGACGTGGCCCTGATCGGCTACGACGACTCGGCCATCGCCCGCCACATGGATCCGCCGCTGACCAGCGTCCGCCAGCCCATCGAGGAGATGGGCCGCGCGATGCTCGACCTGCTCCTTGCGGACATCGCCGACCACCGCCCGGCGATCTCCCACCACCCGGAACGCCGTCACGCGGTCCTGGCGACGGAACTGGTGATCCGCTCGTCGTCGTAGTACGGGGTGTTTCTCGCCTCGGAACACACCAAAGCAGGGGTCGTCGTCCTGGACGACCTCTCCACGTACGTCACCCTGTACGTCACCCCGGACGTCACTCCGGACGTCAACCGCACGGCACAGCCGGTCCGGTAAAAATCCGTATATCTGCTTTTATTTCCCCCCGTCGGGCCCTCGTGGACGAGTAAGAAAAATCGTCAATAGCAAGCGAAGTGGCATATTCGGGGTCGCGGGATACAAGTTGGCTTCCTATACCGCAATACGTCGACGAGAGCCCCGTCTTCGGCTCCAGGGAGACCAAATCGTTAACAAAAGAGTAATGGTAGTTGAAATCTTTAAGGCGTAGCTTCTTCGTGGGAGCGTCGAGAGACCTCCTGCGGACTCAGGTCCGGGCGACGAAGTCTGCACATCGCGCCGCCAGCGTCGGGGATGGAGGGGTTCATGGCAAGGCTTCGCGGATCCTGGGTAGTCACCCTGGGTGCGCGGGGCACCCGCAGCGCGGCAAGTGAGAATCCCACATTTCCGAGGTCGGGGCGAAAGGTGCTCACATGACTGGGTCTGTTGTCCGATCGCAAGGAGATGCTCAAGCCGCAGGGGCGAGCGTCGAATTGAGTGGATCGGGGGGAGGGCAATCCCCGACAGCAGCCTCTGGTGACGAGGTCCGAGGCAGTGCAAGCGGACATAAAGACACTTACTGGGATATAGCCAAAAAAATCACCCTGACAGGCACGATGGCCTGGGTGTCCGCCGGCTATGGGTTGAACAATCGCGTCTACCGGGCGGTCGGCTTTGGTCATCTTGCTGCCTATAGTGCGGAAAAAGCGGCGGAAAGTTTTTCCACGGATCAGGAGTCGGCCGCGACGAACCTGGCCACCGCCGTCGGTACCGCTGTGTGGGCGGGCGGGATAGGGGCCGGCAACCGTATCATGCAAGTCGCGGGACCGGCGGTGAACACCGCATCAAGTCTCACCTCTGCGGTACTGAAATGGCGCGAGGGCAAGGAGGAGTGGCGCAGGGAGTTGTTCGATGTGGCCGAGATGGCCGCATTCACGGCCGGAGGCTACACGGGAAATCCCGTGGCTCGCGCAGTGGCGTTCGGAAGCGCGGCGGCGGGGTTCTTCTATGACGCCACGCAGGACAAGAGTCTCATCGGGCACGGACTCGGCGCAGCCGTGTGGGCCGTGGGCGCCGGGGTGGAAAACAACTCGGTGCAGTCCATTGGGGCGGGGGTGGTGGCGGCTGCGGAGGCCGCGCGGCTCGTCTACCCGCTCTATGAGAAATACGCGCAGAAATCGTCCGATTCGGCCATGGAACTGCCTCGTTACGAGCCGGTTCCACGGCGCCACTCCACCGCCAAGGCTGGGCCCGAGCCCCAAACGAGCGTGCTCATGCCCGTCAGCCCGGTCACGGAAGCGTCCGTTCTGCATACATCTGCGGCGTACATTTCGTCGCCTCCGGCGGTGTACAGCCCGGACCAGTCGACGGCGTCCAGTCCGGGTCTGCCGCCGGCGTCCAGCCCGGGTCTGCCGGCGGCGCCCAGCCCGGACCTGCTGGCGACGTCCAGCCCGGTCCTGTGGGCGAACCCCACCCCGACTTCGCATGCGGCGGCGTACAGCCCGACTCCGTCGGCGGTGTCCAGTCCGGTTCCAGCGACGGCGTTCAGCCTGATGTTGCCGACGGCGTCCTCTCCGTTCCCGTTGACGGCGCCCCCCGCGATCTCGCCGACAGCACCCCAGCGGTATGCGCCTCCCCTCCCCGCTTCCACATGCCATTCGGCAGCCGGCGGTGGTGACAACGTTTTCTCGCGGCCCAGTTCTGCCCCCGCCCGGATGTCCGTTCCTACGACGAGTGCCCGCGCGGCCGGCAGGTGATCTTCGTGGCGAGGTGACCTGCCGTGCAGGACACGGCAGGTACAGCCACCGTGATTCGTGCTCTCGTCTGTCGCGGGTGGTGCAGGGGCAGCGTTGCGCGCCGGCCTGGTGGGTGCGGCGCGCAACGCGGCTGGGCGGTCACGGTCGCCGATGGCGGGCGCCTTCTTGATCCGCCGGCCTCGGCCGCGCCGCCGCACGCTGGTTGATCCTGCTGGGCGGCCCTGCCTCGGGAGCCTCCGCCGGCTCACGAATCGAACGGCATCCGCGCGTTCGCGAGAACATCTTTGACGATCTCGCACAGGAGACCCACCGGGTCCGGCTCGGGCGCCTACGACGGCAGTCGGACGATCCCCGGCCGGCGCTCCTGTCTCATGGCCCACTCCCGCACCTCTGCACCGGCGTGCCCGGAGTGGTTGTCCCGCGCGAGCGTGCCGGGGCCGCTGGGGCGGGCGTGCGGCACAAGCGCGGTGGCATGGGCGGCATCCAGGATTCCCGTACCGCCTGGTGCCCACTCTGCCTGATCTCCAAGAGGGATCTCGAAGATCAGTAGTCAGCCGCTTGTGTCCCATGCTCCAACCCGGCCCTGTCGTGGCGGTGCAAGGAGACCAAATTGTTAACGACAGGGCACTGGTGTGTGAAATCTCTGTAACGTATGTTCGCTCCGGGAGTGTCCAGAGCCTTTCTGTGGACTCTCGTCCCAGACGACGAAGTCTGAGCACCGTCCCGTCGGCGTCGGGGATGTAGGGATCACCGCAAGGCTTCGCGGATCCCGGGCGGTTGCCCTGGGTGTGCGAATTACCCGCAGTGCGGCAAGTGAAACCCCCACATATCCCAGGTCGGAGCGAAAGGCGCTCACATGGCTGAGTCAGTGGTCGGTCCAGATGCTCACCCCGCAGCGGGGGTGAGCGTTCCTTTGAGGAGATCGGAGGAGGGGGGACCTCCCCCACCAGCCTCCGGCGGCGAGACGCAGCGCCATGCGAGCGGGCGCAAAGACCTCTGGTGGGACATGGCGAAAGGTTTCGTCTCGGGGGCCGGCTGGGGTGCGTTGGCCGTTGGTAATGGAATGAGTGACCCCATTAAGCAGGCGGTCGGCCAGGCGGTCGGCCTGGGTTTTCTCGCCGGCCAAAATGCGGTAAAAGTCGCGCAGAATTATTCCACGGACAGCCAGACGGCCGCGATAAACGCAGCCGCTTTCGCCGGTCATATTCTGTGGGGGGCCGGGGTAGGGGCAGGCAATACTCTCGGGAAAGTCATGGGGCCCGCCACGAATGCCGCCGCCAGCCTGACCTCTGCGGGACTCCGCTATTATCAGGGAAAAGAGGGCTGGGTCAGAGATCTGGTTGGTGCGTCCGAGGGTGTGGCGTTCATGACCTCAAGTCTCCCGGGAGTAGATCCCACGGGAGTTCGGGTGGCCCGCACAGTGGCTTTTGCGAATTTGGCATCGGGGTTGTTCTTGGACGCCAAGCATGACAAGGCGTTCGTGAAGCACAGCAAGGCGTTGATAGCGGGCGGAATCGGTGCAGCCGGTGCCATCACGTGGGGCCTGGGGGCCGCGCTGGAAAAGGGCACGCCGGCAAGCAACGCGTTGCAATCCGCTGGGGCGGGAATAATCACGGTGGCACAGGCGGTGCGGCTCGGGCTGTTGCTCCGTGAACACCTCACGCAGAGATCTGCACCCGCAGTAGATCTGGAACAACCCGATTACCAGCCGGTTCCTGCGTCCGAATCGACCTCTCCCGTTCCCCTCAACCCGATTGTGGCAGCCCAGATAGCCGCACCGGCAACATCTGGCGTGCTTTTGTCGGAGCTGCCCAGTCCGCTTCTGGAGCTGTCCAGCCCGCTTCTGCCGCCGGTGACCAGTCAGACTCCGCCTGCAACGCCCGGCCCACTTCTGCCGGAGCCGTCCAGTCCGTTTCTGCCGGCGGTGACCGGCCAGACTCCGCCAGTAGTAACGCCCGCCCCGTTTTTGTCGACGCCCCCGCCGGTCCCACCAGCAGCAGCCCACCTGTATGCGCCGCCCCTGCCCCCTCCCACGCCGCGTTCGGAGGCTGATGGCGGCAGAAGCGTCCACTCCCGGCCCGGTTCCGCTCCGGTCCAGACGCCTGCTTCTCCCAGGTCTGCTTCTCCCCGTGCTCCTGGGAGAGCCGCCCGTCCTGCCAGCAGGTGATCTTCGGGCTCTGTCGGACAGCGTGCTCCCGCCGTGTCCCCGCGAGCGCCGTGTCCCCGCGAGCGCCGTGTCCCCGCGAGCGCCGTGTCCCCGCGAGCGCCGTGTCCCCGCGAGCGCCGTGTCCCCGCGAGCCGGGCAAACATCGAGGCCCCTGACCTTTCCCAAGGTCAGGGGCCTCAATCAACAGGGTGAGTGACGGGACTCGAACCCGCGACATCCTGGACCACAACCAGGTGCTCTACCAGCTGAGCTACACCCACCATGACCAGCGGTTACTGAGTGATTTCTCCGACCGGCCGAGAAAAAGTGTACAGGGTCCGAAGGGGTGCTCGCGCACGGCTTTCCCGGTGTCCACCGCCGTGCCTGTGAACGTCCCCGTCGGCGGCCCCGTCCGCCCGCGCCGGCCGCGGCTTCCGGCCGTGCCGCCCGCGGCCGGCGTGGAGTGCTCAGCGCGCCGTGGGCCGGACGTGCTTGGCCGCGATCGTCCTGGCGGTGTCCGAGTCGGGACCCGGCTGGGGGACGAAGATGGCCTCGCGGTAGTAGCGCAGCTCGGCGATGGACTCGCGGATGTCGGCGAGGGCGCGGTGATTGCCGTTCTTCTCCGGGCTGTTGAAGTAGGCACGCGGGTACCAGCGGCGGGCGAGTTCCTTGACGCTGGAGACGTCCACGATCCGGTAGTGGAGGTAGTCCTCCAGCGTGGGCATGTCGCGCAGCAGGAAGCCGCGGTCGGTGCCGACGGAGTTGCCGCACAGCGGGGCCTTGCCCGGCTCCTTGACGTGCTCCCGTACGTAGGCCAGGACCCGTTCCTCCGCGTCGGCCAGCGTGGTCCCGGCGGGCAGTTCGTCGAGCAGCCCGGACGCGGTGTGCATCTCGCGCACCACCTCGGGCATCGTCTTCAACGCCGCGTCCGGCGGACGGATGACGATGTCCACACCTTCACCGAGCACGTTCAGCTCGGAGTCGGTGACGAGGGCGGCAACCTCGATGAGCGCGTCGTCGGACAGCGAGAGGCCGGTCATCTCGCAGTCGATCCACACCATGCGATCGTTCATATGTCTAACCTTACGGCCCGTAGCCGTTTACGGAGCCGGGCGTGCGCGGGGTCACGGCGCGGCGTACGGCGCCGCCGCCGGTCCGGACACGGAACAGGGGCCCGGTGTACCGCACCCGGACCCCTGCCCCCTCATCGCGTCATGCGCCGGTCCGCGACCCCGGCAGGCTCATCGCGGCCGCGCGCCGCGCCTGCATCGGCACCCCGCCCTCCGGGTGCAGCAGGGCGGGCACCGCTCCGACCGGCCCGGTCAGCCCCGCGGCCCCCGGCCCACCGGGGCCGGCCTGGGACATCGCGGCCTCGCCGTCCAGCGACCGCTCGCCCTGCGGCCTGCGGGCCCGGTAGGCGGCCCGGTAGGCGGCGGGGGAGGAGCCCAGCTGGCGGCGGAAGTGCCCGCGCAGCGCCACCGGGGAGCGGAAGCCGCAGCGGCCTGCGACCTCGTCCACCGAGTAGTCGGACGTCTCCAGCAGCCGCTGGGCCTGGAGCACGCGCTGGGTGATCAGCCACTGCAACGGCGCGCTCCCGGTGAGCGAGCGGAAGCGGCGGTCGAACGTACGGCGGCTCATGTACGCGCGCGCGGCCAGCGTCTCCACGTCGAACTGCTCGTGGAGGTGCTCCAGCGCCCAGGCGACGACCTCGGCCAGCGGGTCGGCGCCGATCTCCTCCGGTAAAGACCGGTCGAGGTAGCGCTCCTGACCGCCGCTGCGGCGCGGCGGGACCACCAGGCGCCGGGCGAGCGCGCCGGCCGCCTCGTTGCCGTGGTCCGTCCGCACGATGTGCAGGCACAGGTCGATCCCGGCGGCGGTGCCCGCCGACGTCAGGACGTCGCCGTCGTCGACGAACAGCTCTCTGGGATCGACGTGCACCGACGGGTAGCGCTTGGCCAGCGTCGGTGCGTACATCCAGTGGGTGGTGGCCGGGCGGCCGTCCAGCAGGCCCGCGGCCGCCAGGACGAACGCGCCGGTGCACAGCCCCACGATGCGGGCGCCCTCCTCGTGCGCGCGGCGCAGCGCGTCAAGCGCGTCCTCGGGCGGCGGCGCGGTGATCGACCGCCAGGCCGGCACGACGACCGTACCCGCGCGGGAGATCGCCTCCAGGCCGTGTGGCGCGGTGAGTTCCAGGCCCCCTGTGGTCCGCAGCGGGCTTTCCTCACCGGCGGCCACCAACAGGCGGTAACGCGGTACTCCGGCGTCCTGGCGGTCGATGCCGAACACCGACAGCGGTATGGAACTCTCGAAGATGGGGCCGCCGCTGAACAGCAGCACCGCGACGATCTCCTTGCGGCGGCGCCCGGAAAGTTTCCGGGCCGCGGCTTCCGGCGCGGCAGTGGAGTCGTGGCTCATCCTGCTAAGCCCCCCTCGGTGGTCGCGGCTCCTCGGTTGTGTCGCTCCTGCACGTTTCCCCTCGGTCCTGCACGAGTCCCCCGCCATACGACGATCAAGATCGAATCTACTGTGTCCCGATGTGCCACGGTGACGAGTTCGACATGTGGCACATTGTCGACATGACAACTTGGCGTGAAGCATTCGATCACGAAGCGTTGCACTCGCGCGCCGCGTAGGGAAGTGCGCCTCGTCGTAGTGGCCAAACCGCGTAGGGTGCGGATGCCCTCCGAGACCCTTTCCGTGCAGGTGGAACGGGGGTTTGGGGGTGCTCGACCCACGGCCGGGAGGGGGTTCAGAAGTTGGCTGAAAAGCAGCGGACGCGTGCATAAAAACCGGTCAGCCGACCGGTGTACCGCCCCGGGTGTGACGTCCGCCTCTTTGCTGTGCGCAACGTTCGGAGCGACGCAGCAGGACGCGGCAGGCGGCGGTGACGGCGGCGAGGCCGAAGGCGGTGCCGGCGGTACCGGCGAGCGAGGTGCCGTACCAGAGCAGGACCACGGGGACCAGGAAGCAGCTGAACACGCCCCAGCGGACGACGTCGGTCGCCGCGTCCGGGGCGGCGGACCCGGCCGGAGCGGACCCGCCCGGAGGGGAGGGCGCTGAGGGGACTGAGGGAGCGGACGGGGGTGACGAGGGCGGTGGGGGCGGTGGGGGCGGTGATGCGGAAGGTGCGGGCGGGGCCGACGGCTCGGGCCGGGTGGGCCGGCCGGACCCGGTGTCGTCCGGGGCGGACCCGGCGGGCCGGGTGGCGTGGCGTCCCCCGGAACGGGTGGCGGGTCCGGACATCTGTGCTCCCTGTGGCGTGGCTCACGCTGATCAACGCGTGGTCGCGCGGTCGGTCACTCACGGCCGCGACCGCCGGGTGCCGCTCACGTAAGGGAACCCTGTGCAAACCGCCTGTACAGCGCACCAAGCATTGCGTTCCGGGCGTCCCCTCGTGCATGCTCCCTGGAACCCCGCGGTGCCCGCGCGGGATCTGGGCTTAAGGAGGCGTGCCGCCGTACCCTTGGGGGTATGGGGTTGGGAACATGCTTCCGGACACGGCTCCGCCGCACCCTGTCGTCCCACCCACGAGGATCACAACGCCGAGACATCCATGGCCGGTCACGAATTCTTCGAACCCGCGGACCGCAAGCGGCCGGTCGCCGACCCCACGGCGGCCGATCCCCTGGCGGCTGAAGAGTCACGCCCTACCTGCGATCCAGCCTTCAAACACGGAGTCGTCGTCGGTTTTGACGGCTCCACGTCCAGTGAGCGCGCCCTCGCCTACGCGATCGGCATGGCCCACCGCTCCCAGTCGGGTCTGATCATCGTCCACGTCGCCAACCGGCTGCCCACCACCGTGTGGGCGGGCTGCGAGCCACCGGTCTTCGTCGACGTGCCCGACCACCGCACCGAGGTCCTGGGCCTGGAACTCGCCTGTGCGGACTATCTGGCCGAGGTGCCCTGGATCCTCGTCGAGCGCGGCGGCGACATCTGCCACGAACTCGAAGAGGTGGGGCGGGAGTACGAGGCGGACGCGATCGTCGTCGGCTCCACGCACGGCATCGTGGGCCGGATCTTCGGCTCGGTGGCCGGCCGCCTCGCCAAACGGGCGCAGCGGCCCGTGGTGGTCATCCCCTAGCCGACCCCGGCCGTCCCCGACCGACCCCGGCCGTCCCAAGTCGTTCCGAGTCGTCCCGTCACGCCGTCAACTCCCCTCGGTCACCTGCCGTTTCGTACGTCGTCACCCCGACGTGGGCCTCCGCGCGCAGGGTCCGCGATGCCCGAACCCACCGGCGCGTAGAGGTGTTTGTGCCCTTGTGAAGGGCATATACGGGTCACCGCACTCCTGCTCATGCATGAAGGGAGCCCGCCATGGACAAAGACGTCTCAGCGGGAAGCACCACCACGGTCGTCGGCCGACTCGCCCTCGGCATCACCCTGTTGGCCTTCGGGCTCGGCCACACCGCTGTGATCGACGGTGTGGCGGCCTCCGACGCCGTGTCACTGGCCCGCTACGTGGGCGGTGTCACGCTGTTCGTCGCCGGCCTGTTGGCGTTCCGCGACCGCGACTCCGCCACCGGCACGGCCTACTCGGTACTCGGCGCACTCTGGTTCACCTGGGCTGTCTCGGCGGGCACCCAGGTGTCGCCCGACGCCGCCGGACTCTTCCTGCTCCTGTTCGCCCTCGTGACGCTCACGCTGACCCTCGCCGGCCGCGATCCGCTCACGCAGGGCACCTACGGTCTGTTCCTCGTCTCCCTGGTGCTGCTCGCCATCGCGCAGTTCGCGACCAACGGCTCGCTCGCGAAGGCCGGCGGCTGGTTCGCCGTCGCCGCGGGCGCGGTGGCCTGGTACGCGGCTACGGCGGCCCTCGCCCACTGGCCGACGGTCCTGCCGCGCCGCGCTGCCCCCGGCCGGGGGGTGACGGCCGCCGGCTGACGGGCAGCCCGTGCCGGGGCGGGGTGTCCCCCCGGTGACGCGAGCGGACCCCCGTGGCCGGCAGCACCCACGGGGGTCCGTTCCGTTCGCGGCGGCTACTCGACCGTGACCGACTTCGCGAGGTTGCGCGGCTTGTCGATGTCGCGGCCCAGGGCCTTCGCCGTGTGGTAGGCGAGCAACTGGAGCGGGATGCCCATGAGGATCGGGTCCAGCTCGTCCTCGTTCTTCGGTACGACGATCGTCTGGTCCGCCTTGTGCTGTTCCTGGTGGGCCACCGCGAGGATCCTGCCGCTGCGGGCCTTGATCTCCTCCAGGGCGGCGCGGTTCTTCTCCAGCAGGTCGTCGTCCGGCACGATCGCGACCGTCGGCAGGGCGGGCTCGATCAGCGCGAGCGGGCCGTGCTTGAGCTCCGAGGCCGGATACGCCTCCGCGTGGATGTAGGAGACCTCCTTGAGCTTCAGGGAGGCTTCGCGGGCCACCGGGTAGCCGCGGACGCGGCCGATGAAGAGCATCGAGCGGGCCGCGGCGTACTGCTCGGACAGCTCCTTGATCTGCTCCTCCTGCTTCAGGATCTCGGTGATCTGCTCGGGCAGCCGGCGCAGGCCCTCGATGATCCGCTTGCCGTCGCGGACGGAGAGGTCGCGGGTGCGGCCCAGGTGCAGGGCGAGGAGGGCGAAGGCGACCGTGGTGTTGGTGAAGCACTTGGTGGACACCACGCACACCTCGGGGCCGGCGTGGACGTACATGCCGCCGTCCGCCTCGCGGGCGATCGCCGAGCCCACGACGTTGACGATGCCCAGCACCCGGGCGCCCTTGCGCTTCAGCTCCTGCACGGCCGCCAGCACGTCGTACGTCTCACCGGACTGGGAGACCGCGACGTACAGCGTGTCGGGGTCGACGACGGCGTTGCGGTAGCGGAACTCCGAGGCGGGCTCGGCGTCGGCGGGGATGCGGGCCAGCTCCTCGATCATCTGGGCGCCGATCATGCCCGCGTGGTAGGAGGTGCCGCAGCCGAGGATCTTCACCCGGCGGATCCGCCGGGCCTCGCGGGCGTCCAGGTTGAGCCCGCCGAGGTGCACGGTGGAGAAGCGGTCGTCGATACGGCCGCGCAGCACCCGGTCGACCGCTTCGGCCTGCTCGTGGATCTCCTTGTGCATGTAGGTGTCGTGGCCGCCCATGTCGTACGACTCGGCCTCCCACTCCACCGTGGTCGGCTCGGCGGTGGTGCGGGTGCCCTCCGTGGTGTAGGTACGGAAGTCGTCGGCCTTGAGGGTGGCCATCTCGCCGTCGTCGAGGGTCACTATCTGGCGGGTGTGCGCGACCAGGGCGGCCACGTCGGAGGCGACGAACATCTCCTTCTCGCCGATGCCGAGGACGACCGGGGAGCCGTTGCGGGCCACCACGATGCGGTCGGGGTGGTCGGCGTGCAGGACCGCGATGCCGTAGGTGCCCTCGACCACCCGCAGCGTCTCGCGGACCTTGTCCTCCAGCTTCTCGGCCGGGGAGCGGGCGATCAGATGGGTGAGGACCTCGGTGTCGGTCTCGGAGAGGAACTCCACGCCGTCCGCCGTCAGCTTGCGGCGCAGGTCGGCGGCGTTGTCGATGATGCCGTTGTGCACGACGGCGACCTTGCCGTCGGCCGACAGGTGCGGATGGGCGTTCAGGTCGGAGGGGGCGCCGTGGGTGGCCCAGCGGGTGTGCGCGATGCCGGTGGTGCCCTTGAAGCGCGCGGGGATGCGGGCCTCCAGGTCGCGCACCCGGCCCTTGGCCTTCACCGTCTTCAGGGCCGACGCCTTCGGGGCGGTGACGGCGATGCCCGCGGAGTCGTAGCCGCGGTACTCCAGACGCTGCAAGCCCTCCAGGAGCAGCGGCGCGACATCACGCTTCCCGATGTATCCGACAATTCCGCACATATACAGGTATTCCTCTGTCCGTGGTCGACCGGTCATCGGTCGACCGGTCGTCGGTTGTCAGCCCTGGACTGTTTTCAGCCGTACACGATGCGCCGCAGCTGTCTGAGTGTCAGCTCGGGCGGCGCCACCGCCCGGTACTTCAGGTCCGCCTCGATCCGTTCGAAGATCGCCGCGTTCACCAGGCCCTGAGCCTGGAGTTCACGGTGGCGGCGGCGGACGTAGTCCTCGGTCGTCTCGTCGAAGAAGGCCAGAACGTCCTGGATCACCCGCAGCGCCTCGCCGGGGCCGAGCGCCGTGGATCGTGTCAGGTGATCGACCAGTTCATCGTGCACCCGTAGATCCTGGGGTACCGGCGACGGTTTCGCAAGGATCCTGCCCGATATCGGGCAGGCGTGTGGACTTGGAACTGTTGGAAGTTTCATGGGGCGCTGTTTGCAAACCGTCCATTCGGCGTCTTGCGCCCGGTCGCTTGTGAAGACAAGTTTCAGACACCATGGACATCCCACGCATGGGCGTACCCGAGAAGCTGGCCGAGCGCATGAGCATGGCCGAGCAGCATGAATACCTCCGCGCCAGGTTCTCGCGGCGCACGATGATCAGGGGCGGCGCGGTCACGCTCGGCGCGGTCGCCGGTGGCGCGTTCGTACCGGGGGCCGTCGCCCAGGCGGCCGTCCCGACCCAGCAGACCGCTCCCGCCACCGAGAGCGTCGACGGTGCCTACGTCGCCCCCTTCGGCCGGCACCTCGCCTACGGCAACGACCCGCGCACCGAGATCACGGTGTCCTGGCAGGTCCCGGTCGCCGTCAAGAAGCCCTTCATCCGGATCGGCGCCCACCCCTGGGACCTCTCCCGCAAGATCGACGCCGAGGTCCGCACCCTGTACACGCCGGCCGGTGTCGGCGCGAGCGGCGACCACACGCAGTACTACGTCCACGCCAAGCTGACCCACCTGCGTCCGGGCAGCACCTACTACTACGGCGTCGGCCACCAGGGCTTCGACCCGGTCCAGCCGCACCTCGCGGGCACCGTGGGCACCTTCACCACCGCCCCCGTCGGCAAGAAGGCGTTCACCTTCACCGCCTTCGGCGACGAGGGCGTCGGCTACCACGGCCTCGCCAACAACGCCCTGATCCTGGGCCAGAACCCCGCCTTCCACCTGCACGCCGGTGACATCGCCTACGGCGACCCGGCCGGCCAGGGCAAGACCGCCGACACCGGCTTCGACTCCCGCGTCTGGGACCAGTTCCTCGCCCAGACCGAGTCGGTCGCCAAGTCCGTGCCGTGGATGCCCGCGTACGGCAACCACGACATGGAAGCCTGGTACTCGCCCAACGGCTACGGCGGCGAGGACGCCCGCTGGACCCTGCCGGACAACGGCCCCGACAAGGAGCACCTGCCGGGCGTCTACTCGTTCGTCTACGGCAACACCGCGGTCATCTCGCTCGACGCCAACGACGTCTCCTTCGAGATCCCCGCCAACCTCGGCATCTCCGGCGGCACCCAGACCAAGTGGCTGGAGACCCAGCTGAAGAAGTACCGGGCCGCCAAGGACATCGACTTCGTCGTCGTCTTCTTCCACCACTGCGCCTACTGCACCTCCACCGCGCACGCCTCCGAGGGCGGGGTGCGGGACGAGTGGGTGCCGCTGTTCGAGAAGTACACCGTGGACCTGGTCATCAACGGCCACAACCACCAGTACGAGCGCACCGACGTCCTCAAGGCGGGCGCCGTCACCAAGAAGCTCCCGATCGGCGGCACCGCCTACCCCGAGACCGAGGGCGTCGTCTACGTGACGGCGGGCGCGGCCGGCCGGAGCCTGTACGCGTTCAGCGCCCCGCTGTCCTACGAGGGCCACGAGCACGAGGTCGACTCCGTGGACTCCTTCATCAACACCAAGGACGGCAAGCAGAACGAGGCGGTCACCTGGTCGCGCGTGCGCTACCTCGACTACTCGTTCCTGCGGGTGGACGTCACCCCGGCGAGCAAGGGCCGCTACGCCACCCTGACGGTGCGCGGCATCGCCGAGACCGGTGACCAGGTCGACCACTTCACCGTGGCGCGCAAGGCCAAGTGACGGCGGGTGCGTCCGGAAGGCGGGACGCACCCGACCGGCGTGCGGGCGGTCCTCACATGCGTTTGAGAACCGCCCGCTTCGCCATGCCGAACTCCTCGTCCGTGAGCACCCCGTCCCGGTGCAGCTCGCCGAGTTCGCGCAGCCGCCGCAGCAGCGCGTCATGGTCGTCGGCGGCGCCGGGACCGGACCCCGGTGCACCGGACGACCGCGGCCCGGCGTCCGGCTCCGCGGCGTCCTGGGGCGCCGACGGGTGCGGCAGCCGGACCTGCACGGCGGCGGCGACCAGCGCCATCAGCGGGTCCCGTTTGAAACCCCACAGCTCCACGGCGTTCGGGTCGTACTTGGCGGGCGCCTGGCCGGCCGCGCCCCGCACGGTGAAGCGCAGCTGCCCGTTCTCCAGCCCGGCGGCCGGCTGCCACTCCACGCCGGTGATGTCACCGACGGCGAGGGTCCGGGTCCCGGCGGCGGACTTGACGTCCTCGGTCTTCCAGTTCCACTCCAGGCGGACCTGTTCGCCGTCGAAGGCCGCCGTGCCGTCCCCGGCGGATACCGACAGCGGGACGGGCGGACCGGGCAGCAGGTAGGCGGTCACCGGGTCGGCCGGCACCCGGTTCAGCAGCAGCGCGGCCCGGACCGCGTCCGTGAAGTACTCGGCGACGCCGTAGCGGTCCGGCTCGACGACGAGCCGGTACGGGTCGTGCGGCTCGGCGAGCCGGCCGCCGGTGGCGTGCAGCAGCGGGTCCGCGCCGTCGCGCAGCCGCAGCCGCAGCCGGCCCGACCTGCGGCCCTGCTCGAACGAGATCCCCGCCAGCGCTTCCAGCGGGACGAGCAGTTCCCCGAGGGTCCCGCGGAGCAGGCCGACGCTCTTGTCCCGCCCCGGGGTGAGCCGGAGGGCGTCGCCGTCGAACACCCAGGAGCCGTCCTTCTGGAGGATTTCCGCCATACGGCGATTGTTCCACCAGGCGCCGTGCCCCGCGGGCGCGTCACAGGTCCGCGAGCGGGTTCTTCAGGCTGCCGACGAGCTGGAGCGCGCCCGAGGGATCCGCCAGGTCCAGCATCTGCCGGTTGTCGCGCAGCTGGAGCCGGTTGAGGCAGGACAGGGCGAACTCGGGCGCGAACAGGTCGTACTGCCGGAACCTGTCGGCGAGCGAGGGCACCGAGTCCTGGTACTCCCGGGCCACCTCGGCGACCGTCCGCCAGAAGTCCTCCTCCGTAAGGACGCCCTCGGCGGCGAGGCCGGCCGCGACGAAGCGGAAGAAGCAGTCGAAGACGTCCGTGAAGATCGACAGGAGTTTCGTGTCCTCGGGGACGTCGACGCGGATACGCGCGACCTCCGGCGGGAGCACCGCGTCCGGGTCCATGACCACGATCTCCTCGGCGATGTCCTTGAAGACGGCGCGCTGGACGACGCCGTCCTTCAGCACCAGGATCACGTTCTCGCCGTGCGGCATGTAGGCCAGGTCATAGGCGTAGAAGCTGTGCAGCAGCGGCACGAGGTAGGCCCGCAGATAGCGGCGCAGCCACTGGGTGGGCACCAGCCCCGACCGCTCGATCAGCGCCCCGGCGAAGGACGCGCCCTCGTGGTCGACATGGGCGAGGGAGGCCATCGTGGCCAGCGTCTCTCCGTCCTGGAGGGCGGGGACCGGGCTCTCCCGCCACAGGGCGGCGAGCATCTTGCGGTACGGCGAGTGGCGGTCCGTGGCCTGTTCGTACTCCAGGTGCCGGTAGCCGACCGCCGCCCGCTCGCGGATGACGGTGAGGCCGGTGGCCTTGAGCACCGGGTCGTCGTCGATCAGCCGGACCAGCCAGTCGTTGATCGCCGGGGTGGCCGCCATGTAGGCGGCGGACAGGCCGCGCATGAAGCCCATGTTGAGGACGGACAGCGCCGTCTTCACATAGTGCTTGTGCGGGTGGCTGGTGTTGAAGAAGGTCCGGATGGACTGCTGGGCGAGGTAGGCGTCGTCGCCCTCGCCCAGGCAGACCAGGTGCTCGCGGGCGACCTCGGCGGCGAAGGTGACGGTGAGCTTGTTCCACCACTGCCACGGGTGGACGGGGATGAGGACGTAGTCGGCGGGGTCCAGGCCCCGGTCGGTCAGCCGCCGCTCGAACCGCTCGACGGTCCGCTCGCCCAGCTCCTGCCGCAGGAAGGACGCGTACTCGATGCCGGCGCCGGCCGTGAAGA
This sequence comes from Streptomyces sp. NPDC056161, assembly GCF_042268025.1. NCBI lineage: Bacteria > Bacillati > Actinomycetota > Actinomycetes > Kitasatosporales > Streptomycetaceae > Streptomyces > Streptomyces sp. NPDC056161. The sequence continues at coordinate 255,040 of NZ_JBHJUV010000003.1, forward strand.
CCGCCCGGGAGCGGTGCGCGGCGACCCAGACGAGGCGGACCGGGCTCGCGGTCTCGGGCGCGTACGACAGGTATTCGTGGAGGCCGAAGCCGAGCCGTCCGTTGTTGGCGACGAAGCAGGGGTGGCCCTCGGTCATGCCGGTCTCGATCTCCTGGAAACCGGCTCGGGCCAGTTGCGCGGAGGTCAGCGGGGGCTTGGCGAGTTTGTAGCAGGTGCCGGCGAGGGTGGCGGAGATCTCCTCCAGGTACACCGGCAGGACCTCGTCGCTCAGGCCGAGCGCGTGCCGCAGTTCGATGCAGAAGTCCAGTGCGGCGAGCGGGAGTTCTGCCCCGTCGCGGTGCCGGGTGATCGAGTGGGCGTCGATCTCCCAGTGGTCGAGGGCGCGGCGGGTCGCGGTGAAGCGGTAGCGGGTCAGTCCGTCGTCGCTGCGCACGACGTATCCGCCGGCTCCGGCCCCGTCCCGTTCGGGGGTGATCAGGCGTTCGTGCGCGAACTCGGCGAGCGCCTTGCGGACCAGCAGCCGGTTGGCCTGCTCCCAGCGCTGGGGGGAGAGGTGGGCCACGGCGTCGGCGAGGGTCATGCCGCCACCGCCCCCTCGAACCGCGCACGGGTGCAGAAGCTCAGCAGCGCCGCCTTCTCCGGCTTGCGGATCTCCCGTTCGGGCCGGAACCCGACTGCCTCGTTCAACGCGTGCACCGCCTTGTTGCGTATGTCCGGTTCGACCACGATCCGGTGGGTCGCCGGGTCGTCGAAGAGGTGCGCGAGAACGGCGGTGATGACGGCCCGGGTGAAGCCGTGCACCGGGGTGTCCGTGGCCGGGACCAGGAAGTGCATGCCGACGTCACCCGCCTCCGGCTCGTACAGGCCGACCAGTTCCCGGTGGGCCGGGTCGTAGCGCTCCATCAGGAAGGCGGGCTCGCCGTCCAGCAGGCCCAGCAGGGCGTGGTGGTGCTCGTCGGCCGCGATCTCCATGTAGGCGCGCTCGACGTCCTCCAGTCCGGCGTCCTGCATCATCCAGAACGCGGCCTTGGGGTGGGTGACCCAGGAGTGCAGCAACTCGGCGTCCGTGAGCGGGTCGAGGGGACGGAAGGTGAAGTTCATACCGAAAACTCCTGGAACGCGATCGTCTTCTCGACCGGGTAGTACTCGGTGCCGAGCAGCTCCCGGATGATGTAGCTGTTGCGGTACGCGCCCATGCCCAGGTCGGGGCTGGTGATGCTGTGTGCGTGCACGCCCGCGTTCTGCAGGAAGACGCCCCGGCCGGTCACGTCGATGGCGTAGTTGCGGGCCACGTCGAAGTTGCCCTGCGTGTCGTAGCGCAGCCGGTCGCGGACGGGCTTCAGGAAGGCGGGCTCGGTGTACCGGTAGCCGGTGGCGAGGACGAGGCCCTCCGAGCGCAGCTCGAAGTCCTTGCCCTGCTCCTGCTGGCGGAAGGTCAGGGTGTATCGGCCGTCCTGGTAACTCGCCTGCTCCAGCGAGGAGTTGGTGATCAGCCGGGTGGGGACGGGCCCGCCGAGGTTCTTCTGGTACAGCAGGTCGAAGATCTCGTCGATCAGATCCCCGTCGATGCCCTTGAACAGGCCCTTCTGCTGGGCGGTGAGGCGGTAGCGGGTGGCCTCCGGCAGCGCGTGGTAGTAGTCGACGTACTCCGGGGAGGTCATCTCCAGGGTGAGTTTCGTGTACTCCAGCGGGAAGAAGCGCGGGGAGCGGGTGACCCAGTTCAGCCGGTAGCCGTGCGCGTCGATCCCGCCGAGCAGGTCGTGGTAGATCTCGGCGGCCGACTGGCCGCTGCCGACCAGCGTGATCGACTCCTTGGCCAGCAGCCGCTCCTTGTGCTCCAGGTAGCGGGAGTTGTGCAGGAGGTCGCCGCCGAGGCCCCGGCACGCCTCGGGGAGGTAGGGCGGGGTGCCGGTGCCGAGGACCAGGTGGCGGGCGCGGAACGTCTCGCCGGCCCGGGTGTGCGCCGTGTACAGCCCGTCGTCGTACGTCACCTCGGTGACCGTCGTGCCGAAGCGGACGCCGCTCAGCTTCGAGGCCGCCCAGCGGCAGTAGTCGTCGTACTCGACCCGCAGCGGATAGAAGTTCTCGCGGATGTAGAAGGAGTAGAGGCGGCCCTTCTCCTTCAGGTAGTTGAGGAAGGAGAACTCCGAGGTCGGGTCGGCCAGGGTGACCAGGTCCGACATGAACGGGGTCTGGAGGTGGGCGCCGTCGAGGAACATCCCGGCGTGCCAGGAGAAGTCCGGCTTGGCCTCCAGGAAGACGCCGTCGAGTTCGGCGATCGGCTCGGTGAGGCAGGCGAGGCCGAGGTTGAAGGGGCCCAGGCCGATCCCCACGAAATCGTAGGTCTTGCTTCGGGTGTCAGGACGCGCGGTCAAGGGATGCTCCCAGGTACTGCTCGGCGTGGCCGGCGATCAGGTCGAGGACGGCGGCGATGTCCGCCGTCGTGGTCTCGGGATTGAGCAGGGTGAACTTCAGGTAGTGGCGGCCGTCGACCCGGGTGGCGGCGACCACCGCGTCACCGGAGGCGAACAGCGCCTTGCGGGCGTGCAGGTTGGCGCGGTCGATCTCGGCCGGGTCGGTGACGCCCGCCGGGACGCAGCGGAAGACCAGGGTGGAGAGCGCGGGCTCGACGACCACGTCGAAGCGCGGGTCGGCGGCCAGCAGCCGCCAGCCGTCCCGCGCCAGGTCGCAGACCTCGTCGAAGAGTTCGCCTATGCCGTCGGCGCCCATGGTGCGCAGGGTCAGCCACAGCTTGAGGGCGTCGAAGCGCCGGGTGGTCTGGAGGGACTTGTCGACCTGGTTGGGGACGCGCTCCGGTGCGGTGCGGCGGGGGTTGAGGTAGTCCGCGTGGTAGGTGGCGTGCCGCAGTGTGGCGGCGTCCCGGACCAGCACGGCCGATGAACTCACCGGCTGGAAGAAGGACTTGTGGTAGTCGACGGTGACCGAGTCGGCGCGTTCGATGCCCGCCAGGCGGTCCCGGTACTTGACGGAGGCGAGCAGTCCGCAGCCGTAGGCGGCGTCCACGTGCAGCCACACCCCGTACCGGGCGCACAGTCCGGCGATCTCGGGCAGCGGGTCGATGGATCCGAAGTCGGTGGTCCCGGCGGTGGCGACGACGGCCATCGCGACGAGGCCGTCCTGTGCGCAGCGCTCCAGTTCGCGGGCGAGGGCGACGGTCCGCATCCGCCTGTCCCGGTCGACGGGGACCGGGATGACGGCGTCCTGGCCGAGGCCCAGCAGTTTCGCCGCCTTCTGCACGCTGAAGTGACTCGCCTCGGAGGCGAGGATGCGCAGTCTGCCGAGCGAGCCGGTCTTGGCCTCCTCGCGGGCGAGCAGCAGCGCCTGGAGGTTGGACTGGGTGCCGCCGGAGGTGAAGACTCCGTCGGCGGCCGGGCCGAGGCCGATGCGGGCGGCCGTCCAGTCGATGAGCCGGCGTTCGATGAGGGTGCCGCCGGCCGACTGGTCCCAGGTGTCCAGGGAGGAGTTCACGGCGGACAGCACGGCCTCGCCGACGACGGCCGGGATGACCACCGGGCAGTTGAGGTGGGCGAGGTAGCGGGGGTGGTGGAAGTAGACCGCGTCGCGGAGGTAGATCTCCTCCAGCTCGTCGAGCGCCGCGGCCGTGTCGTGCAGGGGCCGGTCGAGGTCGATCCGCTCGACGCGCGGGGCGAGGGCGTCGACCGTGACGCCGGTGAACGGTCGCTCCGTGGTGGCGAGTTTGGCCGCCACCCGCTCTACTCCTTCGGTCACGGAGCGGCGGTAGTGCTCCGCGGTGAGGTCATTGAGCAGGTGCGAGCGCATGCGGGGTCCTCCGAGGGGACGGTCCGGGCGGGACGGGGAGAGGGGCGAATTCCCACTTAGGTAAGGCTAACCTAAGTTGCAATTCCGGAAACCCGTCCCTCCCGTGACTGCCGTCACTTCAAAGGGAGTTACTCCGCCTCGCGGAACTGCTCCTCGCTCAGCCCCCGGCGCCAGTAGCCGACGAAGGTGACCCGTCGGCGGTCGATCCCGCGCTCACCGACGAAGTGCCGGCGCAACTCCTTCACCCGGCCCGACTCGCCCGCGATCCAGACGTACGGGTGCTCCGCCGATGGCAGCCGGGCCGCCCGCAGCACGTCGACGGCGGCGGGCGAGTCCTCGTCGCGGACGAGCCAGGTGATCTCCGCGTCCGCCTCGGTCGGCACGTCCTGCACGTCACCGGCGTGCGGCACCTCGAACCAGGCGCGGACGCGCAGACCGGCCGGCAGGGACTCCAGTACGGACGTGGCGGCCGGTACGGCGGTCTCGTCGCCCCACAGCACGACCAGGTCCGTGTCCTCGGGCGGGCGGAAGCGGATCGCCCGGTTGTCGGCGACCACCGGGCCGAGCACCAGCACCCGGTCCCCGGGCCGCGCGGCGGCGGCCCAGCGGGAGGCGGGGCCCGCGGGCGGTGACGGCCGTTCACCCGCCTGAGCGCCGTCGGGAGCGGCGGAGCCGTCCGGTACGACGCCGTGCAGCGCGAAGTCGATGTCGATCTCGGTGGTACGGCCCAGTGCGTCGCGGCGCAGCGCGCGCAGCGTGTACGAGCGCATCACCGCCCGGACGTCCTCCGGCAGCGCGCGCCAGGCCGGCCACCAGTCGTCGCCGAGGTCCAGGGGGACGACCGGGTCTCGCCGGCCGGGCCGCGGCAGGAACAGCGACAGGGACTGGTCCCGTCCGTCGGACCTGAAGTCCGCCAGGCCGGGCCCGGCGAAGCAGACCCGGACGAGCGACGGCCCGAGCCGCCTCGTCCGTACGACCTGGAGGGAGAAGAAGCGGTACGGGGCGGCTACGGCCGTTGTCATCAGGGCTCCTGCGTCATCGGGCGGGAGGGCGGCGGGCCTGCGGGGCGCCGGGAACCGCGCGGCCCGCCGCGCGCTTCCCTTGCCGCCGTGGCCCTCCCGACGGCTTGCGTCAGCTGACCTTCTTCGCCTTCTCGATGGCCTCGGCGAGGTCGTCGAGCAGCGGGACGCACTTGTCGTAGGACAGGATCGGCTCCGGGTTGCGGGCGATGACCTGGCCCGCCTTGACCGCCGGGAGCTGCTTCCAGGTGGCCTCGGTGATGTCGGCGGGCTGGATGGCGGAGGTGCGGTTGTCCATCATGATGATGTCCGCGGCGTACTTGTCGACGTTCTCCCAGCTGAGCGACTCGAACCAGCCGCCGGGCTTCGCCTTCTCCGGGGGCTCGACGAAGTTCACGCCGAGGGCCTTGAAGTACTCCAGGTCGATCGAGAGGTTGGTGCCGGAGACGTAGAACAGGTCCTGGCTCGCGGAGGCGGCCATCACCTTGATGCCGGGCTTGGCCCTGGCGGCGGCGCGCAGCCGGGCGGCCGCGTCCTCGAACCGCTTCTTGGCCTCGGTGACCTTGCTCGACGAGGTGTCCGCGCCCAGCGACTTCGCCAGCGCGAGCATCCGCTGCAACGGCTCGGTGAGCTGGCGGTCGTAGACGGAGACGCCCACGGTGGGGGCGCCGACGGCCTCGATCTTGTCCTTCGACTCCTCCGGGACGTACCAGAGCGTGCCCTTGTCGTCGAACAGGGTGGAGATGAGCACGTCGGGGCCGAGCGAGGCGTACTTCTCGATGTTGAACTGGCCCCACGCGTTGCCGAGGACGGTCACCTTCGCGACGTCCAGGTCGCCGGCCTGGACGTCGGCCTTGCCGTCCTTGGTCGTGGTCGGGCCGAAGACACCCTTGCACTGGACGCCGTAGTCGTACAGCGCGGCGGCGACCCCGACGAACGCGACGATGTTCGACGGGACCTTGTCGGCCTTGACGGTCTGTCCGCGGTCGTCCTTGAAGGTCCAGGGGCCGGCCGCGGCCGCCGTGGCGCCGCCCGACCCGCCGCTTTTCTTGTCGCCGTCGCCGCAGGCCGCGAGCGCGGCACCGAGTCCGAGGGCACCGCCGGTGGCGAGCAGTCCACGGCGGGAGAGGCGGGCGGGTCTGGCGTTGGACATGGGTGTGCTCTGCTTTCGGGCTGGGGGTCACGGGACCGGGGTCGAGATTAGGTTAGCCTAACCTCATGGCCTTCCCAAGGGGTTTCCCGGATACTCCGTGGCCGCTTGCTCCTTGTCCCGCAATCGCCTCGTCGCGTCCTGTGCCGTCTGCTGGAGGGCATGAGAACGGCCCCCCTCCGTGGTGCCCACGAAGGGGGGCCGTTTGCCCTGACTTGATGCCGTCCGGCGAGGACGGCCAACAGCAGACACGTGGGCGGTACGTCGGCCGTAGCCGCGTGGCAAGGGGGGGGCAAATCATGCCTGGCGGTCGAGGTGGATGGCGAAGGCGCCGAGGGCTTCTTTCTCGGGCGGGTAGATGCCGCGGCAGGCGGCCAGCAGCTCATTGGTGGTCATGCCCGGTTCGCCGATGGCGGTGTTGTCCTCGGCGTCGAGCATCTCCTCGAAGGACTTGTACTCGTTCAGGGCAGTGATGCGGGTGGTCAGGGTGTCGTCACCGGAGTTGAACCGCAGGGTGTCCCCGGCGGCCATCTTGCGGATCTTGCCATAGCCGACGCGGACTTCGATGGTCTTGGTTCCGGCGGCGATCAGGTCGAAGTAGGGCTTGCGGATGTTGAGCGCGTGCTCGGCGGGCGGCTTGGTGGTCATCGAGGTTGTCCTTCACGCTCTGGTTGATGTGGGGGGCAGGGCCGGTCGGGCGGCAGCGTCGGCGGCGGCCAGCCGTTCGCGCAGGCTTTCGACGGCCGCATGGTGGGGATAGCGGCGATTCAGGAGCGAGGTGAGGTCGCCGGCCCGGTGGCGGACGGAGTCGACGACGCGGGTGGAGTCGAGGGCTTGGTGGCCCAGCGCAACGGCGTCGTCGGGGTCGCCGAGGAGGGCATGGGAGAGGGCCAGGTCGATGCGGGCGATGGCCTCCCTGCTCGGGGACCGTGATGCCGCGGGGGCCGCTTCATAGGTTGACAGTGCCTGTTCAGCGTGGTGCCGGGCTTTGTCGGCTTGGCCCAGCCAGATGAAGGAGGTGGCTGGATACGAGGTGAGCGCGTAGTCGGCCAGGGGCAGCACGTCCAGGCCGAAGCGGCGGGGTGAGCGGGGCGGCAGGAGCCGGTGGGCGTCCTCGGCGGCCTGGAAGGCGGTGGTAAAGCCGTCCGCGTCGCCGTCTGCGGCTGCCGCGCGGGCGGCCTGGGCATGCAGCCGCACGGTCAGCGGATGGGTGGCCGGGGCCTCGATGAGGCCCTTGAGAGCCGCGTTACGGGCCTTGCCGGGCCGTTGCTCATACAGGTTGATGGAGGCGGAGGCGTCCATCGCCCACGCGCACAGCTGGCCGTGTCCGGCCTGCTGTCCGTGGACGAACGCGTCGGTGGTGAACGCCAGCCCGGTGCGGGCGTCCCCGAGGTCGTGGGCGAGCCACGCCAAGAGTTCGGACAGCCAGCCGGCGAACGCCAGCAGTTCACGTTTCTGCCGGTGGGTGTGTCGGCCCTTCAGAAGGGCGTCGACCTTGCGCCGGTAGTCCATCACCGCGTCGAAGACGGCCTTCGGCGGCTTGAGCGAGTACGCGCGATTGAACTCGGTGACCGCGAGGTCGAGATGGTCCAGGGTTCCCGAACCGAGCGAGGTCGCCTCGGCCTGCCGGGTGAACTCCATGGCTTCGGCGGCGGCCTGCTGGAGGATCTGGGCGGCGGCAGCCGGGGCGGCCATGGCCAGTCCGGCGAGCTTCACCGCGTCGCGACGCTTCGTTGCCTCCACCTCCGTGAAGGTCCGCGAGCCCGCACTCGCTCGGGCCGCTTCCCCTTCGGGAAGTGTTCCATCGGAGCCGTTCCCGCTCCAAAGCGGACTGGCCCCGTCCGCTGCGGGGGCCGGTGAGTAGTCGCGGGCGAGACCCAGCTCTACCTTTGATCTTGTGCAGTGCTCCGTCCTTCAGGGCGGAGGTGAAGCACGTCTCGGGTCCGCTCTGGCCTCAGCGATGCGCATGGATCCGCACTGTTGAGGCCGGCCTGGTCATGTGGGGCGCCGCTGGTTCTCGATGTACTGCTTCACCATGGTCGGCGGTGCCCCGCCGCAGCTTCCGGCGAAGTACGAGCCGGACCAGAAGTGGCCGCCCCACAGGAACCGGCGGACGTGGCTGGAGTACTCCTGGCGTAGGTACCGGGAGCTGACGCCCTTCAGCGAGTTGACCAGTTTGGAGAGCTGGACCTTGGGCGGGTAGTGCACCAGGAGATGCACGTGGTCGTCCTCGCCGTTGAACTGCTTCAGCTCGGCTTCGAAGTCGGTGCAGACCTCGCGCATGATCTCCTCGCAGCGCCTCAGCATCTCGTCGGTGAACGCTCTGCGCCTGTACTTCGTTACGAAAACCAAGTGAACATGAAGGTTGCAGACGACGTAACGACCAGTGCGTACATCGGGGTTCGGGGCCCATCGCGGTGACATAAACCAAATGGTACAGTGATCGCGTGAGCAGCGAACGCGCTTTGGAGAAGCGGCAGTTCGGGCACCGTGCCCGACTGGCGCCCGACCCTGCGCAGATCCAGCTCATAGAGGCCCAGGCGCACGCGGCCCGCACCATGTGGAACTGCCTGCACGCCTGGTGGACGATGCTCCCGAAGGACAAGCGCACCCTGGCCGCCGCCGACGCGGCGATACGCCAGGCCCGCAAAGAGGTCGGCTTCCTCACCGTCCTCCCCGCGCAGGCATCGCAGGCTGTCCTGAAGACGTACTTCCAGGCATGGAAGAACTGCTGGGACGGCCGCGCCGGCGAACCCGGCTTCAAGGGCCGCTTCCGGTCGGTGATGTCCGTGGACATCCCGCAGGGCCGCGACCTCCAGATCACCCGCGTGCACCGCCGCTGGGGCATGGCCAGCATCCCCAAGGTCGGTCGCGTCCGGTTCCGCTGGACCAAAGACCTGCCGGCAGGCAAGCACGCGACCTCCGACAACCGGATCACCGGCGCCCGCCTCATCAAGGACGCGCTCGGCTGGCACATCGCCTTCCGGATCCAGACACTCGAAGCCGCATCCGACCCGCACCAGGGCCCGGACGTAGGCATCGACTGCGGCGTCAGCCTGCCGCTCGCCCTCTCCGACGGCAACCACTTCGACCACGGCCGACCCGCCCGGCTCCCGGAGGGCAAGTCGGACCGGGACAAGTGGCTCAACGCCGACGAGAAAGCCAGGCTGCTCCGGCTGGAACGCCGAGCCGCGCACCGCAAGAGCTTCCGCAAGCCCGGACAGAAGACGTCCAGCCGGCTCGCGAAGACATACGACCAGATGGCGAGCCTCCGCGCGAAAGCCAAGCGCAGGGCAACCGACTGGCAGCACCAGACCACCACGGCCCTCGCCCGTACATACGGCGCGATCGTGGTGGAAAAGCTGGACATCACGAACATGACCAAGAGCGCCAAGGGCACCATCGAGGAGCCAGGGAAGAACGTCGCGCAGAAGTCCGGTCTGAACCGGTCCATCAGCCAAGAGGCATGGGGCCGCACGGTGACGATGCTGACGTACAAGACTGCCCGCTATGGCGGCACCCTGCACCATGTTCCCGCCCCCGGCACCTCCCTGCGCTGCTCCGCCTGCGGGTTCACCACCCCGGGCAGCCGGGAGAGCCAGGCCGTGTTCGTGTGCAAGAACCCGGACTGCGGCTGGTCGGACAACGCCGACTGGAACGCAGCCCGCAACATCTTGCACCTGTACCGGACGGGCCACGCGCTCGTCCCGGCTGCCGGGAGGGCAGTCGTCAGGCGCGCTCGTCGCGTCAAGCCCGCCACCGCAAGGTAGGTAGGAATCTCCCGGCTCCAGCCGGGAGAACACTTCAAGGGGTTGGTGGCGAACAGGCGGCACAACAGGTCCTGGTACTCGGGGCTGGGCAGGCCGCCGGCTTCCCAGTCCTTCCAGGACCGCTCCGACAGTCCCACCTCGGCCAGGTTCTCGTCCTCGACGAGTTGGTGGGCGGCGACGACGGCTTGGGCGACGGTCCATCCCACCGCCAGGCGGCGGCACTTGAGGCGGCGGTGGCCGCATTGGGACTCGATCTCGGCGGAGATGACCGCGACCAGGCACTGCGGCACGGGGTCGGGTGAGCCGGCCCGGCCCAGTGCTCTCTCACGCAGGGCTCTTCCGCAGGAGACGTCATGGACCTGACTGGCTTGCTGTTCCGGCCGGGATCTCAGTTGCCTCCCCCGCGGACACACGGCGGCACCGGGTTGCGCCGCCTGTGATGGCCAACGATTGCCTGCCTGCCCCGGCACGCGGTCAAACCCCGAAGCGGGGGCGTGCCCGCCGCCCGCCGGGGGCGGCCACACCGCCCACGAGGGGCGAGCACCTCTCACTACCTGCGGCAACGCGAGCGGATCACTCTGGATTCAGGCGCCGCGTCCGGCCGATGGACCCCAGCATCCATGGCTCCCCCTTGGTAATTCAGGGCATCCGGCCGGACGTAAGGCCATGAGCGCCGGGCCGCGCTCTGAGTGGAGGCCGCCCCTGCCCGCAGTCAGCATGGCGAACTCCTCCCAGGCCGCCCGTCCCCCTACCGCCAGAGCCTGGAGCGGCTGCGCGAGACGGGCGTCCTGATCAGCTCGTACGAGCCGTACGAGCCGTACCGGCCCGAAGGCGGGCGGTGGAGTCAGCCCGTCAACCCCAGCTCCCGCGCGATCAGCATCCGCTGTACCTCACTGGTGCCCTCGCCGATCTCCAGGATCTTGGAGTCGCGCCACATCCGGGCCACCGGGTACTCGTTCATGAAGCCGTAGCCGCCGTGGATCTGGGTGGCGTCCCGGGCGTTGTCCACGGCGATCGTCGACGAGTACAGCTTGGCCAGCGCCGCCTCCTTCTTGAACGGCTCGCCCGCCACCAGCCGGGAAGCCGCGTCCCGCCAGGCGAGCCGGGCGGTGTGGGCCTTCATCTCCATGTCGGCGATCTTGAACTGGACGGCCTGGTTGGCGCCGATCGGCCGCCCGAACGCGTGCCGTTCCTTGGCGTACTTCACCGACTCGTCCACACAGCCCTGCGCGAGGCCGGTGGCCAGCGCCGCGATGGCGATCCGGCCCTCGTCGAGGATCCGCAGGAACTGCGCGTAGCCGCGGCCCTGCTCGCCGAGCAGGTTGGCCGCGGGGACCCGGACGTCCGCGAAGGACAGCTCACGGGTGTCCGAGGCGTTCCAGCCGACCTTCGAGTACGGCGGCGCGACCGTGAAGCCCGGGGTGCCGGACGGCACGACGATCGCGGAGATCAGCGGCTTCCCGTCCGGCTTGCGGCCGGTCACCGCGGTCACCGTCACCAGACCCGTGATGTCCGTACCGGAGTTGGTGATGAAGCACTTCGTGCCGTTGATCACCCATTCCCCGGTGTCCGCGTCCAGCCGGGCCGTCGTCCGGGTCGCGCCCGCGTCCGAGCCGCCGTCCGGCTCCGTGAGCCCGAACGCGCCCAGGATCTCGCCCGAACACAGCCGCGGCAGCCACGCGCGCTTCTGCTCCTCGGTCCCGAACAGGTGGATCGGCATCGCGCCCAGCGAGACCCCGGCCTCCAGCGTGATGGCCACGGACGAGTCCACCCGGGCCAGTTCCTCCAGGGCCAGGCCGAGCGCCAGGTAGTCGCCGCCCATGCCGCCGTACTCCTCCGGGAACGGCAGCCCGAACAGACCCATGCGGCCCATCTCGCGGACGATCTCGTACGGGAACTCGTGCCGCTCGTAGTAGTCGCCGATCTTCGGCGCCACGACGTCGTGCGCGAACTCCTCCACCGTGCGGCGGAGTTCCTCCAACTCGGGGGTGAGACGGTGGTCCATGCTGATCACTGCTCCTTGTGGGAGAGGGCTGCTCACTGCTCCTTGTGGGAGAGGGCGCGGACGGTGCGGGACGGGCTCGGGCGGCCCAGGTGTTCGGCCATCCACACGCTGGTGGCGGTGAGCCGGCCGAGGTCGACCCCGGTCTCGATGCCGAGGCCCTGGAGCATCCACACCAGGTCCTCGGTGGCGAGGTTGCCGGTGGCGGACCTGGCGTACGGGCAGCCGCCGAGGCCGCCGGCGGAGGCGTCGACGGTCGTCACGCCGTGTTCCAGTGCCGCATAGGTGTTGGCGAGCGCCTGGCCGTAGGTGTCGTGGAAGTGCACACCGATGGCGTTCGTCGGCACGCCCTCCTCGTTGAGCGCGGCGAGCAGTTCCAGGACGTGGCCCGGGGTCGCGACGCCGATCGTGTCGCCCAGGCTCAGCTCGTCGCAGCCCATGTCCCGCAGCGCCCGGCACACCCGTACGACCTGGTGGAGGGGGACCGCGCCCTCCCACGGGTCGCCGAAGCACATCGAGACGTAGCCGCGCACGTGCACGCCCTCGTCCTTCGCGTGCCGCACCACCGGGTCGAACACCGCGAGGGAGTCGTCCAGCGTGCGGTTGAGGTTGGCCTTCGCGAAGGACTCGGTGGCGCTGGCGAACACCGCGATCCGGCGGGCACCGAGCGCCAGCGCCCGGTCCAGGCCGCGCCGGTTCGGCACCAGCACCGGGAGCGCGACCTCGGTCAGGTCGCGGAGCAGCGGGAACAACTGCTCCGCGTCGGCCAGTTGGGGCACCCATGCGGGGTGTACGAAGCTCGTCGCCTCGACGGTGGTCAGGCCGGCGTCGGCGAGCCGGTGGACGAACTCGGCCTTGACCGCGGTCGGCACGGCCGACTTCTCGTTCTGCAGCCCGTCGCGCGGGCCGACCTCGTGGATCCGCACCCGCTGGGGCAGGTCCTGCGCGGGTACCACCATCGGGAGTCCCGGTGCGGTCATTGCTCCGCCTCCTCGTGCGGTGCGACGACGGCCAGCACCTGGTCCATGGCGACCGTGCTGCCGGGCCGTACGTCCAGTTCGGTGACGGTGCCCGGGTGCGGGGCGGAGATGACGTGCTCCATCTTCATCGCCTCCACCACCAGCAGGCTCTGGCCCGCGGTCACCTCGTCGCCGACGGCGACCTTCACCACGGTGACCGTGCCCGGCATGGGCGCGGTCAGCGAGTCCGCGCCCGAGTGCGCGCCCCGGGTCAGCGACGCGGCCACCGGATCGTGGTCGCGCACCTCCCAGGCGTCGCCGTCCCGGCCCAGCCGGCTGCCGTCCGGCAGCGCGGCGAAGGTGTGCACCACGCCGTCGAGCCGCACGGTGAACCGGTCCTCGCCCCGCTCCGCCCGCGGCGGCGGGCCCGCGTCCGCCCGCAGTGGCGTCGCGGCCCCCTCCGGCAGCACCTCGCTCCCGCCGTCCGGGGTGCGGCGCACGCGCACCGCGACCGGTTCGTGCCCCGGCACCCGCAGATGGTGCACCGCCCAGGCCCGTTCGCCGCCCAGCCGCCAGCCGTCCGCGGCGGCGAACGGGTCCGCCCAGCCGTCCGGCCCGGTCCCGGGGGCGGCGCCCAGGGCGCCGGAACCACCCGGGGACAGCGCCGCCTGGCGCAGCAGCGCCGCCGCCACGTAGACCTCCGCCGGCACCTCGTCCGATGCCAGGTCGTCCACCACCCGCTCGACCAGACCCGTGTCCAGCTCGCCCGCCACGACCGCCGGATGGGCCAGCAGCCGACGCAGGAACCCGGCGTTGACCGGCACGCCCAGGACGACCGTCTCCGCCAGGGCCGCCCGCAGCCTGCGCAGCGCGGTGGCCCGGTCCGGGCCGTACGCGATCACCTTGGACAGCATCGGGTCGTAGCGGCTGCCGACCTCGGTGCCCTCGCTGAGCCCCGAGTCGGTGCGCACCCCGGACTGTCCGCCGGCCCGCGGCGACAGCGGGGACTCCCACGCGCCCCCCGGTTCCCGCAGCCGCAGCACGGTGCCGCCCGACGGCAGGAACCCGCGTGCCGGGTCCTCCGCGCAGATCCGGGCCTCGATCGCGTGCCCGGTCAGCCGGACCTCCTCCTGCGCGAGCGGCAGCCGCTCGCCCGCCGCGACCCGCAGTTGCCACTCCACCAGGTCGAGCCCGGTGACCAGCTCGGTGACCGGGTGCTCCACCTGGAGCCGGGTGTTCATCTCCATGAAGTAGTACGACGCGGGGTCGCCGCCCGGCACGATGAACTCCACCGTGCCCGCGCCTAGGTAGCCGCAGGAGCGGGCCGCCTGCACGGCCGCCGCGCCCATCGCGGCCCGGGTCCCCTCGTCGAGGAGCACGCTCGGCGCCTCCTCGACGACCTTCTGGTGCCGGCGTTGCAGCGAGCACTCGCGCTCGCCGAGGTGGATCACGTTGCCGTGCGCGTCGGCCAGGACCTGGATCTCGATGTGCCGGGGCCGCTCGATCCAGCGCTCCACCAGCAGCGTGTCGTCGCCGAAGGAGGCACGGGCCGCACGCCGGGCGGCGGCGATCTCCTCCGCGAGCGCGTCCGCCGCCCGCACCAGGCGCATGCCCTTGCCGCCGCCGCCCGCCGAGGGCTTCAGCAGCACCGGCAGCCCGATCCGGCGGGCGGCCTCGGCCAGTTCGGCGTCGTCGAGTCCGCTTCCGGTGGAGCCGGGGACGACCGGCACCCCGGCCGCCCGCACCGTCTCCTTGGCGCGGATCTTGTCCCCCATGAGGGCGATGGCGTCCGCGGGCGGCCCGATGAACACCAGTCCCGCCTCCGCGCAGGCGCGCGCGAAGCCCGCGTTCTCCGCGAGGAAGCCGTACCCGGGGTGGACGGCCTGCGCGCCGGTGCGGGCGGCGGCGTCGAGGAGCCGCTCCACGGACAGGTAGCTGTCGGCCGCGGGCGCCGGACCGAGCCGCACCGCCGTGTCGGCCTCCCGCACGTGCCGCGCGTCGGTGTCCGCGTCGGAGAACACCGCCACCGAGCGCACGCCCAGCGCGCGCAGCGTGCGGATGACCCGTACGGCGATCTCGCCGCGGTTGGCCACCAGGACCGTGTCGAACATCGGCTGGGGCAGCTGAGGTGTCTGAGGCATCTTCTTGGTTCCCCTCACATCCGGAAGACGCCGAACCGCGGCTCGCCCAGCGGGGCGTTCGCGCAGGCGGTCAGGGCCAGACCCAGCACCTGCCGGGTCTCCAGCGGGTCGATCACACCGTCGTCCCAGAGCCGGGCGGTGGCGTAGTAGGCGTTGCCCTGCTGCTCGTACTGCTGCCGGATCGGGGCCTTGAAGGCTTCCTCCTCCTCGGCGGGCCAGGACTCGCCCCGGGCCTGGGACTGGTCCCGCTTGACGGTGGCGAGGACGGAGGCGGCCTGCTCCCCGCCCATGACGGAGATCTTGGCGCCCGGCCACATCCACAGGAAGCGGGGGGAGTAGGCCCGGCCGCACATGGAGTAGTTCCCCGCGCCGTACGAGCCGCCCACCACCACGGTCAGCTTGGGCACGCGCGTGCAGGCGACGGCGGTGACCATCTTGGCGCCGTGCTTGGCGATGCCACCCGCCTCGTAGTCCCTGCCGACCATGAAGCCGGAGATGTTCTGGAGGAACACCAGCGGGATCCCGCGCTGGTCGCACAGCTCGATGAAGTGGGCGCCCTTCTGGGCCGACTCGGAGAACAGGATGCCGTTGTTGGCGACGATCCCCACCGGGTGGCCGTGGATCCGGGCGAAGCCGGTGACCAGGGTCTGCCCGAACTCCGCCTTGAACTCGGCGAACCGCGAACCGTCGACCACGCGCGCGATGATCTCGCGGACGTCGTAGGGGGTTCGGGGGTCGACCGGCACCGCGCCGTACAGCCCGTACGGGTCCACCTTCGGTTCCACGGCCGGCCGGACGTCCCAGGGCAGCGGCCCGCGCGCGGGGAGCGTGGCGGCGATGGTGCGGACGATCCGCAGGGCGTGTGCGTCGTCCTCGGCGAGGTGGTCGGTGACGCCGGAGATCCTGGAGTGCACCTCCCCGCCGCCCAGCTCCTCGGCCGTGACCACCTCCCCGGTGGCGGCCTTCACCAGCGGGGGACCGCCGAGGAAGATCGTCCCCTGGCCCCGGACGATCACGGCCTCGTCGCTCATCGCCGGGACGTAGGCACCGCCCGCGGTGCAGGACCCGAGGACGGCGGCGATCTGCGGGATTCCCGCCGCCGACATCCGCGCCTGGTTGTAGAAGATCCGGCCGAAGTGCTCGCGGTCCGGGAACACCTCGTCCTGCATCGGCAGGAAGGCGCCGCCGGAGTCGACGAGGTAGACGCAGGGCAGCCGGTTCTCCAGCGCGACCTCCTGCGCCCGCAGGTGCTTCTTCACCGTCATCGGGTAGTACGTGCCGCCCTTGACGGTGGCGTCGTTCGCGACGATCACGCACTCCCGCCCGCTGACCCGGCCGATCCCGGCGATGACACCGGCGGCCGGTGCCTGCCCGCCGTACATCCCGTCGGCGGCGAGGGGGGCCAGTTCCAGGAAGGGCGAGCCGCGGTCGAGGAGCGTGTCGACCCGGTCCCGCGGCAGCAGCTTGCCGCGCGCGGTGTGCCGGGCGCGGGCCCGCTCGCCGCCGCCGAGCCGGGCCGCGGCCAGCTTGCCGCGCAACTCCTCGACGAGCGCGCGGTGCGCCTCCTCGTTGGCCCGCCAGGCCGCCGACGCGGGGTCCTCCGCGCTCGTCAGCTCCGGTGCCTGATCCATCCCGCGATCCCCTCATCCTGTTAATGAGCGTTAACGCACTCCTTCAGGTTAACGACCGCTAACCGCCCTGTCTACAATTGCCGGCATGGTCACCAGAACCGGCGCCCCCACCCGCCGCGAGCAGATCCTCAAGGAGGCCGCCCGGCTGTTCGCCGAGCGCGGCTTCCACGGCGTCGGGGTGGACGAGATAGGTGCCGCGGTCGGCATCAGCGGACCGGGGCTGTACCGGCACTTCAGCGGCAAGGACGCGATGCTCGCGGAGCTGCTGGTCGGGATCAGCGGGCAGCTGCTGACCGGCGGGCGGCGGCGGGTGTCCGAGGCGTCCGGGAACCCGGACGCGCTGCTGGACTCCCTGATCGAGGGCCACATCGACTTCGCCCTGGACGACCGCCCCCTGATCACCCTCCACGACCGCGAACTCGACCGCCTGCGCGAGTCCGACCGCAAGCTCGTCCGCCAGTTCCAGCGGCAGTACGTCGAGCTGTGGGTGGAGGTCGTGCGCGAGGTCTACCCGGGGCTGTCCGAGCCGTCGGCCCGCTCGGCCGTCCACTCGGTCTTCGGCCTCCTGAACTCCACGCCGCACCTCGGCCGCGCGGGCACCCTGCCCGGCCGCGGCGCCACGGCCGGGCTGCTGCACCGGATGGCCCGGGGGGCGTTCGCCGCGGCGGGGACGGACTGACGGACTGGGCGGGCGGGGGCGGGGGCAGGGCTCGCGGTGCGGGGGCGGGCGTGCGGCGCCCGGCGGCCCCGCCGTCGTGCGTGACGAGGGTTACGGGTGGCCGCCTCTGGACGGCCTCCCTACCGGCCGGTACGGTGGTGAGCAAGCGCTTAGCCGTGTGGGGTGCGCGCGGGCCGTACCCGTCGGTCGGAGAAACCCTTGCGGCGAGCAGTCACATCCGCGAGTGCGGCGCCGGTTTTGGCGCGGAGAGGGGCCGACGGTGCGCCGTACGGTGTTCAACGAGGATCACGAGGCGTTCCGGGAGACCCTTCGCGCCTTCATCGAGGCCGAGGTCGTGCCGGTGTACGACGAGTGGTTCGCCGTCGGCCAGGCCCCGCGCGAGTTCTACCTCAAGCTCGGCGAGCTGGGCCTGTTCGGCATCAACGTCCCGGAGGAGTTCGGCGGCGCGGGCTTCGAGACCCACAAGTTCGAGGCGATCCAGTACGAGGAGACCGCCCGCGCGGGCGTCGCCTTCGGCGGTTCCGGCGTGCACACGCTGCTCGGCCTGCCGTACATCAAGATGCTCGCCGGCGACGAGCAGAAGAAGCGCTACCTGCCGAAGTTCGTCACCGGCGAGGAGATGTGGGCCATCGCGATGACCGAGCCGGGCACCGGCTCCGACCTCGCGGGCATGAAGACCACCGCCAAGCTCTCCGCCGACGGCACGCACTACGTCCTCAACGGCGCCAAGACCTTCATCACCGGCGGCGTCCACGCCGACCGCGTCATCGTCTGCGCCCGCACCGCCGCGCCCACCGCCGACGACCGCCGCTTCGGCATCTCCCTGTTCGCCGTGGACACCAAGGCCGAGGGCTACTCCGTCGGGCGCAAGCTGGACAAGCTCGGCCTGCGCACCTCCGACACCGCCGAGCTGGCCTTCGTCGACGTCGAGGTCCCCGCCGAGGACCTGCTCGGCGAGGAGAACAAGGGCTTCTCCTACCTGGGCGCGAACCTGCCCTCCGAGCGCTGGGGCATCGCCTTCGGCGCGTACGCGCAGGCCAAGGCCGCCGTCCGGTTCGCCAAGCAGTACGTCCAGGAGCGGACCGTCTTCGGCAAGCCGGTCGCCCACTTCCAGAACACCAAGTTCGAGCTGGCCGCCTGCCAGGCCGAGGTGGACGCCGCCGAGGCGGTCGCCGACCGTGCCCTGGAGGCGCTGGACGCGGGCGAGCTGACCCCGGCCGAGGCCGCGAGCGCCAAGCTGTTCTGCACCGAGGTCGCGCACCGCGTCATCGACCGCTGCCTCCAGCTGCACGGCGGCTACGGCTACATGAACGAGTACCCGATCGCCCGCCTGTACGCGGACAACCGGGTCAACCGCATCTACGGCGGCACCAGCGAGATCATGAAGTCGATCATCGCGAAGGACATGGGTCTCTGAGGGCCGGAGCCGTGCGGCGGGTGCGGCGGGTACGGCGGGTACGGCGGGTACGGCGGGTACGGTGCGCCGGTCGGCAGGGGCCGACCCCGGCCGTGACCCCGGCAGCGGCACCCGCCGGCGGCCCGCCGACGGCCGTCGCCCGAGGTGCGATGGCGGCGGACGCCGACCCGGTACGGACAACGGCGTGATGCGCGGCTCCCCTGTGGGGCCGCACATCGCGGTGTGACGGGACGCCGGTCCGTCAGTCGCCCTCGCCCAGGCCCGCCGTGGCCAGCAGATAGGCCGTCATCGGGTCGTAGTGGCGCGGGCTGAGGACGTGGTCGTCGAGCGGCACCGCCACCTGGAGCGTGCCCTCCGACTCGGCGAGGAACAGGGCCGGATCGTTGCAGTCCGCGTACCCGACGGAGTCGACGCCGTGCTGTGCCGCGTACCCGGCCCAGCCGTGGTCGGCGACGACCAGGTCGGGCAGCGGGCGCTCCGCGTGCTCAAGTCCCGTCAGGATCGCCCGCATCGGCTCACCGGAGTGGGTGTGCCAGAGCGTGGCCCCGTGCTCCAGGACGGCCACGTCCGCGAACTGCATGACGTACCCCTCGTCCGTCCGCAGTCCGTCCGGAATCACCACGATCTCGCAGCCGGCGGCGCGCAGTGCGGCGGCCGTGGCCCGGTGCACGTCGAGCAGGCCGCCCGGGTGGCCCGTCGCGAACAGCACCCGCTGCCCGCCGTCGGCCGCCTTGCGCAGCCGCAGCGCCAGCCGGTCCAGGGCGTCGACCGTCAGCTCGGGGTCGATGGTGTCCTGTCCGTACCGGTACTCGGCGTCGTCGTTGACACCGACCCGCTCCGCCATCACCGCGAGCACGTCCTGCTCGTCCTGCCAGCGGTCGCCGAGCTCAAGGCCGAGCCAGAAGTTGCGGTCGCCGTTCGACAGCTTGCGGTAGTGGGAGAGGTTGTTCTCGCGGGGAGTGGCGACGTCGCCCGCGATACGGGTGCGCACGAGATGGTCGACTAGCTCGGCACGGCTGGGTGTCCCGGGTATCGGCATGCCCCCCATTGTGGGGCAGCGGGTGGTGCGGTTCGCCCTGCGTATCGCCCGCTGGGACGCGGGTCACTCACGGGTGCTCCGGCTGCTTCAGCGCGAACCAGAGCTCCATGCGGACATCGGGGTCGTCGAGGTCGGTGCCGAGAAGGGAGGCGCACCGGCCGATCCGCTGCCGCACCGTGTTGCGGTGCACGGCCAGCGCGACCGCGGTGCGGTCCCAACTGCCGTGCAGGGACAGCCAGGTGCGCAGGGTCTCGGCGAGCGCGGGCCGGCCGGTGAGCGGCGCCAGCAGCGCGCGGGCGAACTCCTCCGCCGTGTCCGGCGCGACCAGCCCGTCCAGCCCGGGGCGGCCGGTGTGGCGGACCAGCGCGCCGCGGGTGGCGCGGGCGCGGGCCAGGGCGCGGGCCGCCTGGGCGTCGGCGGACGGCCACCTCGACGGGGTGGCGGGGGCGCTGACCCCGAGGGTCCAGCCGGGTTGCGGGGCGGGTTCGCGGCCGGCCGGCACGAGCACCCGTACGACGTCACCGGCGAGGTCGACCAGCGTCGAACCCAGCGCCGCTCCCAGCGCGGCCGCGGCGGCCGCGTCCGGCACCCGGGACGGTGGACGGGCCTGTGCGCGGGCGGCGTGCACGACCGTCCACCGTCCCGCACCCAGCAGCGGTGCCACGTCGTCCGGTGCGGCGCCGAGCAGCAGCCGGACGAGCGCCGAGGAACGCGCCGCCCCGGCGCCGCCGCGGTGCTCCGCGGTGAGCAGGGACAACAGGACGGCGGCCACGGAGGCGATGGTGTGGTCCCCGGCCTCCCGCCGCGGTGCGGCGACCGCGAGTACGAAGCCCTGCCCGTTCCCGAGGGCGTAGGCGGCGAGATGGGTGCCGCCCAGGGTGTCGGCGGCGGTGGCGGGACCGGGACGGGCGGGCCCTGGGAGGACCGGGTGCGCTCCGGGGTCCGGGTGTGTTTTGGGGGCCGGGTGTGTTTTGGGGGCCGGGTGTGCTTCGGGGTCCGGGTGCGCTCCGGGGTCCGCGTGGGTTTCGGTGGCTGTGGGTGCTTCGGGGCCCGCGGGTGTTCCGGTGGCTGTGGGTGCTTCGGGGTCCGTATGCGCTGCGGCGTCCACGTGCGTTCCGGTGCCCGTGGGCGCTTCGGTCTCCGTGGGTGTTCCGGTGTCCGTGGGTGTTCCGGTGTCCGCGGGTTCGGTGGCGTCGTCGCGTCCGGCGGCGGTGTCGCGGGGTCGGTCGGCGGGCTCCGGGTCCGTGGCGGCCGAGGGGGGCGCCCCCGCCGCGCGCACCCGGTCCGCGGTGGCCGGGGCGGCGGGCGCGGGCCAGTGGCCCGGCCCGGGGACCCGGGCGCTCGGCCCCGGACCGGGCTGTGCGGGGTCCGAGGGCGGGCGGGCGGCGGCGAGCGGCCGTACGACCCGGGTCAGCCGGTCCAGTGCCGGGCGCACGCCGTCCTCCCCGGCCCGGCCGGCGGCGGCCACCTCCGTGCCGTCGGGCCCGTACAGGACCGCACGGCCGCCCAGGTGCCGGGCCAGGCGGCGCAGCACCGCGGGGACGGGGTCGGGGCGGGCGGCGGCGGACGCCAGGCTCCGCTGGGCCTCCGTGACCCGGCGCAGTTCCGCCAGCCGGGCCTGGGCCATCAGCTGCCAGACCGCCCGCGCCACGGCCGAGAAGGTCGTCCGCGGCGGGACCTCGACCAGCGGCAGGCCGGCGGTCTCGCAGGCCGCGACCAGGGCCCGCGGGACCGTGTCGTGGACCGGGGCGACACCGAAGCCCAGCGCCGCGCCGCCCGCCGCCACGATCCGGGCGACGTAGTCGTCGAAGTAGCCGGCGAGGCGGTCCGCCGCAGCCGGCTTCCCCCGGCCGGCGGCACCGCGGTGCGGGCCCGCCGCCGTGGGGACGTGCACGCCCGCGGTCAGCAGCAGCTCGCCGCCGAGCAGGTACGGGTACGGGTCGGACATCTCCGAGGTGTGCGCCCAGTGGACGACGACCCCGTCGCCCGACGGTCCGGCGATCTGCCGCAGGGCCAGGTCCTCCCGGGCCAGCAGCGCCGTCAGCGGTACCGGTGGGGTGGGCGGGACGGGTGGTGCGGCTGGTGCGGGCGTGTCCGGCATGGTGTGCGTTCCTTCCATCCGGCCTCGCTCGAATGGATGAAACGTACACTTCGCAGTTGCTTTCCGGCCACCTAATGTCGGTCCGGACCGGCAGTCGCGGGTACGGGCGGATGTCCCCGCGATCCGCTGCCGGCGTCCCCGTTCCCCGGAAGCCCCACGTCCCGGAGAACCCGACCGTCTCCGCACGACGCGTCCCTGCACGACACGCCCCCGACCGTGCGCGAAGGAGAGCCCCCACATGGCCGTCGACTACACCGTGATCGCCGTCTATCTCGTCGGCATGCTGGCCATGGGCTGGTGGGGCATGCGCCGCGCCAGGTCCAAGAGCGAGTTCCTGGTGGCCGGCCGCCGCCTCGGGCCCGCGATGTACTCCGGCACCATGGCGGCCATCGTCCTCGGCGGCGCCTCCACCATCGGCGGCGTGGGCCTCGGCTACAAGTACGGCCTGTCCGGCGCCTGGATGGTCCTCACCATCGGGCTCGGTCTGCTCGCGCTGAGCGTGTTCTTCTCCGCCCGCATCGCCCGCCTGAAGGTCTACACCGTCTCCGAGATGCTCGACCTGCGCTACGGCGGCCGGGCCGGCGTCGTCACGGGCGTGGTCATGTGGGCGTACACGCTGATGCTCGCGGTGACGTCGACCATCGCGTACGCCACGATCTTCGACGTCCTCTTCGACCTGAACCGCACCGTCGCGATCGTCATCGGCGGCACGATCGTGGTCGCCTACTCCACCCTCGGCGGCATGTGGTCCATCACGCTCACCGACATGGTGCAGTTCGTCGTCAAGACCGTCGGTGTGCTGCTCCTCCTGCTGCCCGTCGCGGTCGTGAAGGCGGGCGGCTTCGCCGAGATGAAGGCCGAGCTGCCCACCGGTTACTTCGACCCGCTGGGCATCGGCGGCGAGACGATCTTCACCTACGTCCTGATCTACACCTTCGGCATGCTCATCGGGCAGGACATCTGGCAGCGCGTCTTCACCGCCCGCAGCGACCGGACCGCCAGGTGGGGCGGCACGGTGGCGGGCACCTACTGCCTCGTCTACGCCCTCGCGGGAGCCGTCATCGGCACCGCGGCCAAGGTGCTCTACCCCCGGCTGGGCAGCCCGGACGACGCCTTCGCCACCATCGTCAAGGACGAACTCCCGATCGGTGTGCGCGGGCTGGTGCTGGCCGCCGCGCTGGCCGCCGTGATGTCCACCTCGTCCGGCGCGCTGATCGCCTGCGCCACCGTCGCCAACAACGACATCTGGTCCCGGCTGCGGGGCGTGCTGCGCCCCCAGGGGGTACGGGGGGTACGCCACCAAGTGGACGCGCACGACGGGCACGGCACGCACGACGCGCACCACGGGCACGGCGGGCACGGCACGCACGACGGGCACGACGCGGCCGTACCGGGCGGGGACGCGCGCGACGAGGTCACCGGCAACCGCGCGTTCATCCTGATCATGGGCGTCGGCGTGATCGCCACGGCCATCGCGCTCAACGACGTCGTCGAGGCCCTGACCGTCGCCTACAACCTGCTCGTCGGCGGGCTGCTCGTCCCCGTCCTCGGCGGACTGCTGTGGAAGCGCGGCACCGTACAGGGCGCCCTCGCCTCGGTGCTGGTCGGTGGCCTCGCGGTCATCGGCCTGATGGCCTCCTTCGGCATCCTCGCCAACGAACCCGTCTACTACGGCCTGCTGTCCTCCCTCGCCGTCTACGTCGTCGTCTCGCTGCTGACGAAGCCGACCGACGCCGCCGTCCTGGCCGCCTGGCGCGAACGCCTCGCCGGACGGACCCCCGAACTCCCCTCCGCACCCGCACCGGCCCACCACTAGAGTCGTCCGGAAGCAGTACATGCGCGAACAAGCGCAAGAAAGAAGGCATTTCACCATGAGCGGCACCGAGACGCCCCGCGGGCCCGTCGACTCCTCCCGCATCCCGCGCTACGCGGGCCCCGCGACCTTCGCCCGGCTGCCCCGCCTGGACGAGGTTCCCGCCGCCGACGTCGCCGTCGTGGGCGTGCCGTTCGACTCCGGTGTCTCCTACCGGCCGGGCGCCCGGTTCGGCGGCAACGCCATCCGTGAGGCGTCCCGGCTGCTGCGCCCCTACAACCCGGCCCAGGACGCCTCGCCCTTCGCGCTCGCCCAGGTCGCGGACGCCGGCGACATCGCCGTGAACCCGTTCCACATCGGCGAGGCGGTGGCGACCGTCGAGGCGGCGGCCGACGAACTGCTCGGCACCGGCGCCCGGCTCGTCACCCTCGGCGGCGACCACACCATCGCGCTGCCGCTGCTGCGCTCGGTCGCCAGGCGGCACGGCCCGGTCGCACTGCTCCACTTCGACGCCCACCTGGACACCTGGGACACCTACTTCGGCGCCGAGTACACCCACGGCACCCCGTTCCGGCGGGCCGTCGAGGAGGGCGTCCTCGACACGTCGGCCCTCTCCCACGTCGGCATCCGCGGCCCGCTCTACGGCAAGCAGGACCTCAGCGACGACCAGAAGATGGGCTTCGGCATCGTCACCTCCGCGGACGTCTACCGGCGCGGCGCCGACGAGGTCGCCGACCAACTGCGGCAGCGCATCGGCGACCGGCCGTTGTACGTCTCCATCGACATCGACTGCCTCGACCCGGCCCACGCGCCCGGCACCGGCACCCCCGAGGCGGGCGGCCTGACCTCCCGCGAGCTGCTGGAGATCCTGCGCGGCCTGGCGTCCTGCAACCTGGTGTCGGCGGACGTCGTCGAGGTGGCGCCCGCCTACGACCACGCCGAGATCACCGCTGTCGCCGCCGCCCACACGGCGTACGAGCTGACCACCCTGATGACCCGCAGGATCGCGGCGGACCGCACCGCGTGACCCCGGCCCTCCCGTACCCCCCGTACCCCCCGCACCCCTCCCAGGAGACCGAGCCCCAGTGACGCACGACCACGACCTGGTACTCCGCCCGACCCCCGCGCAGACGGCGGCGGCCCTCGCCCCTCCTCCCGGCCGCAACGGCGGCGACCTGGTCGTGGAGACCCTGGCCGGGCTCGGCGCGACCACCGTGTTCGGCCTGCCCGGCCAGCACGCCCTCGGTGTCTTCGACGCGCTGCGCCGCTTCGACCTGCGCTACATCGGCCTGCGGGTGGAGAACAACGCCGGTTTCGCGGCGGACGCGTACGGCCGGATCACCGGCGAGGCCGCGCCCCTGCTGCTGTCGACGGGGCCGGGCGCGCTGACCTCGCTGGCCGCGCTCCAGGAGGCGGCGGCGGCCTCGGCCCCCGTCCTCGCCGTCAGCAGCCAGATCCCGACGGCGGGGCTGGGCGGCGGGCGCCACGGGTATCTGCACGAACTGCCGGACCAGGCGGCCTCGTTCCGCGGTGTGGTGAAGTCGGTGCACACCGTCCGCGCCCAGTCCCAGATCCCGTCCGCCCTCGCCGCCGCGTGGAAGTCGGCGCTGACCGCCCCGCACGGTCCGGTGTGGGTGGAGATCCCCGAGGACGTGCTGCTGGCGGAGACGGCCCTGCCGGTCGTGACGGCGATGGACGCGACCCCGGACGAACTGCCGCCGCGCCCCGAACTGACCGCCCTGGCCGCCGACCTGCTCTCGCGCGCCGCCCGGCCGGCGATCATCGCCGGCGGGGGAGTGGTCCGGGCGGACGCGTCCGGCAAGCTGCGGCGGCTGGCCGAACGGCTGGCCGCCCCGGTCGTGACGACCTACGGCGGCAAGGGCGCGTTCCCGTGGGAGCATCCGCTGTCCCTCCGGTCCTGGCTGGAGGACCGGCACACCACGGAGTTCCTGGCGGACGCGGACGTCCTGCTGGTCGTCGGCTCGGGACTCGGCGAACTGTCGTCCAACTACCACACGTTCGCGCCGCGCGGCCGGGTGATCCAGATCGAGGCCGACCTCGGCAAGCTGGAGTCCAACCACCCCGCCCTGGGCATCCACGCGGACGCCCGGCTCGCCCTCCAGGCACTGCTGGAGACGGTGGACGAGCGCACGGACGAGACGGCACCGGAACGGGTACGGGCCCTGCTCGCCAAGGTCGCCGATCGCATCGCGGCCCAGGAACTCACCCTGGAACAGGAGGTGCTGGCGTCGGTCCGGCGGGCCCTGCCGCCCGGTGCGCCGTCCTTCTGGGACATGACGATCCTGGCCTACTGGGCCTGGTCGGCCTTCGACGCCCAGGCCCCGAACGCCATGCACTCGGCGCAGGGCTCCGGCGGCCTCGGCTACGGCTTCCCGGCGGCGCTCGGCGCGGCCGCCGCCGACCCGACCCGCCCGGTGCTGGCGGTGTCGGGCGACGGCGGCGCGCTGTACTCGATCGCCGAGCTGGCGACGGCCCGCCAGTACGACCTGAACGTCACCTGGCTGATCGTCGACGACGGCGGCTACGGCATTCTGCGCGAGTACATGACCGACGCGTTCGGCCGGGCCACGGCGACGGAGCTGACCCGCCCCGACTATGTGGCGCTGGCCGCGTCCTTCGGGGTCCCGGGGGTGCGGACCACGCCCGGGGCCCTGGCGGCGGACCTGGCGGACGCGCTGGCGTCACCGGGCCCGTCGGTGGTCGTGCTGCCCGCGGTACTGCGGATGTTCGCGCCGACGCACCTCGGCTGACGACGTGGATGCGCCTACGACGTGGATGCGCCTACGACGTCGATGTGCCTACGACGCCGACGCGCCTCGGCTGACGCCGACGGGCCGGGCCGACGACGCCGGTGGGCCGGTGGCCGGCGTCGTGGGTCAGCAGGCGCCCGGCCCCACACCGTCGATACGGCCGCCGAAGTCACCGAGGTACTTCGAGCGCCAGTCGCCGTTGTACACGTCCCGCTTCTCGACCGGCGACCAGTTGATGAAGCAGGCGCGGGCGCTCGCGACGAAGGAGCCGACGTGGTCGTGCAGGCTGGGCGGCATGTCGCGGTAGCCACTGCGGGACGTCCACTCCCAGTAGGAACCGCCGAAGCCCTCGCTGCTCCAGAAACACACCGATCCGTCGGGACAGGACGGGGCGGCGGCCTGGGCGGAGGCGGCCTGAGCGGGCGCGACCAGGGCCGTCAGCGCGAGGGCGGCGGCGACGGACCACGAACGAAGCTTCATATAGCTCTCCGTAAAGGCGAGTTGGGGCGCCTCGGCGAAGGGGCCGAGGCGCCTCCATGCTCCGGTCCGGGCACCGGGACACGCCCGGGTGCAAGATCGGCGTCACCGGTGTGAGCGAATTAGTCGTTCAAGCACACCAGGAGGGGAGCCGGGAGCCGTTCGTGGACGGGCCGGGTCAGCTCACGTCCGACGGGTCCAGCCGGTAGACCGTCGACGAGCCCGATGACTTCGACGCGCTCGACGAGTCGGACGCGTCCGACGACGAGCCGGACGTCTCAGAAGTGCCGGACGTCTCAGAAGTGCCGGACGTCTCAGAAGTGCCGGACGGCTTCGACGAGCTGTACGCGCTCTCCGGTACCGCCGTGCCGTGCTTCTGCACCCACTGGGTGACCTCGGTGCTCAGGGTGCTGCCCCCGCCCAGGCCGCCGCCCATGCCACCGCCGCCGAGCTGGACGTAGTGCAGCTCGCCCTTCGTCACCAGCTCCTTGAGCTTGTCGAGCGTCATCGCCTTGTCGGTGCCGGTCCAGCCCCACATGGAGATGACCGGCCGGCCGCTGCTCACGATGAGCTGGGACGCGGTCTGCGAATTGGCCACCGCGAGCAGCCAGGTGGCGCCGTCCTGGTGTTTCTCCAGGTACGAGATCAGCCCGGGGTCGGTACCGCCCCGGCCGCCCATGCCGCCCGCACCCCCGCCGGCGCCGGCCGCGTCGCTCGGCGGCTCGCCGCCCGCCTCCGCGCCGCCTCCGCCGGGGAAACCGCCGCCCGGCAACTCGCCGCCGCGCATGTCACCGCCGTCGGTCGCGCCGCCCTCGCCGCGGCCCGGGAAGCCCCCTTCGGGGAAACCCCCGCCCGGGGAGTCGGCGCCCGCCTCGGCGTCCGCACCGCCCTGCCGGGGCAGCTCCGCGTTCCCCGGATCCCCGCTGCCGCTGCCTCCGTTGCCGCCGAAGCCGCCCCGGCCGCCGCCACCCGGTCCGCCGCCCTGCCCGCCGCCGAACCGGCCGCCCGTGGCGGGGCCCGCCGTCGGGTTCGTCCCGCCCATGCCGCCGCCCGAGCCGGTGGGCACCGACCAGGCGTACGCGGCCGGGCCCGCCACCGCCGCGACCACCGCCGCGGCCACGGAGGCCGCCAGCAGCCGTACCCGCCTGCCGTCGCGGAAGACGAACAGGCCCACGATCCCCGCCGCCATGAGCACGCCGACCGTCGGCCACAGCCAGGTCTGCCAGCCGGTCGCCCGGCGCAGCAGCACGATCGCCCAGATCCCGGTCAGCGCGAGGGCCGCGGGCAGCACCCAGGCCCAGCGCCGGTCGGTGCGGAACGCCCGCAGCAGCATCGTCCCGCCGCCCGCGCACAGCGCCGCGATGCCGGGTGCGAGGGCGGTCGTGTAGTACGGGTGCATGGTGCCCTCGGCCAGGCTGAAGGTCACGAAGTGCAGCACGGTCCAGCCGCCCCACAGCACCAGCGCGGCGCGGGTCGGGTCGGTGCGCGGGGCGCGTCCGCACAGCAGCAGACCGGCGCAGAGCGCGACCGCGGAGAACGGCAGCAGCCAGGAGATCTGGCCGCCGAGGATGTCGTTGAACATCCGGCCGAGCCCCGCCGCGCCGGAGAAGCCGCCCCCGGCGCCGCCTCCGCCCCCGCCTCCGCCGCCCATGTTGTCGTCGCCGCCGAAGACCCGGCCGAGGCCGTTGTAGCCCATGATCAGGTTCCAGGCGGTGCCGTCCGTGGAGCCGCCGACGTACGGCCGTTCGGACGCGGGGACCAGGGAGACCGCCACCGCCCACCAGAGACTGGAGACGGCCAGCACCACGGCCGCCAGCGCCAGGTTGACCAGCCGCTTCACCAACGCGGGCCGGGCCGCGTAGAGATAGACCGCGAAGACGGCGGGCAGGGCGATGTAGCCCTGGAGCATCTTCGTGTTGAACGCGAGGCCGAAGCAGACCGCCGAGCCCAGCAGCGGCAGCAGCCTGCCGCCACGGACCGCGCGCAGCGCCAGCGCCGCGCCGCCGACCATCAGCAGGAGCAGCAGGGTGTCGGGGTTGTTGTCGCGGTTGATGGCGACGGTGATCGGGGTCAGCGCCAGGACCAGCGCGGCCACGGTGGCCGCCGCGTGGCCCCACACCCGCCGCACGCAGGAGTGCAGGATCCAGATCGTCGCCAGCGCGGCCACGATCATCGGCGCCATCATCTGCCAGGTGCCGTAGCCGAGGACGCGGCAGGACAGGCCCATGACCATGAGCGCGAGGGGCGGTTTGTCGACGGTGAGGAAGTTGCCCGCGTCCAACGAGCCGAAGAACCAGGACTTCCAGCTCTCCGTGCCGCTCAGCACGGCCGCGCTGTAGAAGCTGTTGAGGCCGGACGCGGAGAGGTTCCAGGAGTAGAGCACCGCCGCCAGGACCATGATCGCGATCAGTGTGGGGAGCGACCAGCGGGGCCGCGCCGCCCGGGGCACCGCGTGCCGGTGGGCCGGCGGCCGGTCAGAGGCGACGGTCGGGTGGGGGAGTGGATCGGTGGCTGAGGTCACCGGCGCATCGTGCACAGCGGGCGTGGGCGGACGCTGTGCCCCGCCTTGCCTCTTCCTGTGAGAAGTCCGCTGAGAAGCCCGGTGAGAAGTCCTGTGAAAAGTCACAGGACGCCGAAGGGGCGACGCGTGAAGGCTTTCGCTCTTTTGTCACCGGTGAGCCCACCCGTGCAACCTTTCGGGTGAATCCGTGAGTCAACAGGTACATGACTTACTGGATACCCAGCCGCGCCACGGTCCGGGCCGCCGGCGTCGGTGCCGCGCTGCTCCTCCCGGGCATCGTCGCCGCCGCTCCGGCCGCCGCCGCGGCCACGCCCACGGTCAGTTGTACGTCGGCCAAGGCGGGCCTCGCCGCCAAGTTGAAGAAGGACATCACGGCGGCCGTCGCCGGCCGCAACGGCACCATCGCCGTCGGTCTCTACGACCGCACCTCCAAGACGACCTGCACCCTGCGGTCCACCACCGCCTATGACTCCGCCAGCGTGGTCAAGGTCACCGTCCTCGCCACGCTGCTGTGGGACGCGAAGAAGCACAACCGCTACCTGACCGACCGTGAGGCCACCCTCACCAAGGCCATGATCACCAAGTCGGACAACGACGCGACCAGCAAGCTGTGGAAACAGCTCGGCCTGACGAAGATCAAGGGCTTCCTGGCCGCCGCGAAGATGACGCGGACCACGCCGGGCGCGAACGGCTACTGGGGCCTGACCCAGATCAACGTGACCGACGAGCAGAAGCTGCTGTCGCTGATCACCGCCAAGAACAGCGTGCTCAGCGACAACTCCCGTGCCTACATCACCAAGCTGATGGGCCAGGTCGTCTCCTCCCAGCGCTGGGGCACCCCGTACGGCGCGCCCTCCGGTGTCGCCACGCACGTCAAGAACGGCTGGCTGCAACGGTCCACGCACGGCTGGCGGGTGCACAGCGTGGGCACGTTCACCGGCGGTCGCCACAACTACATGATCACCGTGCTGACCCACGGCAACAGCACCATGAACTACGGCATCAGCACCATCCAGGGCGTCGCCAAGGCCATCCACAAGGACCTTGCCGCGGCCGGAAGTTGAGCGTTCGGCGGGTCCCCCACGGTGTCACCGATCTGTTCTACGGTGACGCCCGCGCGCATGCGAACCGTACTCGCCACGTTCACCGCCGCGCTGGGAGCGGCCACCTGCCTCACCGTCGC
This sequence comes from Streptomyces sp. NPDC056161, assembly GCF_042268025.1. Classification (NCBI taxonomy): domain Bacteria; kingdom Bacillati; phylum Actinomycetota; class Actinomycetes; order Kitasatosporales; family Streptomycetaceae; genus Streptomyces; species Streptomyces sp. NPDC056161. The sequence continues at coordinate 285,514 of NZ_JBHJUV010000003.1, forward strand.
GGGGACCGCCGAGGCGGCCGTCCCCGCGGCGGGCGGCGCCTGCTCGCCCGCCGTGTCCATCGACCGCTTCTCGGACGCGCTCGACAAGACGACGTACGACGGGACGTTCGTCGGCAACCTCTCCGCGCTCGCCGTGGACCTCGACGGCTCCCTCGCCGCCCTCTCCGACCGCTCCACGCTGTTCGGGCTGGACGCGACGACCCTCCGGCCGGCGTCGGCCGTCCCGCTCGCCGACGAGAAGGGCGCCGCGCTGGACTCCGAGGGCCTGGTCGTGGACGGCGACGGGACCCGGCTGGTCACCTCCGAGACCGAGCCGTCCGTACGCCGCTACTCCCGCGACGGCCGGATCCTCGACCGGCTGCCGGTCCCGTCCGCCCTGCGGGTCGCCCCGGCGGGCCGCGCCATGGCCAACCAGACCTTCGAGGGCCTGACCCTGCTGCCCGGCGGCCGTACCCTGCTCGCCGCCATGGAGGGCGCGCTCTCCGGCGACGCCGCCGACACCGTCCGCTTCCAGACCTGGCAGCGGACGAAGGACGGCCACTTCCGCCTCTCGGCGCAGTACGCCTACCGGACCGACCCCGGGCTGGGCGTGCCCGAGGTGCAGGCGACCCCGGACGGTCGGCTGCTGGTCCTGGAGCGCGGCTTCACCGCGGGCGTCGGCAACACCGTCCGCCTCTACCTGGCAGAACCCCGGCACGCCACGGACGTCAGCGGCGTGGAGAACCTGACCGTCGGGCCCGGCGTGCGGCCGATCCGCAAGATCCTGCTGGCGGACCTGGTCACCTGCCCGTCCCTGGGCGCCACCGCCAAGCAGCCCCAGCCCAACCCCCTCCTCGACAACATCGAGGGCATGACGATCACCGGCCGGGACCGCACCGGCCTGAAGATCCTGCTGGTCAGCGACGACAACCAGAACACGGCACAGACGACACGGTTCTACTACCTCCACGTACGCCTCTGACCAGCCCCGGCCAGGCCGGCGCCCCGAAAGGGGCGCGGGGAACCGCGCGCCCAGCCACGGACAAGCCGCGGACCGATGCCCCCGTGTCCCCCGCGGCGGTGCGGCCTGGGCACCCCGTCGGACCGTTGCCCGCAGTGGAGCGGAGGCCCAGGCGCGCCCCGGAAGGGGCGCGGG